>JAUIGX010000035.1 GCA_030432435.1 Alphaproteobacteria bacterium
CACGGCCCCGTTTTCGGAAATCGCATCGCGGGGAACACCGAGAATCCGGGTTTTTGAGTCATCGGAGTAGGTGATAAATCCACATTCGATGACAGCGGATGATCCTGGTATGGCGGTGAGACATCCACCGATCAAGCCACCAGTGCACGATTCCGCGGTCGTTATTTTGGTTGCACGCGCTTTCGCGGCCACGAGAACGTCTTTTGCGAGATCGAGAAGGTCAGCGGGCAGTTCGGTCATATGGTTGTCTAAGCAATGTGGGTCCACAGAAACTGAAGCGCTATCAATGACAATGCGGCATACAAGGCCGCGAGCATATCGTCCAGCATTATGCCGAGTGCCCCGGGCACCTTCTTGTCCGCCCAACTCACCGGCCAAGGTTTGAAAATGTCGAAGACCCGAAAGAGCAAAAAGCCGATGGCATACCATGCGGGATGAAACGGAGCTGCGGCGAGGGTCGCCCACTGGCCCGCAACCTCATCAATGACAATCCATTGGGGGTCTTTGGTGTCGCCGCCACCTTTCAGATGGGCCGCAGTCACTACCCATCCAGCGAAAAAAATGAGAATGGAGGCGAGAATCAGGCTATTTGGGCCCCAGGTCCAGACCATCAAGGCTGCAACGGGAACCGCTCCCAGCGACCCAAGCGTGCCCGGCGCCTTCCCGAGTAAGCCACAGCCAAACCAGCTTAAGAAGAGCACCCGGATGCGCGCGGTCCTCGAGTGATCATTTGTGACGCTAGGGGATGTCATGCGAGTAGAAACCTAAGATATTGATAAATAATATAGTTTTAAGGTAAGAACACAATTAAAAGGGTATGTTAAGGCAAAATACACCATTTAATAGTTTGTTAGACTCTCCTGGCACCATAACGCCAAAGGTGAGCACGGCTAAGTCATTCATTTAGAATATCTAGCTCATCTGACCATCTATACTTTCCCTTTGAATTTGCCCCCTAAAATCGGCAGGATGGACTTGGCTGTGTGGGGATAACCCAGATTTAATGCGGGATTGACCCGTCGTTAAGATATAACCGGCTTCAGCGTGCCTGCTGGTGCGCGTAGGTATTTTGTGCGTAATTTCTATTGCAACGACTGCGACGGAGATTCGCGAGAACGTAAACTTTGTTAGGCCTCGTAAAACACTAACTGGCTCAATGAGGCGGCCATACAGGGTTTCATAGGTTAAAGAGGGGCGAGCGTGTTTTCGGGCAAGCAACACTCGAAGTTTGATCCAAGGGACCGCGGTCTAAACCGCATCCAAAAGAATCTTCAAAGATTTTTCCCGGAACGGCAACTTATCGTTCGGTCTGGCGAGCGTATGCGTACGTTACGATTGTCCACCAACCGGCAAGCTCTTCTCGTGCTCGCAGGAATGGTGCTTGGAGCCTGGACACTTTTTAGCTCGGGTCTCGCTATGAATCATAGCGAACGCATTGGTGCCAAAAATATTGAAGTTAAAGACGCGCGCATGGGCTACGAGCAACTGCTCGCCCAAGTTACGATCTACAAAGATCGCGTAGCGGACTTAACCGAAGAGTTAGAGGAAAACTATTCAAAATCCTTGGAACTGGTGCAGAAGGAAGCGGTCGCCCTTAAGGTTAAGGCCGCTGAGTTGGATCGCCAGGGCCAGAAGAAAACAACAACAGCGCAAGCGAAGAGCAAGACAAAAGACGCAGCCATTGATGCAACGGGCTTCCTGATGGGCGATGGCGCGAGCGTTGATCTTGTGTTGAGTAAGGCTAAGCTTGATCGTGGCCACGCGGACGAGCAGCGCCACGCGCTGATGGCCGAACTCTCTGACCTCGAAAACTCAATGGTTAATGTGGTGGCGCACCATCAGCGCACACCGTTTGTCGCGACCGATAGCCTCGAACTGCGTCAAGTGGTGTTGCAGCGTGATCTCGCGATGGCAGAGCGGGAAACACTGTCTCAAAAAGTTGGGGCGCTGGAAGATCAAATTCGAGATATGGAGAGCAATCAACTCTTGCTCTATCACCGTTTCGCAGAGGTGGCCGATACCAAAATCGCCGGGATTGAAACATCTCTTAGCGTTACCGGGCTCGACATAGATCTTCTATTGAAGCGTCAAAAAGCACGCGGGCAAGGTGGTCCGTTTATTCCCCTAGATTCCGTCTCGCAAGATTCCGGACCGCTGCAGGAATCTTTGTTCAAATTAAATGCAAAGGTGGATCGGCTTCAGGATTTACAGGGGCTATTGACCAAACTTCCACTGGATTCGCCGCTCGCTAAATTTGATTTTACGGACGGTTTTGGTGTTCGGAAGGATCCGTTCACCGGCAGGTTTGCGCAACATCTTGGGATCGACATTGCGGGCAGCTACAAGTCCTCGGTGTTTAGCAGTGGCGCCGGAAAGGTAGTTCACGCGGGGTGGAATGGAAGCTATGGTCGCCTAGTCGAAATCGACCATGGGATGGGGCTCGTGTCTCGCTATGCTCACTTGTCTAAGGTCACAGTTAAGGTGGGCGACACAGTCGTTCGAGGCACTCAACTGGGTCAGCAAGGGTGTACGGGCCGGTGTACAGGCGAACACGTGCACTTCGAAGTTCTACATAATAAGAAACACCTTAATCCTCTCAAGTTTTTGAAGGCTGGTACTGATGTTTTCAAGGAGTAGCAAAGTTAAAGCGCAAGCGCAGGAAACTCGGTCGGACGTAGCAACGGCCAAAGCCGTGCCTTCGATTATCAGCGCGGATCTCGTCCTAGAGGGGAACCTTGTCTCCAACGGCGAAGTGCAGGTTGATGGCACTGTAAACGGCGACATTCAGTGCAAAGCGCTTATCGTTGGCGTTAAAGGTTCGGTTGCGGGTGAAGTGGTTGCTCAAACCGTGCGTTTACACGGCGCGATCAAAGGCATGATTCGGGCGAAAAGCGTTTTCCTGGCGTCTACGGCTCGTATGTCCGGTGATGTTGAGCACGAAAGTCTCGCTATTGAGCCCGGCGCACATATGGAAGGGCACTGCAAGCGCATTGTGGAGCCGGCGTTGGCCCCAGTTGCTGAAGGGCCGCGGCGCGTAGAATCGGCCAATTCATCTTCACCGATGTCCACATCGATGGGCACACCACCGAGAATGCTAACCGGCAAGCCCGCGAAAGCCGCTGTAGCCGCGAGCTAATCCGGCCCAATCTTCTACTCGCCCAACGTTCTAATCGATTGTCTGTCTCAGATTTACCGCAGCTTACGCGCTAATTCTGCTTCCAGATTTCGCGGAATTTCGTTCGTATCGGCCAGAGTCGCTCGATAGACCATTAAATTTTCCATCACGCGCTGCACATAGTTGCGGGTCTCGGAAAACGGAATTTTTTCAATCCAATCCACAGCGTCAACGTCAGCATCTCTTGGATCTCCGAATTGACGAATCCATTGTCGCGCGCGGCTTGGGCCAGCGTTGTATCCTGCCGCAGCAAGTATGTATGAGCCATCGAACGAGTTCACTAGCGCGTTGAGATAAGTGGACCCGATTTGAATATTGTACGCAGGATCTTCGGTGAGTCTGTCGCTGCTGTATCTTAATCTAGCCGCTCGCGCGACAGCCCGCGCCGTAGTCGGCATCAATTGCATAATGCCTCGCGCGCCGGCTCCACTACGGGCTGTTGGGTCGAAATTGCTTTCCTGGCGGGCGACGGCCAGAATAAGCGCTTGCTCGGGTGCGTCTGGATAGTTGTACAGAGGTACGGGGTATCCATACTTTACCAGCGTGATTTTATCGCCGGCTGCTTGCCGTGATATCCAAACCCCAATGTCTGGTCGGGCCAGCCGGTTTGTCAATTCGGCGGTAAGGTGGCGAATGCTGCCAAATCCCGTGGAAGCAGCAAGAGCTTGGGCAAAGCGGCGCTGATAGACTTTTTCGTCGGTAAACAGCAGGAGCTTGAGGACCTGGGTGAGTTCGTTTGTTTCAAAACTTTCTCTCTCGCTCTGCGTGGGAGATGGGTCTTGTGGCAACTGGGGAATTGCGTCCAGCTTGAGACGTCCGATTGCCAGTTGTCCGTAGTATGTTGTGGGGTAGGCGCCTGCTCTAAGATACCATTCTTCAGCAATGTCCGGCCGGCCAAGGGCCTCAGCTGCGCGGCCCGTCCAATACGCCCCGCGCGATAGGCTTACGGGCATCTGGACGCTGTCATAGACCTTCTCGAAGTGTGGTAGCGCGGCTTCGCCGTCGTTCAAGAATCGGAGGGCGATCCAGCCCGCCAGCCATTCTGCCTCAGAGACACTGAGCGCATCGGTCGCCCCGTGGTGTTTGGCGATGTTGTAGGCCTCAGTGACCAGGCCTTTCGATAACGCGTCGCGAGCTAGAATATGGCGCTCGCGCCACCATAAATCCGGCCTAGGGCTATCGGCTGGGTATTCAGGAATAAGCTCGCGCGCTTCATCTTCGCGGCCACGTTGCCGCCGCCATTTTATTCGGTCGTACAACAGTCCCGCATCGCTCTGTAGGCGATCAGGCACTCTGGCTATAGCCGCGTCAACGCCGCCTCTAGATGTGATTAAGGCAATGCGAGCCCGGGCAAGAAGCTGGCGGTCTCGATCCACGTATTGTAGGGCGCGCTCGGCCGTGGATGTATAGCCAATATAAAGGAGACGATCGATGCGCTCCCAGTGATCTTCTTTGGTGAACGAGGAGCCGAACTCTTTGAGAATCTCCCGCTCTTCATCGCGTCCGGAAATCCCTTCGACCCAAGCTTGCCGTGCAATTTCAACGGCTCTTTCAGGGGCGCCGCCGGATTTTAGAGCTCGTGCGTAGGCCAGCATTCCGGCACTGGTCAACGGTGGGTGAGACGAAAACCAGGCAATTAGCGCTGCATTTGGAATATTATCGTCAATAGAGTCTTCGGCTCGGCGCCGTAATTCCTCAATCAACGGCCAACTGGGATTTTCGGCGATGAAGGCCGTTCGCTCCATGAAGCCGACATGCGAGCCGGGCTGGCGCATATAAATCCAGTCAATGACTTTCCTGGGAATGGGACTATCGGCCCTTGAGGCGGTGGATTGTGCGTTTGACCACCGTCTGCGATCGGCATCATGCATTGCCTGAATAAAGAGTGTGCGGTCGGCAGCTGAAATCTCTTCGCTTTCGGGGGGCGAGAAGGGAGCCTGCGACGTAGGAGATGGCTTAAAAGTCGGCAAGATTATCGGCGATGGGAAGACGTCGGCGCTTTGTCCGTAGGTAGGCGTCGATAGGGCACCACCGCAAAATAGGGCAGCGACCAGGCTGAATGCTGGGATATTTTTACGCATGGAAAATATGGTCATGCCCATCAAAGTATTCGCACTTGAGGTTCTCGCTTCACTCCTCATCTGTACGGGGATTGGTTGTCCGGAGCAAGATGGAGAGAGGCTGGGAATTCCGGCCCTAGTGACACTTGTGGTACGAAAGGGCTGTGATAAACTTCGTTAACGTGGCGCGTCACATGTCCTCTAAAAAAACAAACATTATCTATCTGCCACATTTACCCATCTGAAGGAGCAATTCTATGTTTCGCGGTACGCTTACCGCTCTGATTACCCCGTTCAAGAACGGCGAGGTCGATGAGAGAGGCTTTCAGGACTTTGTTGAATGGCAGATCAACGAAGGTGTGCATGGATTAGTGCCTTGCGGGACAACAGGTGAGTCTCCGACCCTGACTCATGAGGAGCACAATCGCGTCAATGAACTTTGCGTCGAGGTTGCGAAAGGACGAGTGCCAGTAATCGCCGGGACAGGCTCGAACTCGACGGACGAGGCAATTCAACTGACCCAGCACGCCAAGAAAATTGGGGCCGATGCAGCGCTTGTCGTAACGCCATATTATAATAAGCCGACACAAGAAGGTCTGCGCCTTCACTTCTTGGCGATTGCGGATGCGGTCGACTTGCCGATCATTATTTATAACATTCCGGCTCGAAGCGTGGTCGATATGAGTGTTGAGACAATGGCGAAGCTGGCCGAGCATGAGAACATTGTTGGAGTGAAGGATGCGACCAATGATTTAGGTCGCGTAATCAGGTCGCGGCTGGAGATTGGGGAAGAGTTCTGTCAATTGTCCGGAGAGGACCCCACATCTGTCGCGTTTCTGGCGCATGGCGGGAAAGGGTGCATCTCGGTCACTTCGAATGTGGCACCTCGTTTGTGTGCCCAAATGCAGGATGCTTGGCACCTTGGAGCGTATGAGGACGTTTTTAGACTGCGAGATATTCTTATGCCGCTCCACGATTCCATGTTCGTGGAAACCAATCCAGCGCCGGTAAAATTTGGCGTTAGCTTGCTCGGAAAATGCGCGCCGGATACGCGGCTGCCGATCGCCCCCTTGCAGATGAAAAGTAAGGGGCGGGTTGAAGAATCTATGCGTGGCGCAGGTCTTCTAGACTAGGCCTGGAAGAGCGAGGACCGCCTATGCGAGCGAAGGTTCTGGAAGTTGTTTGTGCGGCGCAGTTTCTAGTGTTTGGTGCTTGCGCGGCGGATAGACCGTATTTGGACGGTCGGTTTGATCTGAATTTTGCAGAATCACATTGGGACCACGAACCGCATATGACAGATGCGTTCTGGATCTTCCAGAAAGACGATGGCAAAACGCGAACTGGGTATAATGTCCAGTTCACCAAGAACGGACGTCTTATGGTGTATTACTACGATAATATTTCATACGATGGCAGCTATAACTGGCTCAACGATTGGTATAGCGAAGCCAACACCTATGTTGACGAGGACACGTTCAATTTTGCCTGGAAAGTGCAGCGAGATGGAATGAGCGAGCCAAGCACAGGCACGGCGACGTGCGAAATAAGTAACGAGCGCACCAAGATCACCTGTAAAACAAGCGCCGGCGTTACGGAAGTCTATGAAAAACGGAACTAGCGCCGATTGTGTAGCGCGTGCGACCGGCATGATCCTGCAGACCTGGTAACTTGACCTATGGCTAAGACACTTATCTCACATGGCAGCGTTGCCCAGAATCGCAAAGCGCGACGGGACTACGCGATTGAAGACACTCTGGAAGCCGGAATCATTTTGACGGGCAGTGAGGTCAAATCGCTGCGGAACGGTCGGTGTACGATCGTGGAGGCGTTCGCTCAGCCGGAAAGTGGCGAGGTGTACCTTATAAATGCTCACATTCCGGCCTATGAAGGTGCTAGCCATTTTCAGCACGACGAACGCCGGAAAAGAAAGTTATTGCTGCACAAAAAAGAAGTCGAGCGGGTGATGGCGGCAGTCGGGCGCAAGGGGATGACTCTGGTCCCGCTTAGTGTCTATTTCAATCCTCGCGGCATTGCCAAGGTTCAACTGGGCTTAGCCAAAGGTAAGTCAAATCTTGATCGGCGCGATGACATCAAGACTCGTGAATGGCAGCGTGAGCAGGCACGGCTCTTGCGGGCAAAGGGCTAAAATGTCGAAGGCGGACCAGAGTGATCAAATCAATGAAAAACTCGTCCGAGTTAAAGAACAGTGGGCGAAAGAGGGGCGCGGCCTCACCGGTACGTCGTCGGCGCCAACCCAAAACCGCCGGCCACCCGGTCAACACGTCACGACAGATTTCCCGATTCTTGATTTGGGCGTTCAGCCCAACCTAACCCATAAGGACTGGGCTTTAACCGTTGCCGGACAAGTCGCGGGTCCGCTGAAGTGGGACTGGACAACGTTGATGGACCAGCCTCAGGTGACCTTCGGCAATGACATACACTGCGTTACGACTTGGTCACGCTATGACAATACTTGGGTCGGCGTGCCGATGCGCGCATTTCTAGCCGCTGCTAAACCATTGCCAGCGGCCAAGTATTTGATGATCAAAGGCTTCGACGGATATGCTACGAATCTACCGCTGGTTGATGTCGACCGCGATGATGTTTTTCTTGCTCATACATGGCAAGGTAAGCCGCTCGCACGGGAACATGGAGGACCGGTCCGTCTTGTCGTCCCGCATCTTTATTTCTGGAAGAGCGCGAAATGGATTCGGCATATTACGTTTATGGACCGGGATCAGCCCGGATATTGGGAAGCGCGCGGCTATCACATGCGCGGGAATCCGTGGAAGGAAGAGCGATATGGTTAAAAACGCTTTGACGAAAGTGCTTGGTCTTACGGCTCTGCTTGTAGGTCTGACTATGGGGGGGAGCGCAATGGCGACAAACGCACATGACTTTAGCTTCGATGCAATCGAAGGCGGCCCGCTGCCGATGTCGAAATACAAGGGGAAGGCGGTGCTAGTGGTCAACACAGCCTCGTTCTGCGGTTTCACGCCACAGTATGATGGGCTGCAAGCCTTGTGGAAGGATTACGAGGATAAAGGCCTGGTGGTACTGGGTGTGCCAGCGAATAACTTTGGTGCGCAAGAGCCTGGCAGCAACCAGGACATCAAGCAGTTCTGTGAAGCGAACTTCTCAGTCGACTTTCCGCTTACCGCGAAAGAGTCCGTTGTGGGCGGGGATGCTCATCCGTTTTATAAATGGGCGGAGGAAGCCTTGGGGGCAGATAACGTGCCCAAATGGAATTTCCACAAGTATCTCGTCGATGCCGATGGAAACCTCGTGGCCGCTTTCCCCAGCGCTGTTAAGCCGCAAAGCAAAGAGCTGACGAGTGTTGTCGAGAAGACCCTCGCGAAGAAGTAATACTAATTTAAGTGCCGAGAGAGCGGGGCGGTGCGTCAGCTGTAGGCTGCGATCCGTCCCACTGGCTTAAATCCAAAGCGTTCGTATATAGCACGCCCGGCTTCGACGGTTTGAATGCTTGCGGTGCGAATGTTCGCTTTCTTTGCCTCGCGCAGAGCAGCAATTATGAGAGCTGCGCCATAGCCCTTGCCTTGAGTGCTCGAAAGGGCCGCCATGGAGTAGAAACTTATGATTCCATGGGCGCTGAAGGCCTCCTGCACCGCGACTGGTTTACCCTCCAAATAGCCAACGTATAACCGCAGCGGCTGAGAGGGTGAGGTCACTGCCTCTTTGGCATCCATGTAGATTGTCTTGAGGTTTTCGTCTGGCGGCTTAGTCGCTACGGCAAGGATGTTGGCAAAATCCTCCAGCGCTGCGGACGTCGAAACTTTTCTGATCTCAAGCTCTTTTGGAATATTGCCGGGAATATTCACGATCTTACCCAGGTCCATTGCCATGACCCATTCCTCTTCCGGGCAGGACAGCCCGAAGCCTTTCAGCGTGGGTTCCATGGACCCGTGCCCCGACAGCGGCCCGATGATCCAATTGAACGGTGCCGATTTGCTTTGAAAGTGTTTGATTGCGCTTTCAATGCGATCCATCCCAAATCGCGGATGTAGTGCTGATTTACCGATTGTGTTGAAAGAGGCGCAGGGGAGGCCCGAATCCACCAACAGAAGATCGGCCAAGTTTTGAACTTCACCGTCCTTACGTGCAGTGGCCAGATAGGAGGTTCGATCCCATAAATTGGCCTCGAATGCTTTTAGTACTGCAGAGCGGTCCATCTCATCTCACTGAACTAGATTGCCTTACGTGTTGCCGCGATCGCTGTCTGCACCGCGTCATGGAACATGGTCTCGGTTAAAACTTTCGTGTTCACGTTGTACCGAGAGCAGTGGTAACTGTCGATCATTGTTAGTTTTTTGTCAAAATGATGTGCCGCATTGTGGGCAAATGGGTAAATCGCCTTTCGTAACCCTAATGTTGAGAGCACAGCATCATGCGCGATTCGCCCAAGGGCGAGGATCGCGGTGAGGTGCGGCATGGCTTCGATTTCAGCCGCCAGAAACCGTCTGCAGGTTTTCTGCTCTTCCGGGGTCGGCTTGTTGGCCGGAGGCACGCAGCGGACAGCGTTGGTGATACGGCACTGGGTCAATTTTAGTCCATCGTTGATGGAGGCGCCGTAAACTCCCTCGGCCAAACCAAACTTCAACAGGCTCGGGTACAGTAAATCTCCTGCATAATCGCCGGTGAAGGGGCGGCCGGTTCTGTTGGCTCCTTTCAATCCGGGCGCGAGGCCGACAACAAGAATCTTTGCGCTCGCAGGCCCGAATGCGGGAACGGGCCCATTGTGCCAATCCGGGAATTTTTCATGGTTGTCAGTGCGAAATTGCACAAGCCGCGGACATAGGCCGCAATTTGGATCAGGGGCGGCCGACCGGGCTGCCCGGTTTATCTCGTCTTCAGTCATCTCGAAGCCTTACGGGGAATCGTCGGAATTGTGGGGATGAGAAGCACCGGGTGGTCTGGCGATAACGGACTGAAGGTCCGCGAGATCAATGAAGTTGTCGGCCTGACGGCGCAGATCGTCAGAAACTAGTGGCGGTTGGGTTTTAACGCTGGAAATAACCGAGACTCGCACGCCCTTACGTTGAACGGCATCGACGAGCCGGCGGAAGTCTCCATCGCCGGACATCAATACAATGTGGTCCAACTGGGGGGCTAACTCGAGCATGTCGATCGCAAGCTCAATATCCATGTTTCCTTTAATACGCTTGCGTCCGCTTTGATCGGTGTATTCCTTGGCTGGTTTGGTCACCATGGTAAAGCCGTTGTAATCTAACCAGTCCACCAATGGGCGGAGCGGCGAATACTCCTGGTCTTCCATCAATGCTGTATAATAGAACGCTCGAATGAGACGCCCTTTGGCGGCGAATAAGGCCAGAAGACGTTTATAGTCGATGTCGAAGCCCAGTGCCTTCGCGGTGCTAAACAAGTTAGCGCCGTCAATAAAAATTGCGAGGCGTTCCTCAGGGTAGAACAGCATTAATAAATTCCAAATAATTAGTTAAAACAATAAGATGTAAGTGATATCTAATTTATAAGATAAAGTAAAATAGGCGATCGGCAACTCGCTTAGTATATGCGCGGAAGCCTAGCTAACGTCCGCATGAGCGGCAAGAGGAACCATGATTTTCATCGGTTTGGGCGCTAACCTACATAGTTCGGCGGGATCGCCGCTCGAGACATGCATCGCCGCAATGACTGCGCTAGGCGATGGCGGAGTAACTATACGTCGGCGCTCGCCCTGGTATGAAACCGCACCTGTACCGATCTCTGATCAGCCCTGGTTTATCAACGCGGTCCTTGATGTGGAAACGCGGCATAACCCACGGGAATTGCTAACTCTTTTGCATACAATAGAAGGAAAATTTCAGCGGGTTCGTAACGTTTTGAATGGGGCACGAACCCTAGACTTAGACCTTTTAGCCTACAATGATGTCGTTCAAGGTGTGGGAGAGCAATTGTCGGGTTCCATACCTACTTTGCCCCACCCAAGGCTTCACGAACGAGCCTTTGTTCTACTTCCACTGTGCGACTTGGCGCCGGATTGGCGCCACCCTGTTCTCAATTCTACGGCGTCCGAGCTATCTCTCAAACTTTCTTCAGATCAGAAGGCCTCAAGGCTACCTGAAACTGACCCAAGGCCTTGAGTGGGGGCGTGATTAAGCGTAAAAGGGCGCCACTTTCAATCTGAACACCTGAGTCCTATATCGTATGGGAATCGGGGCAGGGCGTGTTAACCTTTCGGTGAACGATGCGCACCCTACAGAAAAATGAGGAGTTACGATGGCCCGCGTTACGGTCGAAGATTGCGTTGAAAAGGTAACCAACCGGTTCGAACTGGTCATGGTAGCTTCGCAGCGGTCGCGTGAAATTTCTTCTGGGGCAGAGCCGCGTGTCGAACGCGACCGTGACAAAAACCCGGTGGTCGCGTTGCGCGAAATTGCCGAGGAGAAGGTTAGCCCGGAAGAGTTGCACAATAGTCTAGTGCAGAGCCTTCAGCGTCACGTTGAGGTCGATGAGCCCGAGGAAGACGGCTTTGACGCGATGGCGTCGAACCCTGAATTTGCCGGAATCGCGAGCAGCATGGGTGAGTCAGCCTCTTCGTCGTCCCGATCACGAGACGATTACGATGACGATTCTGTCGATGACGATGTGCGCCCGGCTGCCAAGGCCGACCATCCGACGATTTCGTACGAAGATTCCGAAGAGGATGACAGCAAAAGCTGATCTTATGGCGTGTGAGGATGCGAAATGACCACACGCGTTACACGGCTGCTGTATTCTACTGGCCATTGCCTCATTAGCGCCCGCAATCTTTGCCTTATGTCATTGGTGAGGGTCGCTTAATGCTGCGCCAATTTGAACTTGTTGAGCGCGTAAAATCCTACGATCCAAATGCGGACGAAGGCATCATTAATCGTGCCTACGTCTACGCGATGAAAATGCATGGCTCGCAGAAGCGGGCGTCAGGAGACCCCTATTTTTCCCATCCCATAGAGGTCGCCGGCATTCTAACCAACTATAAGTTAGACACGTCCTCTATCGTCACCGCGCTGCTCCATGATGTCGTTGAAGATACAAAGGCGACCCTGGACGAAATTAGCGACCTCTTTGGTGAAGAGACCGCTCGTCTTGTCGACGGGGTCACAAAACTAACCAGAATTCAAATTCAGAGCGTGGAAACCAAACAGGCGGAAAATTTCCGCAAGTTTGTGCTTGCTATGTCCGAGGACATCCGTGTGCTCATGGTCAAGCTTGCGGATCGTTTGCACAACATGCGCACGCTACATTTCATTTCGGATTCTGCTAAACGCCGCTCGATCGCCCTGGAGACCATGGAGATCTATGCCCCCCTTGCTGAACGCATCGGGATGCAAGAGATAAAAACAGAACTGGAAGATTTGGCATTCGCAGAACTTCATCCGGAGGCGCGAACGTCGATCCTTACGCGGCTGCGGTTTCTGGAATTGCATGGCGGTGAATTGGTCGTAAAGATCATGGACGAATTGGACCAGGTGATCGCGAAGGCCGATATTAAGGGGTATGTCTCGGGTCGTGAAAAAACGGCTTACTCCATATGGCGGAAAATGCAAATTAAGGACGTGAGCTTTGAGCAGTTGTCCGACATCATGGCTTTCAGAATTATGGTTGACTCAGTCGAGGACTGCTATCGCATCCTTGGGATAGTGCACCAAACCTATCCCACCGTTCCGGGCAGATTTAAGGATTATATCTCTACACCTAAGCGCAACGGTTATCGCTCAATTCATACGTCTGTGATCGGACCGCAAAGGCATAGGATCGAAATACAGATTCGTACTCACCAGATGCACGAAATTGCCGAATTGGGTGTCGCAGCACACTGGCGATATAAATCATCTGATCTGTTTGCCAGCAACGCTGTAAAGCCGATGGAGGGGCGTCAATATTCATGGCTCCGAGAGTTGCTCGATATTCTTGAACACGCTCAATCACCGCAGGAATTTCTAGAGCACACCAAACTCGAGATGTTCCAGGATCAAGTGTTTTGCTTTACGCCAAAAGGAGATTTGATCGCATTGCCGCGAGGCGCGGGGCCTGTGGACTTTGCTTATGCAGTGCATACAGAAGTGGGCAACACCTGCGTTGGAGCGAAGGTAAACGGCCGGATTGTACCGTTGCGCACGCGATTGCAAAACGGCGATCAGGTCGAGGTCGTTACGTCCTCCGCGCAAAAACCGTCGCCGGAATGGGAGGGTTTTATAGTCACGGGTAAGGCGCGTGCACATATCAGGCGGCGCTTTCGCGCCGATGCACGTACCGAATACATCAAGCTCGGACAGGAAATACTCGAGAAAACCTTTTCCAAGGAAGGTTACGATCTCAGCGCTAAAGGCTTAAACGGAATTATAGACAAGTTTGGGGCTGAAAACCTTGAAGAGCTTTACGTGCGGGTCGGCGAGGGTCGGCTCGTCGGACGAGAAGTTCTCGTGGCGGTGTATCCAGGTGTGCGGGATTCAGGCGACGAGAATGTCGTCAATTTGTCTCAAGCGCGTCTAAAGCATTCACACGATAAAGACAGCGCCATAGCAATTCGCGGGCTGACGCCCGGCATGGCCGTGCATATTTCGACGTGCTGCCATCCGTTGCCAGGGGATCGCATTGTCGGGATCGTTTCAGATGGGCGCGGTGTTGAAATTCATACCATCGATTGCGAAAGACTTGACGGCTACACCGAAGAGCCAGATCGCTGGATCGATCTGGCATGGGATCCCGAGAAAGATAAAGATATTCACATCGGACGCATCAATGTTGTTATCGCGAACGAACCGGGCAGCCTCGGAGAGTTTTCGGTAGTGATTGCCCGCAATTTTGGAAATATTTCCAATCTAAAAGTGCTCAATAGGTCTCATGATTTTTTTGAGATGACGATTGACATAGAAGTGCGCGGAGTGAAGCATCTTACCAACATAATTGCTGCATTGCGTGCTACGCCTGCTATCAATTCTGTTGAACGAGCGCGCGGTTAACGGAGGCCGTTGCTTATGTTTAAGCGCCGCACGGCCCGATCCTTGGTCGCACAGTTTTTTAGCTTGATATGGCCGAAAATGGGGTGGCGTCGGGCGATTTCCTATTACTGGCATCGGCTAAAACGTATTCCTGGAACGCCCGAAAGCATTGCTATGGGATTCGCGTGCGGTGTGGCCGCATCAATGATGCCATTTATGGGTTTTCATTTTTTGCTTTCAGCCCTTTTTGCCTGGATTCTTCGTGGGAGTGTCATTGCCTCGGCGTTTGGAACGATCGTGGGAAATCCTTGGACGTTCCCCTTTATTTGGGTCGGCACCTATAAGATTGGTGTGATGGTTTTTGGCATAGAACATCTGACCGATGATCAGAGACCGGTCCGAACAATGTTTAGAGGGCTCTACCATTCAATTCAGACTTTTGATGTCGAGATGTTTGTGGAGCAAGTTATGCCGACGTTGGTGCCGATGCTGGTAGGAAGCATTCCTCTTTCTATCATCGTAGGTGTCGCGGCGTATTTCATAGTGCTGAGGCCCATTCGCGCCGTCCACAAACTACGGCAGGATCGCAAGTCGGCGCGGGAATCTCGCTATGCCTCCGCTGAAGGCCGGCGATGAGGGACACTAAAATGAACGATCCATCCTTTCTAAGATTGGGGGTGAATGTAGATCATGTGGCGACCGTAAGAAACGCGCGTGGTGGACGTCATCCAGATCCGGTCCGTGCAGCGCTTCTCGCTGCCGAGGCGGGAGCCGACGGTATTACTGCACATCTTCGGGAAGACCGCCGGCATATATCCGATGCCGATATCGCGCAGTTGATGAGCGATCTTAAAATTCCGCTGAATTTGGAAATGGCGGCGACCGAGGAGATGTTATCTATCGCTCTTCGCCACAAGCCGCATGCAGTCTGTCTCGTGCCGGAAAAGCGGCAGGAGAGAACGACAGAAGGCGGCCTCGACGTTGCAGCGGGCCACAGTTATTTAGCGCCCTTTGTTCGTCGCCTGTCTGAATCTGGGTCCCGCGTTTCCATGTTTATCGAGCCGGATGAGCGTCAATTGGAGGCGGCTAAAAGTTTAGGGGCGCCAGTCGTTGAACTTCACACCGGGGCCTATTGCGATGCATTACCCGGACCTGACCGCGAGCGGCATTTAGTAAGAATTCAAGAGGCTGCTAAGTATGCCGCGAAAATGGGGCTCGAATGTCATGCGGGTCACGGCTTGGGTTACGATACGGTCGGCCCTATTGCCGCGATTCCAACCTTGGCTGAATTAAATATTGGCCACTTTTTGGTAGGTGAAGCCATATTTATTGGCTTCCGCGCGGCCATTCAGCGTATGCGTATATCTATGGATGCAGCGCGAACGTCTGTGGCAGCGCAATAATAGTGTGACAATGATCATCGGCATTGGAAACGATATCATCGATATTCGGCGCATTGAGAAAACGATCTCGCGGTTTGGAGATCGGTTTATCAATCGCATTTACACCGATATAGAGCGTCAAAAAGCCGAGCGCAGACAAGGCGCCGGCAACTCGTATGTAGCCACGCTCGCAAAAAGATACGCGGCGAAAGAAGCTGCGGCTAAAGCGCTTGGTACCGGATTTCGACGCGGTGTGTACTGGCGAGACCTGGGGGTAGTGAATCTTCCTGGTGGAAAGCCGACAGTCGTGATGAGTGGCGGGGCTGCGGAGCGCCTTGCCGCGCTAACCCCGGCTGGTATGAGAGTGCAGGTGGATTTGACCATTACGGATGAATATCCCATGGCCGAGGCAATGGTTATAATTTCCGCCGTATGATCGGATATGACGTGATTTGTAACGGTAGAGAAAGGAAGCGAGGAGTGGCGGAAGTCTTGACTTTAAGACCTCGCGCTGGCTTCATCTGCGCCCTTGCCAAGATACTCGCGTTTGGGCTCTAAGCAAGTTCTCGACGATTTTCCCGACAACGACAAAGATTGGTACAACGACAATGTCCAGTGCGAAGCGGCAGGAAGGATTCTGGGAAACGGTCCACACGCTTGTTTATGCAGTGGTGATCGCCATCATCATTCGGACCTTTTTGTTTGAGCCTTTCAACATTCCCTCTGGATCTATGATCCCTTCACTTCTCGTCGGGGATTATCTGTTCGTATCAAAGTACTCTTACGGCTACAGCAAGCATTCTTTTCCGTTTAGTGCAGCTCCATTTGAAGGCCGGGTGATGGAGTCATTACCCGAGCGCGGGGATGTCATCGTCTTCAAATTGCCGTCAGATGAAAAAATCGATTACATTAAGCGAGTGATCGGCCTTCCCGGCGATACAGTCCGGATGCAAGATGGACGCCTGTTCATCAATGGCGAGTTAGTTGAGCGTGAAGCGGTTGGCGAATACGAGTATCGCAACACCTATGGCAGCGTACTGCGGCCGATGCGCTATCTAGAGAAACTGCCCGGTGGCAAGGAGCATTATATACTGGAAGAGGGGGACAATCGTCGCTTGGATAATACGCCCGAATTCAAGGTCCCCGAAGGCCACTATTTTATGATGGGCGATAACCGCGATAATTCGCTCGATAGTCGTGCGAACGTAGGATTTGTTCCTGCCGAGAATTTTGTCGGGCGCGCAGAATTCCTGTTTTTCTCGACGGATGGCACTGCGTCGTTGTGGCAAATTTGGCGTTGGCCTTTCGCGACACGTTTCAGCCGATTCTTCAGCGGCATTAAATAGCGCCTGGCTATGGCGGCGGGCGTGTCTGCGTTGGAAAACCTTCTCGGCCATACATTCGCCGATCCTGAGATTCTAGAGCTTGCTTTAACCCATAGGGGGTCGCTGGAAGCATCGGCCAAGGGCAAGCGCCCTGGACAGTCGACCAATGAGCGGTTGGAGTTCCTGGGTGACCGCGTCCTGGGGCTAGTCGTTGCTGAGGGATTGCTAAGGGTCTATCCCGACGAGAACGAGGGCGCCCTGGCAACGCGGTTGGCCGCCTTGGTTAGTGCTTCAACGTTGGCAAAGGTTGCGGAAGAGGTCGGCCTGGGTCCGCATATAAAAATGGCGCCGGGGCAACAGGCTGATGCATTTGAATCGGCGATACTGGCAGATGCCTGCGAGGCTGTTATAGGTGCGCTTTATCTTGACGGTGGGCTTGGCGTGGCCGCGCGCTTTATTACGCTGCGCTGGGAGCCCTTGATGCGGGCGGAGATTGTGCCGCCGAAAGATCCTAAAACGGCCCTGCAGGAATGGGCACAGGGGCGCGGCTTGCCACTACCGGCATATAAGGTCATTTCAGAGTCCGGACCGGCACATGCGCCCGAGTTTACGGTGTCTGCAAGGGTTGAAGGTTTCCCAGAGCACACCGGGAAGGGCCGCACGAAGAGACACGCAGAGCAGGTCGCGGCGACCGCTTTGTTGGACATTTTACCAAGGACGTCACAGTGAGTGAAAATACAGCAAACGCTGAAACCCGTTGCGGATTTGTCGCCGTGCTTGGCGCTCCAAATGCGGGCAAATCAACACTTGTAAATGCTTTGGTGGGCAGCAAGGTGAGTATTGTTACGCCGAAAGCCCAGACCACCCGAACGATAGTCCGAGGAATCGCGATATACGACCAAAGCCAAGTGGTATTCCTTGATACGCCTGGAATCTTTCAGGCCAAAAAGCGCATCGAGCGAGCTATGGTTGCGGCGGCCTGGTCGGGCGCTGGTGACGCGGATGTTATTATGCTCGTTATTGACGCGGCGAAGGAAAGCAGATCTCAGCATCTCACCGCGGACAACGAACAGATAGTTGCCGATGTAAAAAAATCAGAACGAAAAGCAATTCTCGTTCTCAACAAAGTGGATGTCTGCGAGAAGGCGAACCTGTTAGATCTTACGGCGCGCCTCAATGCCCTTGACGCTTTCAGCGAGATCTTCATGGTTTCGGCCCTAACGGGAGACGGCCTTGAACAAATGCAAGAGCATCTCACGGCACTGATGCCGCCGGGGCCGTGGATGTTCCCGGAAGACGATATCTCGGATATGCCGCTAAGATTGCTGGCGGCGGAAATAACCCGCGAGAAACTTTTTCTACGGTTGCGGCAGGAACTTCCGTATTCCTGCGCGGTTGAAGTAGAACGCTGGGAAGAGAAAAAAGACGGCAGCGTGCGGATCGACCAGATTGTGTTCGTTTCCCGCGAGAGTCATCGGCCGATTATTCTTGGCCACGGCGGTCAGAATATTAAGGCGATTGGGGCTTCGGCCCGAATGGAGCTTGAAAAATTACTGGATATTTCCTTTGATCTCTGGAAAATTAAAAATCATAAACATGGCCATTAAAAAAATACGGCCTAAAGAACGGCTAAGCTCTAAAACCAAGGTATTGAGAGAGTGTAAAGAAAGTTTATGAATTTCGATTCTTCTGAAAAACCATTATGGAGGTCAACCGACCTGGGTAAACCTATTCCGGAACGGAAACATGCGGTATCGGTATGTATGCCAACATGGCAAGATGTCGTGGATTATGAAGAGGGTGCAGAACGTATTGTAAAACTTTTCAAAAACGGATACCCGCGTTTTGTATACGATTCCATATACCGTGATTTATGCGCCCATTATCATACGCGGTTGTTTCTTGCTGATGATATTGAGGTTTTGGCATTACCATCTGAAAACGTTGCGCGTCAGGCGATAGAATTTATTGGTGATGCTAAAATACATTCCATCAATGATGATGGTATCTGGGTAGTGTCATTTGATACATCATTAAGCGGTAAGGCAAAAGAGTTCTGGATGCATACGGGGCAGGTTGTGTCATCGCGCCATGCGGAAACCATTCTTCAGGGTGGTAAAATTTTAGGCGGTGAGGGGGCACACGCAAAAAAGAAAATAAAAGAGTATATCGTTGATGTGATAGATGCCGAAGTGGATGATGTATATCTATATCCGTCCGGCATGGCGGCAATATACAATGCATATCTTGCCCTGTCTTCTGGTAAGAAGCGAACTGTGCAGCTTGGATTTCCATACGTTGATACGTTGAAAATTCAGCAAAAATTCGGCGAGGTTGAATTCATCAATTATCAGTCTGCTGCCGATTTGGATAGGCTTGAGCAAGTTCTGAGCGAACAAAAATATGACGGTGTATTTACCGAGGTTCCAACCAACCCGTTATTGAACACCGTTGATCTGAAAAAATTAAAGTCGATTTTATCGCATCATAATGTTCCGTTGATCATAGACGATACGGTAGGCAGTTTTGCTAATATGCATATCGCTGATTACGTTGATATA
This sequence comes from Alphaproteobacteria bacterium, assembly GCA_030432435.1. Classification (GTDB taxonomy): domain Bacteria; phylum Pseudomonadota; class Alphaproteobacteria; order Rhodospirillales; family Rhodospirillaceae; genus UBA11612. The sequence continues at coordinate 19,464 of JAUIGX010000035.1, forward strand.
CGTGTAACAAGTTTGACCAAATTTTTCTCCGGTGTTGGCTATGTTATGGCGGGGTCATTAATCCTGA
>JAUIGX010000036.1 GCA_030432435.1 Alphaproteobacteria bacterium
TGCGCTCGTGGGCATGAATTCGGTGATCATGGATGGCGCGATCATCGGCGAGGGCAGCTTTGTTGCGGCTATGGCCTTCGTGAAGGCCGGCTTTGAAGTGCCGGCGCGCACATTGGTGGCCGGGGCTCCGGCAAAGATTATACGCGAGATGTCCGACAAGGAACTCGCCTGGAAAGCCAAGGGCACTCGCGAGTATCAGGAACTTGCGCAGCGCTGCCGGACGTCATTGCGTGAATGCGAGCCGCTGGCAGAGATGGAAGCAAACCGACAAGCACGCCCTGAAACCGATACGGTGCCGCTGAACATTCTAAAACAGAAGCAGGACTGACTTAGATCCTGACGCCTAGACCCAAAGTCCGGATTTATCCTGCGCTGCGGGGTTTTCGCTGCCAATCGGATCGGGGAACTTCTTCACGACCTGAAAACTTAGTCCGCCCTTGAGGCCCATAGCGGCGTTTGAACTGGCGAACATGCCGGTGAGATCACGGCGCATGTAGTCGGGCAAAGTTTCTTTGGTGCGGATCATCATGTCGAAGCCGCGGGTTTCTTTGCGGAACATGCCGTCGAGTTGCAACGCGCCTAATCGCGACAAATCCAAATTGATCAAGAATCGCGTGCCTTTGCCGCCCTTTTGTTTGTCTTCGTCTTCTTCGTCCTGGGATTCCTCGCGGCGGGTGACGAGGGCAATACGTTCAATGCGCCCCTCCGCGTTCCAGGGCACGGGAATAGAGCGCCATTCGCTGCCGACATCGCGGGTGCGCGCGGCCAGTTCCGAAACTTCGCCCGATAACTGCGCGGCTAAATGTGCACCGCGCGGTCCGGCGCGTTCAATTGCGCGCAGATTGGTGTCGCCCGGCCATTGACGCGGATCGCCTGTTCTTAAAGCCTGCGCGAACGCGATCACGGCGACGGCTGTGCGCGGCCCGCCGTCGGGAATGGACTGCGCGAGTTGCAGAGCGGCGGCGGGGTCGGTGCGCTGAAGCAACGTGAGAGATTCCGTCAACGTCGGCCAGCCGGTCATTGCACCGGCGGGTCCGCTGAGCGGCATCGCGGAGACCGGGTTTGGCGGAGCGGTCGTTGCGCCGGTTTGCGGCGGAGCTTGCGCGGTCACTTCAAGGGTAACCAGGGTGCCGACAGGTACATTCGCGCGCGCATTCAGCTGAATTTGGCCCTGTAGTTGGGGCGTATCAATTTGCACAATGGGCGCACCGGCGGCGGAAAGACTGGCGACTGTACCGGTCACGGTGCTCAAAATCGGCGAAGGCTGTACGGTTTGCGGCGGCGTTGGCGCTGCGGGCGGCAGGCCGCCGGGCCCCGGCAGGACTAATCCGGGCTGAGGTTGGATGCCAGGGGCCGCACCCATTTGCCCTGGAACCGTGAGAGTTGGCTGGGCGATGGGTAATCCGAGCGGCCCCGGCGCAGATTGCGGGGGTTGGGCGCCCGGAACTTGCAGGGAAGTGATGCGGACCGTGAGGTCGCCGCCGGTCAAAAACTGGAACGCGGGTGTGGTTTGAGGCGCGGTTGGTGGCGCTCCCTGCGGCAATCCAGCGGCGCCCGGTGTTGCCGGTTGTCCGGTTTGCGCGCCCGCGAGGCCGGGTTGCGCGGCTAAAGCGCTGTTCTGTGCAGGCGAGCCGAGGATAACGAAGGCGGAAATCGGCCCTAAAGCGGTCATTTGGACCGGTCCGGAGGGGCTCCAGGCCTGCCCAATCGGCAGGGTGAGCGCTTTCAATGCCGCGTTTTGTGCGCTCAAAGCCGGGGTTTGTGCGTTCAAAGCGGGGTTTTGCGCGTTAGAAGCCGTATTTTGCACAGGTAAGGGGCGCACGCCTTGAATTGAAACATCGTTCACGGTGATCAGTCGTGCGCTGACCTGATTATTTGCGGTTCGGACGACCTCCAGTTCGACGCGGGTGCCCTCTGGAAGTTGAACCGGGGTGCGGGCGGTGATTATTCCCGCCCCGGTTTGCAGGGTGATGTTTGGAGTGACGGGCGGGGGCGGTGCGTTCGGAGCGTTCGGCGTGGGCGCGGGTGCAGGCGGCGGCGGAAGCACGACGGCTTCGACGACGGTGCCCGCCGGAAGTGCGGTTATTGCGGGCGGCGGCTGAACAATCTGCACCGGCGGCGCATTCGCTGCCTGGGTGAGCAACTGCACCAAGGCGGGGTTTGGCGGTGCGACGGTGCTCATGACGACCGCGAACCTAGGGCGCTAGCAGACGGTCCGCGATGGCTTCCACATCCATGGCCGCTTCGGACGACGGCGAGCGGGTGAGGATGGGCATCTGATTGCGGATGCATTCACGAACCCTTGCATCGCGTCTGATGATGCCCGCCAGCGGCGGCGAGATTTTCAAGAAGCCGTTACACGCCTTGTGCAAAGTTTGGTAGGTGCGCTCGCCTTCGCGGGTCGAGTTGGAGGCGTTGACGACAATGCGGATGTCGGTGTTCGGGCGTTCCAGCGCGGTGATTTTGATGAAGGCATAGGCGTCGGTCAGCGAGGTCGGCTCGTCGGAGGTTACCACCAGTATGGTGTCGGCGGCTTTGGCCAACTGACGCACGGATTTTTCCACGCCCGCGCCAAGGTCGAGCACGACGCGGTCATAGCGTGTTGCGAGCAACGCCAAGTCTTCGCCCATGATTTGAAGGCGCGACAAGGGAATGTTGGCGAGGCTGCCCGAACCTGAGCGCCCGGCGATGACATCAAAGCCGCCGGTGTCGTACTTCATAGCGGCCTGATTGAGAGACAACTTCCCTGTTATGACGCTGCCAAGGTCGTACTGGGGCATCAATCCCAACTGGATGTCGATGTTGGCAAGGCCCAGGTCGCCGTCGAACAGCAACGTTTTTTGTTTGCGCAGGGCGAGTGCCTGACTGAGGGTGATGGAGAAAAAGGTCTTGCCGACGCCGCCTTTACCCGAGGCCACGGCGATCAGCTTGCCGCGTTTCGTACCCACCGCGGGACGGCTCGGAAGGCGAGGTGACGCGGGCGTAGCCGCGCCGGGTTTGGTGCCGCCAGCCGCACGGGCGCGCGCCAGTGTTGTCGCTCGGGAAGGTGGCGCTGTGGTGTCGGAACTCATCGTTTAACCTCGGAACGTATACCTGTGGGGCGCAGCACTTCCGCGGGCGGTTCGTCCACGCGGGGCTGAAGTTCTTCTTCGGGCGGCAAGATCAACCGTGCCATGGACACCGGATTCACGGCGCACAAGCCGGTCGCGACATGCGGATTCAAACTAACTTCGCTGAACATCAGCTGGCCTGCATCTGCCGCCGAGAGAATGGCGCCAAGACGGCGCGTCATGTCAAGGCGCGTGGCCAGAACACGGGTTGCGCCGGAGGCGCTGAAGGCTTCGCCCATGTCGGCGGCTTCAGACGCATCACCGCCAGCGGCCATGACCAGAATGGGCTCGACATCGGCGGCATTCACCAATGTTTTCAGAAAGTCCATGTCGTGATGACTGAAGGGGTTGAGGCCGGGACTGTCGATGAACACGAGATCGTACATCTGCATCATCTCGTTGACCGCAAGGCCGAGGCCGTCGGCGCCGCGCACCTGCCGCAGCTCTACTTCAAGAATGCCAGTGAAAGCGGTGAGTTGTTCGACAGCGCCTGCCCGGATCGTATCGGCGGTGATGAGCCCCACGGGGCGGCCTGCGAGCCGCGCGCGCGCGGCCAGCTTGGCGGTGGTGATGGTTTTGCCGGAGCCCGGCGGACCTATCATCATAAATGGGCGCGGTGATTTGCGTTCGGGCAGGGGCGCGAAGTCGAACATATCTTCAAGCGCCGCTGCGCAGGCCATAGTTGGTGAACCCACCTCGACTGTTTGCGCGGCGCGAACCAGCTTGTCGACCAGCCGCGCAGGCGCGCCGTGATACTCGAGCGCCGCCCGCACCTTATCGGCGAAGGGCGTACTGTCGTCGCCGGTAAGAGCGCGGTGGATATCGTCGTCGTCGGTGATTTCTTCGAGGGCTGCAGTGATGCGCACGCCTTGGCCGTCGGAGGCCCGCTGGGTCGAGACGATGATCGCATCTTCCCCCAGTTCCTCGCGTACCAACCGCATGGCTTCCGCCATGGTCGGCGCATTATAGGATTTCAGCCGCATCCCGTTCCCCGTCGCCGCGATCACGCCCTTATAATAAATCGGCGGACCCCGGTGATTACATTCGCCGCGCGTTTATCCGCAGCTCATTGATTATATCGTACTCACAGCCGCTTGCTCGGCTCTATATCTGGCCGACCGTGCGGATTTTGGCCTTGGAGTGAATCTCGTTCTGGGACATGACCACCGTCATCGGGCGGAAGCGGTCGATAATCGAGCGCACATAAGGCCGCACGGACGGAGAGGTTAGCAGAACGGGGGTTTCACCCTGCATGGCAAAGCGCTCGAAGTTCTGGCGAACGGCGGTGATGAATTCCTGCAATTTGGACGGCGCCATGGATAATTGGCGGTCGTCGCCCTGGCCAACCAGCGACTCGGAAAACTCCTGCTCCCATTCCGGAGACAGGGCGACCATGGGAATGACCCCGTTTTCGTCCACCGCTGTATCGGACAACTGACGTGACAGACGTGCGCGCACATGCTCGGAAATCATCAGTACATTGCGTGTGATGGCACACGCTTCGGCCACGCCTTCGAGAATTGTCGGGAGGTCGCGGATAGAGACGCGCTCGTTGAGCAGGTTTTGCAGAACACGCTGGATGCCCGCGACGGTGATTTGCTGCGGCACCACTTCGGCGATGAGTTTCTGCTGATCTTTGTCGAGCTCGTTGAGAAGTTTCTGCGTCTCGGTGTAGGACAGAAGTTCGTACATGTTGTCGCGCACAACTTCGGTCAGGTGTGTCGTGATGACTGTCGGCGGATCGACAACCGTGTAGCCCCGGAACAACGCCTCTTCGCGGTTGGCCGGATCGATCCACAGGGCCGGTAGCCCAAATGTGGGTTCTTTGGTGCGTTCGCCCGGCAGAGAAATTTCCTCGCCTCGTGGGTCCATGACCAAGAGCATGTTGGGACGCAGGTCGCCTTTGCCGGCTTCAACTTCTTTGATGTAGACCGCGTAGGAGTTGGCGGGCAGTTGCATGTTGTCTTGGATACGCACGGCGGGCATGACAAAGCCCATGTCGGTGGCCAGTGCCCGGCGCAAGGATTTGATCTGGTCGGTTAGGCGGCGGTTCTCGTTGTTGATCAGCGATAGCAAACCGTAACCGAGTTCGAGGCGGACCATATCGATCTTCATCGCCTGAGAGATGGGCTCTTCGGCTACGGGCGCATCGGTGGTGGCCTGAAGTTTTTCCAGCTCGGCAACTTTGATTTCGTCCTTGCTGTCTCTGAAGGTGATGTAGCCGGCCATCCCGCCGGTGGCGGCCGCCAGCATCAAGAACGGCAGCATGGGTGTGCCCGGCAACATCGCGAGGGCGAGGGCGAGGAACGACGACATGCCGAGGGCTTTGGGGTAGCGAGTAAACTGAGTGGCAAACGCGCTATCGACGGTTTCGCTAATACCGCCCTTGGACACCATCACACCGGCGGCGACGGAGACGACCAGGGCGGGGATCTGAGTGACAAGGCCGTCACCGACCGTCAGGCGGGTATAGGTTTCTGCCGCATCGATGAAGGTCATGTCGCGCTGAACCATACCGATGAGCATGCCGCCGATCACGTTGATAGCGGTGATGATAATGCCCGCCGACGCATCGCCGCGCACGAATTTGGAGGCACCGTCCATGGCGCCGAAGAAATCGGATTCTTTTTGCAACTCGTCGCGGCGCTCGCGGGCCTCGGCTTCGTCGATCAGGCCGGCGGACAAGTCGGCGTCGATGGCCATCTGCTTTCCGGGCATGGCGTCCAAGGTGAAGCGCGCGGTGACTTCGGCGATACGGGTGGAGCCTTTGGTTACGACCGAAAGGTTCACCAGGGTCAGAATCGCGAACACGATGATGCCGATGATGAAGTTGTCGCCCATGATGAAGCCGCCGAAGGCTTCGATGACGGCGCCCGCTGCGTCGGTGCCTTCATGACCGTCTGTGAGAATCAAGCGGGTCGAGGCAAGGTTGAGGGCGAGGCGCATCAGGGTGGCGACGAGCAGAACCACCGGGAAGGAGTTGAACTCCATGGCCTTGCGAATAAAGACCACGGTCATAAGAATGAGCACGGCGATGGTCAAAGACAGAGCCAGGCCGATATCCATCAGCCACGACGGCATCGGCATGATGAGTACGACCAGGATCGTCACAAGGCCGAGGGCAAACCCGAGCTCGCCGCGCTTGATCGAGCCCATGACCCGATCGCCGAAATCGTTGAAGTCGAACAGGGAGCCGGCGGGAGCCGGGGCGCCGCCAGAATTGGCCTGGGTTACGGCCGTACCCTGAGCTTGCGTAGACGACGCGCCGCTGCTTGGTGCCGGATTTGATGATGCTGGTTGTTCCGCCATGGCCCGCCTCGAAAACCGTATAAGTCGGCGCGCCTTGTTAAGGTGCGCCGCAGCTCAGCCCCCTGAGCCGCCAGCGGGTGAAAAGGTCTCTAAACCCCAGAAAACCGGGAAAAAGACTCTAGGCCCGCGTAAACTCAACTTCGCCGAGGGCGGTTAACAACGCTTTAAGATGGGCAAGATTTGCCGAGTGATTTGACGCTATTTTGGGCGGGGTAGAGTTATCCACAGACCCCTTTTTTGGCGCCCCTGGCCCGGTGCGGGCAGGGGGCCTCGGATCCCTCGGTCGTTGCGAGGCTGAGGCTTTAAGTTCCATATTTGTTTAAATTCTTTGTTTTCACATAAATTTTGCACATCGGCGTGCTGTCCGGGGCGCGCAAAGCCGTTAGTATCTGCCCCCTAATGCGGCGGTCCGGCGGGTGCGCCGGGACGGCCTTAACCATGAGGAGCGGGACATGTGCGACGACAATATTCTTCAGGAAATGAGTGAGCACTTAAGCCGGCGGCGCCTTGGCGCGCTGACCATCGGGGCAGGGTTTGCCGCGGCCTTGCCGCGTGTGGCGGGAGCTGTGGACGTGGTCGAGTCGAAAGTCGAAATCAGCACGCCGGACGGCATGTGCGAGGCGCATTTTGCGCACCCAACCAGCGGCAAGCATCCTGCAGTGCTGGTATGGCCTGATGCATTCGGCTTGCGCCCGGCTTTTGAACAAATGGGCAAGCGCCTGGCAGAATCCGGTTATGCGGTGCTGTCCATCAACCCTTACTACCGGGCGGCGCGTTTACCGGCCCTTCCGGAAGGGTTGGATTTCTCGAACCCGGACGACCGGGCACAGATCATGAAAATGATGGCGACCATTACGCCTGAAACCAACGTGACCGATGCCAACGCTTTTGTCGCCTGGCTGGATTCTCAGGCCGTAGTGGATACGAGCAAGAAGATCGGCACCACCGGGTATTGCATGGGCGGGCCCTTGGTGATGCGTACGGCGGCGGCCTTACCCGATCGCATCGGCGTGGGCGGATCGTTCCACGGCGGCGGTCTGGTGACCGATGCGCCGAACAGTCCGCATACATTGGTGCCGAAAATGAAGGCACATTTCTTGATCGCCATTGCCGACAACGACGATAAGAACCAGCCCGAAGCCAAGACCGTGTTGCGGGAAAGCTTCAGCAAGGCCGGTCTTCCGGCGGAGATTGAAGTGTACGAAGGTGCGCAGCATGGCTGGTGTCCGCCGGACGCAGCGGTTTACCACGAGGCTCAGGCCGAGAAGGCATGGAGCCGCTTGCTGGCAACGCTTAAGGCCGGGCTCGCATAACTCAGACGGGCCCCTGCACCTTCGGGTGTAGGGGCCTATCGTTTCACGGGTCGATGGGGCCGTAAGGCCCTATTTATGACGGACATCCGGAATGCGCGCTGGGGAGGCGCGCATCTGCGCCAAGATCGTCGGAAACAGATCGGGCGCGGCAGCGGCTTCGGCAGCAAGCGCTTAATGTGGCCAAGCGCCTAATATGGCACGGAGACCGTTCTGCCAGCCTTAATCCGGCGGATTGTGCTTTTTGACAAACGCGAGCGATTCCTTGAGCATTTTTATGCGTGTTTGCTCGCGCGAGAGCCAGTGATCTTCGCCATCCATGCGTACAAACTCAACGGTCTTTCCTGCGCCTTGCAGGGCGCGTGACATATCTTCGCTTTGCGAAAATGGGACGACCGTATCGTCCTTGCCGTGAATCAAAAGAACCGGCGCGTTGGTTTTCTCTGCATGAGTCATAGGCGATATTTCGCGCATTATATCGTCGCCCTCTGTGGCAGCGCCGGTGACCTCGCGCCGAAACCGCGCAGTTGATCCGTTAAAGCCAAAGCGATCCATCTGCCAACCGAAGAAAGCGTAGACATCGGAAACGCCCGCCACCGACACGGCGCAGCGATAAGTGTTTTGTTGAAGAGTTACGCCAGCGAGCGCTGCGTAGCCGCCGTAACTTGCGCCGATAATGCAAGTGCGCGTGGGGTCGATATAGCCTTGTTCCGCCATGGCGGTTATTCCCTCGGATATGTCGGTAAGCATTTTTTTACCCCACTCACCGTATCCGGCTTGGCGGAAATCACGTCCATACCCTGATGAGCCGCGGTAGTTGGGTTGCAATATTGCGTAGCCTGCTGAGGCGTAGGCCTGAGCCCACCAATCGAAACCGAGATCGTCTCTTACGCCGATAGGCCCACCGTGAGGCATGACGATCAGTGGCAAGTTCGAGGCCTCGCGCTGTGGCGGTAGAGTCAGGACGGCCTCGATCTCCAAGCCATCCGAAGCTTTGTAGCGCACCATCTGCGTGCGAGCGACGTCGCGTGGCAATAGGGTTGAATACTCGTATCCCAGGGGGGAGCTTTGTCCGGTGGCTGTATCAACCATCCAGTATGTGCCAGCATCCCGTCCACCGTCGGTTCTGATCACAATGCGGGCAAAATCGGCGCTTAGGCTGGTTAGGTGGACTTGTACCCCGGGAAATGCGGCAGGCAAGCTGTCCCAACTCTCTTGTGTGCGGGGATCGAAAAAAACGGCGCCTGTGCCTTCGTGTATGCGCGCACCTATCAGTAGTCGGCTCAGTGGATCGAACAAGAACTCGGTCACTGAAACGTCGGTCAGCACGGCCTCGCTTGCGCCGGTTTCGACGTTGACTTCTTCAAGGAGATCGATGGACCCGCTATTATCGAGTACCAGCACTGTATCGTGAGTTCTGCCGAATCCGATGACACCGACATCGCCGATGGGAGCATTCCGTTGAGTGAGTAAATCGGCACGTTTATCGCCTCTAAATAATCGCCACGACCCTGTTTCTTCATCGTAGATGGAATTTACCAAGACGGTGCCATCGGGAGAGAGCAGCCAATCGTCACGCTTGGGTGTTCCACGCGCAGCAACGGTCGTAGAGCCGGACGATAAATCGATACGCTGCAGATCAGCGTACGCGTGGTCGAGGAAGTAGCCTGTTTTATTCTGAGCGTATGAAATACCGCCGAAGTAAGCGAAATCTTTCCCAGGCGCGCTCGTTGAGCCGTAATACCCGAAGACATAGTTGGCAACACTAGGGGTGTTGGCAAAAATAACGGCGGCTTTTTTCTCCCTCAGGTCTACGCTGATAGCGTTGTAGAACTCTATCCGGTGCCCAAAATCTATACGCTTGTCCACCGTGGCCGATAGCGTTAGCAGGACGTAATCTTCACCTGCCCAGTTTAGATCGCGCACCTTTGAGTCGCCGACCGAACTGTTAAACAAGAGTTGTCCGTCCACTCCGGCCACGACCAGGCGACGTTGTTCATCCACAACCGCAATAAAGGCGTAGCGGTTTCCGGACGGAGATAACCGCACCAATTCTATGCCAGGCAACTTGCCGTATGTTTCTATGTCGGGAGCAGCTCGTGCCGGACCTAAAATAATCGTGCATTGAAGAAGGACGGCGACCGCAAGACACGAGACGAGGTTCCGCAACGTCATGGCCAGCTCCCTCCGCTTTAATGCGGTCTGACTAATACTGATGGAGGCAAGCATATGCAGGACCCGCGCCCTTCTCAATAGCATTTGTGTAGAATCACTCTATTTGGTTGTATGCCGGGTTCTAGGGGGGAGTATGATCGAGGGCGGGGTCGAGACTCCTCCGCGAGAAAATCGGGAGGCAGTCCCGCCAGTGTCGGAAAAATTGTAACGCACGGCGCCTTTAACCACGGGCATCGTTGTAACCGGTTGAATGGAGTGTCTAGGATAGTCGATAGGTTTGGGAGGGCCGTTATGGAACGCGAAAAACGCATTGAAATTGCCAAAAAAGTGCTCGATCTGGTCGCCAAGGGCGAGCCGGAATACGGCGAGGAATCCTGGGAGACGGATATCGGCCGGTTCATCGACAAGGACCGCTTCGAGCTGGAAAAGCAAAAGCTGTTTTTAGAGCGCCCGCAACTGATTGCCCTGTCTGCCGACATTGAAAACAACGGCGATTACTATGCGACCGACATCGCCGGAAAGCCGATTCTTCTGGTGCGCGGCCAAGACGGTAAGGCGCGTGCGTTTTTGAATGCTTGCCGCCACCGCGGTGTGCAGCTTGCGCAAGGGTGCGGCAAGGCTCAGCGTTTTACCTGCCCCTATCATGCCTGGACCTATGCGACCGACGGAAAGCTGATTGCTTTGCCGAACAAGGAAGCGTTTGAGCCCGATCAACTGCGCGGGCTTGCCGAACTGCCGTGCATTGAAAAAGGCGGCATGCTGCTGGTGCATCCGCAGCCGGACGGGCACTTGGATTTCGACGAATTCTTCGGACCGATGGCGGCCTATCTGGAAGACTTCGAAATCGAGTCCTACACACTTTTGCATGAGCACCGCGAGCTGGCTCAGATCAACTGGAAACACGCGGTAGACGGCGGACTTGAGGCTTATCACGCACCGATTTTGCATAAGGATACCTTCGGCACCGGCGGGCTTAGCCAGTTGCTGCACATTCCCTTCGGCGATCACCACGCACTGATCGCGCCGATGGAAGATATTCTGAAATTGCGCGACATGCCGGAGGAAGAGTGGCCGCATCATTGTTACTTCTCGTCCACCAACTCGGTGTTTCCGAATACGGTGATCGGCGGCGGCGGGCCGGGGCTGCCGATATTGTTCTTCCAGCGCAGCGAGCCGGCGGATAAACCCGGCGAGAGCAACTACGTCTTCCGGCTGTACGGCAAGAAGAACCCGACCGAGGAAGAGAAGGTCGCGCAGAAATTCGGCGTCGATCTATTCCTGAAGGTGGCCATCGGTGAGGACATGCCGACGCAAGTCAGCTGCCAGAAAATGATGGAAGCCGGTGCGGTGCCGACGGTTGTGTTCGGCAAGCGCGAGATCAATCTCACGCGTATGCACAAGGCGTATGACGAGATGATTGGCCATGATGCCGAGGCGGCCGTAGCGGCAGTTCACGGCAAGGCTATGCGCGCCGCGGCCGAATAGCGGGTTATCTTTCCGGGGCGTCCAATCGCATCACCTGCATGGACAGCGAGATGGGCGCGCCGGAAAATAGATCGCCGGCGATGAAGGTGAACAGGTAGCCGGAGCCCAGTTCCTGATCCATTACCGACATGGATAGCAGGCGCCCGGCGCCCGAGCGGGTGGGCAGGGTGCTGTCGGTCGTGGTCTTGACGGTGATGCCGTCGCGGGCCGCGCCGTTGACCATTTTCTTAAATTCGGTTTCTACATCTTCGGGGTTGGCGGCTTCAGACCAGACCGCGCAGGTTTTGCCGTCGCCGCGCAAAGACAGCGTGAGCTCGCGGCCCGTCGGGCTCGGCAATTGCCAGGCCGCGCCGTCCGCAATGCGGCCGACAACGGTTGCTAGAAAATCAGGGTCGCGGATCGAAGCATAGTTCTCGTTGGCCCAGGCGCGCACATCGTCTGGCTTGGCCAGGTGGCGTACGCAGGTGGCGTTGAACTGATTGATCGCGACCACCGAATCCGAGTCCATGGCCATCACGTTCGGCGCGGCCAGCACTCCCAGAGTGCAAAGAGCTATTGCGCCGAACATAAACAGCCGCGCTTTGCATTTTGAAAACACGACCACGGATTTCATCCTTACGCTTCGCCCGCGCCGGGCGCCGGTACGGCAAGGCCGTCTTGCACGTAGGTGTTCAGCTTGTTGCGCAAGGTGCGAATGGAAATGCCCAGAATCTTGGCGGCGTGCGTGCGGTTGCCGAGGGTGTGCTTGAGCGTATCGATGATCAGGTCGCGCTCGACGTCGGCGACGGTGCGCCCGACCAATCCGCCGATCCCGGCTTTGGCCTCTTCGGACAGATTGCCGTCGGCGTCGGTTAGCATGATGGCTTCGGCGGAAATCTTATCGCCGGAGGCGAGCAGGACGGCGCGGTGAACCGTGTTCTCAAGCTCGCGCACATTGCCCGGCCAGCGGTGAGCTTTCAGCGCGGTGATGGCATCCGGGGTGAGCGCCCGCACGGGCACAGCATTTTCCTCGGCGCAACTGATGGCAAAGTGCTTGGCAAGAACTTCGACGTCCTTCGGGCGGTTGCGCAGGGGCGGAACGGTTAACTTCACCACGTTCAGCCGGAAGAACAAATCCTCGCGGAACTTTCCGGCCTTTACCTCGGCTTCCATGTTGCGATTCGAGGTGGCGAGAATGCGCACATCGACCTTAACCGAATTGTTGGAGCCGACGCGGGTGATCTCGCGTTCCTGAACCGCGCGCAGCAGTTTGGCCTGAAGCCGCAGATCCATTTCGCTGATTTCATCCAGCAGCAACGTTCCGCCGCTCGATTCTTCGAACTTGCCGATGCGCCGCGCGACCGCGCCGGTGAACGATCCCTTCTCGTGGCCGAATAATTCGGACTCGAGCAGGTCGCCGGGGATGGCAGCGCAGTTGACGGCGACGAAGGCTCTGTCCTTGCGCGGGCTGTTGCGGTGAAGAAAACGGGCGACCAGTTCTTTACCCGTGCCGGACTCGCCGGTGATCAGAACTGAAGCTTGAGATCCTGCGACCTTCTTGGCCATGTCGATGACCTTGCCCATGGCCGGGTCTTCGAAGATGAGCGTATCTTGCTCGGCAGCGACGGCTTCGAGCACGGCGGCGATGAGGTCGGCATCCGGCGGCAGGGGTACATATTCTTTTGCGCCCGCTTTAATGGCGGCCACGGCAGCGGCGGAACTGGTTTCGATGCCGCAGGCGACCACCGGCAGATTGATGCGCTCGGCCTTCATGGAGGCGATCAATTCGGCAATGTCGTTGGAGACATCGGCCATGACAAGATCCGCGCCCTGCCCGGAGCGCATAACCTCCAGGCCCTGGCTGATGCCGTCGGCCTGAATGACCTTGGCGCCGCGCTGCATGGCAATGCGGCTAGCCGCGCCAATCTGGCCGTTCAAGGACCCTATTATCAGCAGCCGCATGACAATCCTTCCTGACCTTCCTGCGTCTTGCGTGTTCGTGTGTCGATCAGAGTATGACCCATCCCCGAGTTATGGGTCGGGCGGGAAGCAAGGTCAACGGGCTGGGTTTGTAAATTAACGGGCCGCGCGTTCATGCGAAGTAACGTACTTTGCTTTCAGGCGGCAAGGCACTGTTTAACAGCATTTCGAGGCGCCGCGGATTGTCTTTGCGGGCAATGGACAGCACGCCGACGGTGTAGATGTGATAGATTAGCTGGTCGTCAACGATATTGCGCTCGATCTTAGAGGCCAGAGGGTTGAACACCATATGGGCGAGAACAACGCCGTAGAATGTGGTCAGCAGGGCCACGGCCATGGCCGGGCCGATCACGCTGGGGTTGTCGAGATTGGTCAGCATTTGCACGAGGCCAACAAGCGTGCCGATCAATCCCATCGCCGGTGAAATGTCGGCCGCGCGCCGCAACACACTTACGGCCCGTTGGGCACGCGCGGCTGTGGCGGCCCGGTCCTGCGCCAAAATTCCTGAGACATCTTGCTCGGTCATGCCGTCGATGACCATCGTCAGGGCTTTGTGCAGGAACGGCTCGCGGGAAAACCGATCCACCAGTTCACCTTGCAAAGGCAGAACGCCTTTCCGGCGGCAAAACTCGGCAACGTCGAGCATGGTTGTGGCGGCCTGGGCGGGGTCGCGCACCCGGTAGAACACCGTCGATCCGAGAACCGCAAATGTGCGGCCGACGTCGGTCAGGTTAAAGCACGTTGCGGTAATGGCGAAAGTGCCGCCCACGACAATCAACAGTGAGGGCAGGTTGATGAAGGCGCTGGGGGTGTCGCCAAGCAGAATCGCAGCCGTAACCAGCGCAACGGCGGCCAGAAATCCGAACACAGTTGCGCCGTCGAAGAGAACGCGGCGCGGTGCGGCTTTGAGTTCTGCGTGTTCAGTCATCATCTAAAACCATATACGGAGGAGGCGTGATCTAACCTTTTTGGGTCTTGATGATCTCGGTCATAGTGATGCCGAGACGATCATCAACCACCACCACTTCACCGCGTGCGACGAGCCGGTCATTGACGTAGATATCGATGGCTTCACCGACTTTTCTGTCGAGTTCCACCACAGCGCCGCGGCCAAGCTTCAGAATCTCGTTGACCTGCATGGACGACTTTCCGAGCACGGCCGATACGCGTACCGGAATGTCGTACACGGCCTCGAGATCCTGCGCGGAGCCCGGCTTGTCGGGGATATCCGACGGGTCGCCCCACTCGTCATCATCGTCATCGTCCTCATCGGCTTTTCCGCGCGCTGACTTGCCCGCGATTTCATCGAGTTCAAGCTCGGACACCTTCTTGGCGCCTTTCTTGGGCTCGTCTTCGGCTTCACCGTTTTCAGCGTTGTCTGTGTTGTCTTCCGTCATCTCTTACTCCCGCCGGCTATTCGGCCGTGTCGCGGTTCCCACTATGTCCCGCTCATGCGAGATCAATTTAGCATCAATTATGTCTTACGGCTTTAACTCGTCTGAAGTTTCTTCAGGTGTGGAGGCTTCCGGCGCATTGGTTTCCTGATCGGCGGCGGTTGTATCATCCTGGGCTAAGGCGGCATCAGCTGCGATATCTAAAGCGTCGGCGTCGGCTGCGCCGACATTGCCAGCGATAACTTCGCGAATGTCTGCCCAAATACGGCCTTCGTCCCGATCGGCGCCACCACCCGCCCATTCAAGCTTACAGTCTCCCGGTTGCAATTCGTAATCGGGAATAACGGCGTAGGTTCCCTGAAACGCCGTACGCGTGAAGACCTCTTTCAAGCGGACTTCGATATCCGGCGCAATCATTGCGTGAGCGCGCACGGTAAGGCGCGGCTCGCCCATGGCAAGGGGCAGGACGTGACGGACAAACGATTCGATATTATCGACTGCGTAGTGATGCGTGTATTCAGGCAAAAGCCGCTGGACGACAGCAAAGACCATGCGCATGGCGAGATCCGCGGTTTGCTTGTTGGCAGCGTCTTGCTGGGCCTGAAGGCCGTCGAGCCCGACAGCAATAAGATTTACAGCGTCGGCAATATAGTGTTCGCGCGCTGTTTCAGCTTCCTCTAGGGCGGCGGTATGGCCGGCGATATGCCCTTCCTCGCGCGCGGCATCAAGCTGCGCTTTGGTATATTCTTTTTTCTCTGCCGGCGGTTTCGGCGGCTCGGCTGCCGTATCGGCGGTCTTTTTGGGAGCGGCCTGCGCGCGTGCAATCTCGGCCGCCTTGTGCTCGCGCTCGGCGGCTTCCGCAGCCTCAACCGCCGCCGCGGCTTCGCGTTCAGCTTTGTTGCGTTCGCCGGGCCAATAGAGCTTCGCCGGATCGTCGAACGACCGGGTGAATAAGAATTTTCGTGCTGATGCAGACGTTGCCATTTACCTGTGCCTTGCGCCTGGTCGTTAGTACACGAGCTCGTCGTCTTCCTTGCCTTCGGAAATAATAATCTGCCCGGAGTTGGACAGTTCCTTGGCGAGTACGACAACAGCGTTTTGGGCCTCTTCCACATCTTTCAGGCGAAGCGGACCGAGACCTTCCATATCTTCTTTGAGCATCTTGCCCGCACGCTCGGACATATTGGAGAAGAACAGTTCTTTGACCGGATCGGATGCGCCCTTGAGGGCCTGAGCCAGCTTTTCTTTCTCCACATGGCGGAGCAAGGTTTGCGCTCCAGCGCCATCGAGGCGGACCAAATCCTCGAAGGTGAACATAAGTTGTTTGATCTTCTCGGCGGACTCGCGATTGCGCTCTTCCAAGGCCGTGAGGAACCGGGCTTCGGTGCTGCGGTCGAGGTTGTTGAAAATCTCGGCCATCATCTCGTGAGAATCGCGGCGCGCGGTACGGGCGAGGTTGGACATAAATTCTGTGCGCAGGGTGCGTTCGATACTTTCCAGAACATCCTTCTGGACCGATTCCATGTGCAGCATGCGCATGACCACTTCCATCGCAAAACCTTCCGGAAGGAGACCCAGCACGCGGCTGGCGTGATCCGGTTTGATCTTGGACAGAACGACGGCAACGGTCTGCGGGTATTCGTTCTTCAAGTAATTGGCAAGCACCTGCTCGTGCACGTTGCCGAGTTTGTCCCACATGGTTCGGCCGGCCGGACCGCGAATTTCCTCCATGATGAGGTTGACGCGATCTTTATCCAGGCTCTTGATCAGCAAGCGCTCAGTGGATTCATACGAACCGACCAGTGAGCCGGTGTTGGAAATGGCGTCTGCAAAATCAACAAAGAGGCGCTCAACTAGGTTGGCACCAACGGTTCCTAAGTTGGCCATGATCTGGGTCAACTCTTTGATCTCGTCGTCTTCCATCATGGCCAGCAGCTTACCGGCCTGCTCGTCGCCTAAGGACAGCATCATGATGGCAGCTTTTTGAGGACCAGTAAGACTACGATAGTCTTCTTTAATCCGGGCCATTTATTGCTCTCCGACCTCTTACTCTGCCGCTCCGCTCAAGGTGCGGTAACTATTATACCTTTAAGGGGTCGTTCCCCCATCCACGATTTCCGGCGTTATCCCAAGGGGATGCGCGGTTAGGCCGACTAAGTCTCTTGGTACAGCCACATCCTTACGATCGACAGCGCCTCTTCGGGATGCTTATCGACAATGTCTCCGATCTTGCGCAAGCTTGAGGCCTTCACGCGGCCTTCGACTTTGTCGATGTCGATCAATTCGTCCAGGTCTTCTTCTTCTTCCTGCTGAGCCATGGGCATCGGCACGCCGCCGGGGCCGGTCAACTGTGCGACATCCGAGGTCATCAAGGCGTCGTCACCCGAGGGCATAGCTTCGAAAGCACGTGTGACCAATGGGCGCACCACCAGAAGGATGACCAGCACGGCAACTATGGCGACACCCAGGCCTTCGGCCATGCGCATGATTTCTTCTTTGGAGAACCCGAAGAGATCAAAAGGCTCTTCCATCTCGAATTCATCCATACCGGTAAAGGGCATGTTGATGACTTCAATCTGGTCGCCGCGGTTTGCGTCATAGCCGACTGCCGATTGAACGAGTGACTCGATCTTGGTCATGGTGTCTTCGGGCAGGGCCTGAAAGACACGCTCGCCGTCTTCACCTTCGGTATAGTTACCGTCCACCAGCACAGCGACGGACAGGCGCTTGATGACGCCGGACTCGCGTACCTGATTGATGGTCGTCTTAGAAATTTCGTAGTTGACGGTTTCTTCTGTGCGCTCGGTGTTTTCCTGCGACCGTGCCGTGCCGTTGCCGCCGTTCAGTCCGGCATCGGGCAACTGTTGAGCGACGGTAACATCGTCTGGCTGAGACTCGACCAATGAGCCCGTGTCGGTAACCGTAACCGAGGAGACAACAACCTGTTCGTCGGGATTAAAGCGTTCCTGGGCGGTGACGACCTTGTCGTAATCCATATCGGCGCGCACTTCCGCGCGGACTTTGCCGGTGCCGAGAGAGCTTTCCACCAGGGAAATGACTGATTGTGAAAGGCGACGCTCAAGGGCGGTGCGGGCTTGCTCTTGTTGTTGCTGCACCATTTGCTCGTCGTTATCGAACGAGCGCGATAAAAGCGCGCCGCGCTCGTCTACAATTGAAATGTTTGAGGGCTTGAGGCGCGGGATCGCTGCCGCGATCAGGTGCTGGATTGCCGAGACTTGGGTGTCGGCGAGGCGACCTGACGCCATCTTGATGTAGACCGATGCGGTGGGGTCTTGGACGTCGCGCGTAAACATCTCGCGTTGCGCCAAAACCAGATGAACCCTGGCGTTCTGCACGCCATCAATGGCTTTAATAGTGCGTGCAAGTTCGCCTTCAAGCGCGCGGACCAAGTTCACGTTTTGCATGAAATTGGTGGAGCCGAGAGCGTCCATGTCGTCGAACACTTCGTAGCCCATGGAGCCGCCCGAGGGCAGACCAAGACCGGCCATTTGCATACGAAGAGGGGTGACACGATCAGCGGGGACTAAAATTTCGGCGCCGTCGTCAGCGGTTTGAAACGGCACGCCGTCGGTTTGAAGCTGTTGAATGATCTCACGAGAATCGGTTGGGTTAAGATTGCCATACAGCAAATCCATCGGTGCGCCGGAAAAGCGCGTTGCGAAGAAGATGATGAAGCCAATCAGACCCACGGCTACGCCGGCCATTGCCGCAAGGCGTGCAGGGCCCAGACTACGGAGTTGTTGTACAAACGGATTCACGGTTCGTTCCTCTCGCCGACTACCGGTGTTGTGTGACGCGGGATGCCCATCCTGGCGGTGGTGCTGATACGGCGAGCGGTTATGCTTCGTCCGTATAAGTGCTGCGCCTGATGCTTTATTTGGCTTCGAATTCAGCCAGCCCCGGCTTCATCCGACCCTAAAAGTGCACACTTAACCTCTCGAGCGTGGACGGTATCGGGGGCTAGTGAAGAACAGGTTAACGGTGGGAAAGAATTGCCGGGTTAAGTGCCCGTATTTTAGGCAGAAACTGTTCGGCCCAATGTCGTGATATGATCAACCCGGCTTATACTGATAAGTAAACGGACGAACGGTTGCTGGAGGCCAAAAAGCGGGTGTCTAAAACGGTTAAAACAGATCCATCGGGCTCGGCGGCCGGGCTCGGGGGGGTTGTGGTTGAGTTGAGTGCGGCGATTATTGCCCTTGCGGATGAATCGCCGAAAACGCTTCTGGTCCGCCCATCCGAGGAGACCTCCGCAGCGGGTTTGCCGTGTGGGCCGTTCAATCCGTTGCAGCACCGCACTCTAGAAGAGGGGCTGCGGACGTGGGTGGACGAGCAGACAGGGCTGCATATGGGCTATGTCGAGCAACTCTATACCTTCGGCGACCGCGATCGCGACTGGGACCGAGACCGTGATTCGGGACGGGGCGGCGGCGGGCCGCGGCAGGTTTCCGTCGGGTATCTGGCATTGGTGCGCCAAACTGCTGTTAAGAACCCCGGCGAGGCCACATGGAACGATTGGTACCGGTATTTCCCCTGGGAAGATTGGCGCGACGGGCCCCCCGTGCTTATGGACTCCTACATTACCCCTAAAATAGAGGCTTGGTGCGCCGCCGCCGGCAGTAAGGCCGAGAAGCAGCGTCGCCGGGAGCGCGCCGACCTGGCCTTCGGGCATGTCGGGAGCGCCTGGGACAACGAACGGGTCTTAGACCGTTACGAGCTTCTCTTTGAAGTGGGCCTGA
>JAUIGX010000267.1 GCA_030432435.1 Alphaproteobacteria bacterium
CACCGACCACGACACGATCTGGCCCATGCCCTTCATGCGGTTCTGGCGCGGGAAGTTCAGCAACATCGCAAAGCTGGCGAACAACTGCAGACCTTCGGTGAACGCGCCGAACATGGCGAGCGTGCGCGCAATGTCGGCCGGCGTATCGACGCCGAACTCCTGCATGTAGTTATGTTTGTCGGCCATTTCCTTGTACTGCATGAACGTCTGAAACTCGGACTCGGGCATGCCGATGGTTTCAAGCAGCAGCGCATAAGCGGCGATGTGTATGGTTTCCATATTGGAGAACGACGCCAGCATCATCTTGATCTCGACCGGCTTAAATACACGGGCATAGCGCTCCATGTAGTTGTCGTTCACCTCCACATCCGACTGGGTGAAGAAACGGAAAATCTGGCTGAGCAGAGCGCGCTCGGCATCGGACAAATGATTCGCCCAGTCCTTGCAGTCTTCCCCAAGCGGCACCTCTTCCGGCATCCAGTGGATCTGCTGCTGACGCTTCCAGTAGTCGTGCGCCCACGGGTAGCGGAACGGCTTGTAACCGGTGCTGGGTGTCATCAGGCCGGGAAGCGGCTTCGGAGTTACAATATTCATATCAAATCGTCCTGGGCGGGCAGTCCTGGTCGCGGATCGGAAAGTAGATCGTTATAGGCCGGGGCCTATTGGCACGCGAGGCATTCTTCGTAATCGGTGCGATTTTCATCGCCGAGCGACTTCTGCGGCCAGGCGCGGGTGTTATCGGCCTCTACCCCTGCGAAGGCGGCGCGCTGGACAGACTTGGAGCGCAGGTAGTACAGGCTTTTCACGCCCGACTCCCAGGCCTTCCAATGCAGCATCATCAGATCCCACTTATCGGAATCGGACGCCACGAACAGGTTGATAGACTGGCCCTGACAGATGAACGGCGAGCGGTCGGCCGCAAACTCCACGATCCAGCGCTGATCAATCTCGAACGCGGTACGGAACACAGCTTTCTCGTCGTCGGTCAACCCGTTCAGGTGCTGCACCGAACCTTCGTGCTCCAGGATCGAGTTCCACGTCGCCGGATTATCAAGACCTTTTTTCTTGAGCAGCGCGGCGAGGTGCGGATTGCGCACCGAGAACGAGCCGGACAAGGTTTTGTGGGTGTACACGTTGGCCGGAACCGGCTCGACGCAGGGGCTGGTGCCGCCGCAAATGATCGAGATCGAGGCTGTCGGCGCAATCGCCATTTTATGACTGAAGCGCGCCATCACGCCGGTTTCAGCGGCATCCGGACATGCCCCGCGCTCTTCGGCAAGCGCCACAGAGGCGGCATCGGCCATGCGGCGGATGTGCTTGAACATCTTGATGTTCCAAGACTTCGCCATAGCGCTTTCAAACGGGATGCCCTTGGACTGCAAGAACGAATGATAGCCCATAACGCCAAGACCAACCGAGCGCTCGCGCATGGCCGAATATTTGGCCCGGTCCATGGACGAGGGCGCGCGGTCGATGAAATCCTGCAGCACGTTGTCGAGGAACCGCATGACATCGGCGATAACTTGCTCGTCGTCTTTCCATTCGTCCCAGGTTTCGACATTCATGGACGACAGACAGCAAACAGCCGTGCGGTCTTCGCCGCGGTGATCGATGCCCGTGTGCAGCATGATTTCGCTGCACAGGTTCGACGTGGTCACCTTCATGCCCAGGTCGCGCTGATGCTTGGCCATCTGCCGGTTCACGGTGTCGCCGAAAATCAGATACGGCTCGCCGGTGTTGAGGCGGGTTTCCAAAATCTTCTGCCACAATTCGCGGGCGTTGACCGTCTTCAGCACTTCTTTGCTCTTCGGGCTGCGCAGGCCGAACGGCTTGTCGTCGCGCACGGCTTCCATGAACTCGTCGGTGATGTTGACGCCGTGATGCAGGTTCAGGCTCTTGCGGTTGAAGTCGCCGGAGGCCTTGCGGATTTCCAGAAACTCTTCGATCTCGGGATGGTGAACATCGAGATACACAGCCGCCGAGCCGCGCCGCAGCGAGCCTTGCGAAATCGCGAGGGTTAAGCTGTCCATGACCCGCACGAAAGGAATGATGCCGGAGGTGTGGCCGCAGTTGCGCACCTTCTCGCCGATAGAGCGCACGTTGCCCCAGTAGGTGCCGATGCCGCCGCCGTTCGAGGCCAGCCACACGTTCTCGGTCCACGCGCCGACAATGCCGTCGAGATTGTCTTCCACCGCATTCAAAAAGCAGGAGATCGGCAGGCCGCGGTCGGCGCCGCCGTTCGAGAGTATCGGGGTCGCCGGCATGAACCACAGCCGCGACATGTAATCGTAAATGCGCTGGGCATGGTCGATATCATCGCTATAGGCCGTGGCCACACGGGCAAACATATCCTGGTAGGATTCGCCGGGCAGGAGATAGCGGTCTTCGAGAGTCGCCTTGCCGAAATCGGTCAACAGCGCGTCACGGGACCGGTCGATCCGAATCGACGGTACCACCTCAAGGGCGTTCAGATCCCGGCTGGACACATCTCGATTGGGAGGACTGGGCTGGGGCGTCGCGGCGTTCGGTGTTGAAACTTTTTGGGCGGCCGAACCAGTATCTAACGCGTAAGCCATCATGACCCCTTTCCCCGAAACAGACCGAGACGACCACGTCGACTCGAAAACACTCGTACACTCCCGGCCCGCAGGGAATCGGATCTCGCGCCCCGCCAGCATCTCTTTTAAAATCAAAGAGTTACCAAGCGTGGCTGGAGGCAGTCGTTAAGACTGCGATGGCTTCGTTTGGAGGAATGATCCGGATTGGCCGAGTCGCCGCACTTTAGATCACCCAAACAGCCCCTTTTCCCCTAACAACCCTAGATGCAGTAGCATCTGGCCGTTGTGCCGCTATGTATGGTGTATCCGGAGGGGACTCTGGTCAACTACATTTTGGGGCTGGGACGAAGATTTAATACAATATTTTGACATGGTGCTCTGGAATCTTAAGAAAGTTCACCAAGAAATTGAGATTCCCTATGAATCTGGAGCAAAGGTGCTTCCCGATTTCACCGAAACCCGGAACCGACCCACGGTTTTCTAACCCTCTTTTCACCCGCGTCGACCGCAGAATTCAGCGCCGTTTTTACCCATGCGCGGCGGGCACTTCTGGGTTGCGGAATCGTGTCTAGTCCAATCTGCCGAGCCC
The DNA here is from genome assembly GCA_030432435.1 of Alphaproteobacteria bacterium. GTDB lineage: Bacteria > Pseudomonadota > Alphaproteobacteria > Rhodospirillales > Rhodospirillaceae > UBA11612. The sequence goes on from JAUIGX010000267.1 coordinate 3,148, forward strand.
GTCATAAAAGATACAACAGATGCAATTGAACGAAATCTGACGCTTCGAAGGGGTTGTGCAAGATGCTGACACAAGACCAACAAGATCTATTGGATTTTCTCGCCCAGCGAGTCGACGACCTCGCAGGGCGGGCTCGTGCTGCTGCGGCTGGTAAGGCCGGCTCGCTGATTGACGAAGCTGAAGAGTTGATGGCGATTCGCTCGGCAATAATCAACCGCTACACTAACGGCGAGTTGGTTTCGCAACTGCCGTTGCCGCTCGAAGAAAGACAAGCCGCCTAAAAATCAAAGGCACGAAACACCGCGAAGCTATTGAAAAGCCCGGCAATAACGCCGGGTTTTTTGTTGCCAGAACC
>JAUIGX010000037.1 GCA_030432435.1 Alphaproteobacteria bacterium
CCGCGCCATCGACTCGGCGTTGGTGACTGTGCGTCAGGTTGCGCAGAACTTTGGTACCAACTCGGCGATGTTGTCGATTCGTGCCGATTTCACGACAAATCTGATCAACACCTTGAAGGGTGGTGCCTCTCAACTGGTGAACGCGGACTTGAACGAAGAATCCGCCAACCTGCTGTCACTTCAAACACGTCAGCAGCTCGGTACGATCTCGCTCTCGATCGCGCAGCAGTCCGAGCAGTCCATCCTGCGTCTGTTCTAGTTGCCTGGATTTTTGGCAATTTATCATTGAGCATGCGGCGGGCCCCAAAGCCCGCCGCATTGTTTTGTGGTGTAGGACCTTGAGGGCGTAGATCTGCGAAAACGCAGCTATTAGCGGTATTTTATTTTTGTTTACACTTTCACCGGTAATGTAGGGCTACACGATATTTTGCGCTGTATTTGGGGCATCGGAGAAATCCTATGGGTGATATCACTCTTACGTCGGCGACTCGCAATAACTTGCTGTCGCTGCAAAGCACTTCAACACTAATTGGTCGTACCCAGGAACGTCTTGCGACGGGCCTAAAAGTTAATAGCGCTATCGACGATGCTTTGGCCTTCTTTAAGGCCCGCAATTTGAATGCGCGGGCCAGCGATCTTGGGGCTATTAAAGATAATATTTCCAATGGCATCAGCACCATCAAGGCGGCGATTCAGGGCCTTGAGGCGATGGAAGCGGTGCTTAAGCAGATGAAGGCGTTGGCCCAGTCGGCCATTTCCGCGCCGGAGAGCTCGACGCGCGCCAAGCTTGCTAGTCAGTTCAACGAACTGCGCAGTCAGGTGGATAATCTGACAGAAGACGCTCGTTTTAACGGCGTCAACTTACTTAAGAATACGACAGCGGCTTTTGAGTCGGGTTCCGACCAGTTGACTGTGAAGTTTAACGAACGCACGGAAGCCAACGCCATCAATCAGCTTGTGGTGAGCGGTCTGACCGTCAGCGATTACAATAAAATCATTGCGACATCAGCGCAGGCAACCGGGACTGCCGGCGTGACTTCTGTTTGGGGTCAGACGGGCACGGCCGCCGTGACCGGCATTAATGCGGCCATTCGTGCAATTGATTCGGCTCTGGTGACTGTGCGTCAGGTTGCGCAGAACTTTGGTACGAACTCGGCCATGTTGTCGATCCGGGCGGACTTCACGACGAACCTTATCAATACCTTGAGAGGCGGTGCGTCTCAGCTGGTGAACGCGGATTTGAACGAAGAATCAGCCAACCTTCTGTCCCTTCAGACGCGTCAGCAGCTTGGCACGATTTCGCTGGGTATTGCCCAGCAGTCTGAACAGTCGATCCTGCGTCTGTTCTAAAGCTTGCTTTAAAGCGGCGCTGAAGTTTAAGCGGCCTCGGATCAACGATCCGGGGCCGTTTTTTTTGTTCGGATACCGCCCCATTTTTGGCGGCCTAAAATTTAATCCCGTTAACTTTTTATTTTCCTTTCGCTTCTAGAAACGGGCGTGTGAACGCAGGTGTTCACGCGCGGCTAGTACGTTTGCGTCGTCCCTGTTCCTAGAAAAGGATTTATACATGGCTCAAGAAATTACTTTGTCGACTGCGACGCGCAATAATTTGCTGTCGCTTCAAAACACCACCTCGCTTATCGGTCGGACGCAAGAACGTTTGGCGACGGGCCAGAAGGTCAACAGCGCGCTCGATGATGCGCTGGCTTTCTTTAAAGCCCGTAACCTCTCGGCGCGTGCTTCCGATTTGTCGTCGGTTAAAGACGGTATCAACGAGGGCATCAATATTATTCGGGCCGCCGTTCAGGGTCTGGAGTCGATGGAATCGGTGCTCAAACAAATGAAGGCGTTGGCTCAGTCGGCCATCTCCGCACCGGAAAGCTCCACACGTGCGAAACTTGCCAGCCAGTTCAACGAACTGCGCAGTCAGGTGGACAACCTGGCGGAAGACTCCAGCTATAACGGCGTTAACTTGCTGAAAAACAACGTCACACCGTTCCAGTCGGGTGGTGATCAGCTGACCGTGAAGTTTAACGAGCGCATCGACGCGTCGCAGGTCAACCAGTTGGTGGTCAGCGGTCTTAATGCGGCCGACTTCAACACCATCATGGCGGCATCCGCGCAGGCGACCGGCACGGCCGGCGTGACGACTGTGTGGGGTCAGACCGGCACCGCGGCGGTATCAGGCATCAACGCCGCCATCCGCGCGATCGACTCGGCGCTGGTGACGGTTCGTCAAGCCGCGCAGAACTTTGGTACGAACTCGGCGATGTTGTCTATTCGCGCTGAGTTTACGACCAACATCATCAACACGCTCAGAGGCGGCGCTCAGGAATTGGTCAACGCCGATTTGAACGAAGAATCCGCCAACTTGCTGTCTCTTCAGACGCGTCAGCAGCTTGGTACGATTTCGCTGGGTATCGCCCAGCAGTCTGAACAGTCGATCCTGCGACTGTTCTAAATCTAATCTAAATCTAAGCTCCAAACTTGAGTGGGCGGTGGGTGTTTACCCGCCGCCCTTTTCTTTTGCCGGATATTATTTCTTCGCGGTTGATGGCATGGGTGCGAACTCGCGCCAGGCGATTCGTTAACCTTTTCTTCGCGTTTCCTCTTTATTCCAGTAGGTGGATGCGTAGAAGCACGTGAGCGTCCGCGCCTCGTTTTAGAGCGCGTTCGTCAACGGTCCGGTTCGGAAGACGCATCCCCGACCGGTACCCTGAGAGGTCCGATATGGCCCAGGAAATTACGCTTTCTACAGCGACGCGGACGAATCTGCTGTCGCTGCAGACCACCACGCAATTGATCGGGCGTACGCAAGAGCGTTTAGCGACCGGTCAAAAGGTCAACAGCGCTATCGATGACGCGCTGGCCTTTTTTAAAGCACGTAATTTGACCAGCAGAGCCTCGGATCTGCAGACCATCAAGGACGGTATTCTCGACGGTATCAACGTCATCCGGGCCGCTGTGCAGGGCCTTGAGACGATGGAGCAAATACTCAAGCAGATGAAGGCGCTTGCCACTTCGGCAATCTCCGCACCTGAAAGTGGGACTCGCGCCAAACTGGCCAGCCAATTCAATGAGCTGCGCAGTCAAGTCGATAACATTGCCGAGGACTCAAGCTTTAACGGCGTCAACCTTCTCAAGAATTCCACCACCGCCTTTCAGGGCGGGGCCGACCAGCTTACGGTTAAGTTCAACGAGCGCACCGAACAATCTGCGATCAATCAGTTGGTCATCAGCGGTCTGAGGGCCGTGGACTTCAACACGATCATGGCGACCTCTGCCCAGGCCACTGGGACGGCCGGCGTGACGACCGTTTGGGGGCAGACGGGCACCGCCGCGGTTAGCGGGATTCAGGCGGCGCTCCGTGCCATCGATTCGGCTTTGGTGACCGTGCGGCAGGCGGCGCAGGCGTTCGGTACCAATTCGGCATTGTTGCAAATTCGGGCTGATTTCACCTCTCGTATCGTCAACACGCTGAGAGGCGGCGCTTCGGAGCTGGTAAATGCCGATTTGAACGAGGAGTCGGCCAATCTGCTCTCATTACAGACGCGCCAGCAACTCGGGACCATCTCGCTGTCTATCGCCCAGCAATCCGAACAAGCCATCCTGAGGCTGTTCTAAGCGTATTTCACATGCCTTTATTGGTCTCAGTCGGGCTTCACGCCAGCCCTATTTCGACGCATACTCTCTTTTATCGCCGCAGGTCGATAAACCGACGGGTGAGGGCGGTCTGTGGTTGGTTAATGCGTGACTTTAATGGTTTTTAAAATGTCCTTTGAGACGATGATGAGGTGTCATGCCTCTTAAACTCACCCTAAAGCCTAACGAGAAGGTGTTGATCGGCACGGCGGTGATTGCCAACGGACCGGTAAAAACCGAATTTGTTGTTCTGAACCGGGTGCCCGTGGTGCGGGAAAAGGATATCATTACCGAGGAAAACGCGGATACGATCGCCAAGAAGCTATATGTGACGATCCTCAATATGTATATCAATCCGGCCAGAGAAAAAGACTTCCACGGAATTTACTTCGTTTTAATGAGACAGATGATCTTAATACCCATTGATGCCAAAGCCGTTGACCTGATGGTGGATATGTCCCAGCAAATTTTGGCGGGCGATCATTATCGGGCCTTAAAATTGTGCCGGCAGTTGATCAAGTTCGAAGCGGAGGCCTTGGCCAATGTCTAAGAATAAAGTTGCGGCTTACGCGCAGCAGCAGAAGCGAAATTTATCGCCGCGGGAAGTAGAGGCTATGGCCTTTACAAAGGCTGCCGTGCTTTTGGAAGACGCCAAGAAACACACCAATAATATCGATGAATATTCCAAGGCGCTGCGTTTTAACCATCTCCTTTGGACGATTATTCAGGCCGATTTGACCGAACCCGAAAACCAGTTGCCGGACGAAATCAAAGCCAACGTTATGTCGTTGAGCATTTTCGTAGACAAGCAAACCACGAAAGCCTTGCGCTCAACCAGCGCGGCCGACCTCGACGTTCTTATCAATATCAATCGGAATTTGGCGGCTGGCCTGCGCACGAACGCGGGGGCTGAAGAGGCGGGGACGGCGTCCGGCACCGCATCTGAAGGCTCGTCAGAAACCGCCTAGGGCGGCGACTGTTGCCGTACGTAGGGGGCGGGCGGTGCCAGGTGGATATCCAGCTGGAAGCCGATGACATTATCCCCTGGTAAAGCAACGGTGGCGGACTCAATAATTTCTAAGCGCACTCTTTCGCCCCTGTTGCAACAGGGCTTGAAGTTCCTTGAGGCGGGTGACGCCGGGGGCGCCGAACTTCTGCTGGATACCTATTTAAACCGCACTCCCGACGATGCCGACGGGCACAATTTGGCGGCGCTCGCCAAGCATAGTCTCGGGCGTTCGGATGATGCCGTATCTCATTTGCAAACTGCCCGGAGGCTTGCTCCGCGCGAACCTTTATTCGCTGTAAATCTGGCTTCAATTCTAGCCGGTGCAGGACGCGCGGATGCCGGCCTTTCCGCGATAGATGCTTTTCTGACCCATGTTCCCGGCCAAATCGATGCGCTCGTTCAGCGCGCTCAAATTCTACAGCGGTTGCGACGTATTGACGAAGCCGTCGCGGTGGCGCGCATGGCGGTGGCGTTTCATCCGGATTTGGCCAAAGCGCATCACGTGCTCGGCGTTGCTCTTTTGAAAAACGAGCAGGTCGATGACGCAGTGGCGGCTTTTGCAGTCGCGGCGCGGCTAGATCCCGAGTCCGTCGATACGTGGATTAATTACGGCGTTGCCTTGAAGGAAGCCGGTGATCTTTCAGCGGCGGAAGAAAGCTATCGCCGGGCCTTAGAGCGCGCACCGGACGACCCCGTAATTCACAATAACCTTGGTAATACGATCAGCGCCCTGGGGCGAATTGAGGAAGCGGTTGAATGTTACCGTAAGGCGGTCTCCCTGGATTTCGCGTACGCGGATGCCAAAGCGAATTTAGGGGTCGCGTTGCGCGATGCGGGGGACATAGAGGAGGCTCTTGCCTTTCTAAGGCAGGCGATCAACGACCATCCGGGCCATGCGGTGCTCCTCAATGCCTACGGCAACACACTCCGCCAGGCGGAAAGGACGGAGGAAGCAATTGCAGTTCTCCTCCAGGCCTTGGAAGCGTCGCCGACTTATGCCGAGGCGTATAACAATTTAGGTCTCGCATATGCCCTGGATCAGCAGATGGATCTGGCCGCCGCGCATTTGCAGCGTGCGAGTGAATTAAAGCCGCACGCTCCCGTTATCAGCAATAACTACGGCGCGCTCATGCTGCGCATGTTCCGCTTCGACGAAGCGGTAAAGGCGCTCGCGAATGCAGTGGCCTATGACCCAGATTACGACGATGCCCTGATCAATCTTGGGGTGGCCCACTACATGCGCGGCGATGCGGACGACGCTATTGCCGCGTACCGCCGAGTACTTGAACGCACGCCGGATAATGGTTTCGCCAGGTACAGCTTGGGTGTTTCTTATCTGGAAGATCAGCGGCTAGCTGAAGCGGAAACCGAAATCCGCCATGCCCTGAATTTAGACCCCGACAATGCGATGGCCCACAACACTCTCGGTGTGCTCCTGCTAGAGCAGCATTTCGTCGAGGACGCGCGTGAAGAAATGCGTAGGGCCGCCGACGTGAATACGCTTTCGGCGCCGGTTTTCTATAGCAATTATGCATTCTCGAGTTTGTACAGTCCGGATGTGTCGGATGCGGAAATATTTGAAATTCACAAGGAATTCGGGCGGCGCTTCTCCACAACCGAAATCGACACGGACAGGCCTCACACAAACACACGCGAGCCAGAGCGTAAGCTGCGCGTCGGCTATATGTCACCTGACTTTCGCGCTCATTCGGTTTCGTATTTCTTCGAGGCGATTATCGCAAGTCATGACCGCAGAAAATATGAGATCGTTCTGTATTCAGATACGACGCGCAAAGATGCTGTTACTAAGTCGATGCGTGCAGCTGCGGACCTTTGGGTTGAGTCCGGCGGCTTGACGAATGAAGCTTTTGCAGACCGCATTGCGAAAGACCGCATCGACATTCTGGTCAATTTAGGGGGGCATACGTCCGGCAATCGTTTGCCGGTCTGTGCGCTGAAACCCGCACCGGTTCAAATTGAGTATCTAGGATACCCGGAAACCAGCGGCGTGCCGGCGATGGATTACCGCATTACCGATGGCCGCGCCGACCCGGAAGGTGTGGCGGATGCATGGAACACTGAAGAGCTGGTGCGCTTGCCGCGGTCTTTTCATTGTTACCGCGCGGGAAGAGCGCCGGATCCCGCGCCGGCCCCGCATCTGGCGTCAGGACACATAACTTACGCGTCCTTTAACGTGCTGCCCAAGGTCACGGAGCCGGCGATAGAGGCGTGGTCCGAGATATTGAAATCAGTGCCGGGCTCGAAGTTTTTTATGAAGTGCAAGCAGCTGCGTGATGTTCGGGTACAGGACCGGATACGCGCGGATTTCGCGCGCCACGGCATCGCGCCAGAACGCATTGAAATGGCGTCCTTCGTGGCATCTATAAAAGAGCATCTAGGCCGATACGCCAAAATCGACCTGGCGCTTGATACCTTTCCCTATAACGGCACAACGACCACTTGCGAGTCCCTTTATATGGGCGTGCCGGTTCTGACGCTGCGCGGGACCAATCACCGCGGGCGCGTGGGAGTGAGTTTGCTGCACGCGATGGGATTGGCGGACGAGTTCGTTGCCGAGAGCGTGGAGGACTATATTGCGCGGGCTGTAGCGTTGGGGCGGAACCCGCAACGGCTCGCCGATATTCGCGGTGAATTACGGCCTCGTATGGAAAATTCGCCGCTGCGTGATGAGATCGGTCACACGCGCGATTTGGAATCTGCGTACCGCGATCTTTGGCGCCGATGGTGTGAGGGGCCGGCCACTTTTGGATTCAAAGCCCCCCCACTTTTGCGTCCTGAAGACTCAATACAGGGCGTGTTGGTAAAAACCCTGTAACACACGACTGCGGACGGGTTACAGAACTGCTGCATTTTCGAGCTACACATAGCGGTTTTCTTGGACTGTTCTTAAGCTCCCTATAAATCGTGTAACGCCATGTTAGAGCGTGGTTTTACGAGTTGATTCAAGCGAATCCCACTTCTATGGTCCGCGCCGAGTAGAGAGGGAGTGCTATGTGTCCGAGCCTTTCGCTTGGCGTTAATTCATAGGAGTTTTTCTAGATGAAGATTGGTTTTGTGTTAGCGACGTGTTTTGTGGCGATGTTTGCAGTAACCGTTCCTTCTATCGTTGAAGCGGCTAATTATCGTGAAATTTGCAGCAGCACGCGTCTTAAGGCGAGCGAACGTAAAGATTGCCGTACTCGCATGAAAGAAGCGAAATCAGAAGCCGAAGAGGCTGCAATTTTCAAAGAATTCGACCTGAGAATGGCCGGTTTTGATGTGAACGGGAATCCGCTCAAAAAATAGAGAGTCTTCGAGACTTCTCCGCGCCGCTCAGGATAACGAGCGCCAGAACGCCGGCGAATAGTATCGCCGGCGTTTTACGTTTTAAGTCGTTGTGGTTCACACCCTCGGATTGGCGCATAAGAAGGTTGGGATTTTTGCCGAACCGCGTCATTCTTATGCTCATACATGGATAAGCGTCTTTCTCTTGCCCTGAAATATTACGATGCGAAGCTCATCGACGATGCGTGGGCTGCGTTGCGAGAGCTTATGGCGGAACCGGCTCCGTCCCGCGAGGCTCTGCATCTTGCCGCAGCTCTGCGGTTTGAGGTGGGCGCATTTGACGATGCCTTGGCGATCGCAGAGCGGCTGATTGCGCAGAATCCCGAGTCAGTTGACGGGTGGGTGGTGAAAGGCCAAGCGCTTATGGCCGCGGGCCGCGTAAGCGAGGCGGGGTCCCTTTTCACGAGAGCATGTGAGCGGGAGCCAGGGAACGCCGATGTTCAGTTCAACCTGGGTCGATGGCATCACGACGCCGGGCATCTAGAGGAAGCCGAGCAGGCCTATCGGGCAGCTGTGACCGCTAGAGAATTCTTTGCCGCGGCTTGGAATAATCTCGGGAATGTCCAGGATGAAGCGGGTCGCCCTGAAGAAGCGCGTGCCTCATTTCGGCAAGCTATTGCTCAGCAGCCCGATTTTTCTCTCGCCCACAACAATTTGGGGGCATCGCTGGCGGGGCAGGGCGCCTACGGAGCAGCAGCGGAGTGCTATGCGCGCGCCATTACGGCTGATCGCGCTAACTTTTCGGCGCGCGTAAATTTAGGCGTAGCGCTGCTTGAGCAAGGAGACATCGGTGCTGCGCTATCGACCTTCGATGCGGTTCTTGCTGACGAGCCCGAAAATCAGAACGCCGCACATAACCGGCTATATGCGGCTGTCTATGCGGAAGACGCTCCGGACCTGCTTTTGGAGTCGCATACGAAATGGGCCGTAGGGGCGAGTGGAATCTCGACCGGGGAGAGTGTTCAGCCTAAAGATCCGCGTGCTGATCGCCGGCTCCGCATCGGCTATGTCTCACCGGATTTTCGCAGGCATTCGGTCAGCTATTTCGTCGAGCCGTTGCTGGCAGGGCATGACCCCGACACAGTGGAAGTGTTCTGCTACAGCGATGCAGCACAGCCGGACGCCGTCACCGACCGGCTTCAGGGGCATTCGCATCATTGGCGTGACGTGCGCGGGATGGCCGACGAAAAAGTATGCGACCTCATCCGCGCAGATACTATTGATATCCTCGTGGACTTGGCGGGACACACGACAGGCAACAGACTGCCTGTGTTCGCGAAAAGAGCCGCTCCGATTCAGGTGACGGGCCTTGGATATCCGGCGACAACCGGTATGCCGAATATGGACTATAGATTGTGTGACGAGGTAACCGACCCGGCGCCGATCGCCGACGCCTGGGCCAGTGAGACTTTGATCCGCTTGCCCAATGGTTTGCACTGTTTTCAAGCGTCGCAAGACGCGCCTGAGCCTGGTCCTTCGCCCGTACTAAAAAATGGATTTGTGACGTTCGGCTCTTTTAACAAGCTGGCGAAAATGTCGCACTTGACTGTGGCGCTGTGGGCGGATGTGCTGCGCGCCGTCCCCAACGCGCGGCTCGTGCTGAAATCAAAAGCCCTGGCCGAAGACCTTACGCGGGCCAAGGTGCTGGAAACATTCGCCGCGCAAGGCATCGCCGCAAACCGCCTGGATCTCATGGGCTGGGAGAGCGGCGATGAAGGCCATATGCGCCTGTATGAGCGCATCGACGTCGCCCTCGATACTTTCCCCTACAACGGCACGACGACCACCTGCGAAGCTTTGTGGATGGGGGTGCCGGTCATCACGCTCGCAGGTAAAGGGCATGCGTCCAGGGTCGGGGCAAGTTTACTCACCCAAATGGGTCGTCTCGATTGGATTGCGGCAACTGCGACCGACTATGTTGCGTGTGCGCAAAGATTGGCGGGCGATTACGCCGGCCTAGCCGACATGCGCCTGCTTCTGCGAGGCCAAATGGCGGCTTCTTCACTGTGCGACGCCCCGCGATATGCGAAATCCGTAGAGGCCGCATACCGTCGCATTTGGCGTGAACTCTGCGGCGCGGCGTAACAGACTTACGCTGGCGGTTTAGATGTAGTTGATCAGGCTGAGCTGCGTGATCCGCGACAGGGACGCAAAGGAAATCTCTAACGCTTGCGCTTCCGTCTGCAGTCTCACCGCTGCTTCAGTGGTATCAGCCTTTTCCAACTCGTTCTGACGCCCTTCGAGGAACGCCAAGAACTGCGTTTGCACGTTCTTTGCATCGTCCAATGCCTTCAGGTTGATGGCGATGCGGTCCTGTACGGATTGGAGGTCGCTTTTCTCTTCGGTGGCCTGAAGTGAGGAGTGTTCGATGGCGTCATTCAATATCGCCAGCGCTTCCTCGACGCGCGGTTGATTGTTGATCAGATCGCCCTGGGCGATGATACCGAACGCCCGCACCATTTTTTCAAAGGCGGGATCTAGTCCCGTCACATCCAGCTGAATGGATTGCGTGTCGCTGATCCGCTGGCTTGTCGTCAGGGACGTTCCGGTCATGAACGACTTTGATTCGAGTTTGATAGTCTCAGCTGAACCCGTGACCGGGATCTGGTTATCGGTAAACAAGATGTCGCCAGCGACGATGTCCGGCGTCGCGCCGTTCAAGGTATAGCCGGCGGCGACCAAGTCCGCGTTGCTTGGCCAGGTGATCGTGTACGCGCCGTTGTTGCCGGCGGCCGACCCGGTAAGGGCGAGAGCCGTGCCGTTGGGAGGCGCGAGTTTGATCTCCACGCCATTCGCCGCAATTTCCGTACCGGCGTTGACATTTTGATCAAGAGTAATGGTGTTGCCGTCGGGCGAGACAGCGGTGATGGTGTACACGCCGTTGTTGTCCAGTGCACCGGTTCCGCCCTGTGCCACTGCGGTGTTGTTGAGCAGGAAGGTTTGGCCGACTTGCATGGCGCGGAAGGCACCTGGCGTCGCCGAGGAGATCTTGCCGTTGTCGCCGACGTTACTGAAAATCAGGTTGCCGGTGGCCGTTTGGTCAATGGTTTGAGTGACGAAGTCGTCCGCCGACCCGCCGGTGATCTCGGTGACGTCATTGCTGCCGATGGTTTCGTTTGAATATGTGGCGGTAATACCGGGGAACGAAATGTCCACCAGATTGGCGACCCGAGTGGACGGAAACACCGTGCTGGTTCCGTCGTAAAAATTCTGAAACTCGTTCAGGCTGTTGTACGGCAGGCTGAGCGGCGGTTGGTCCGACTTTGCGCCGCCGAAAATGTACTTTCCGCCGACTTGTTGGCTCAGAAAATATTGTAATTGACTGAAGGCGTTGAAGACCTTGTTTTGCAGATCCTTGACCGCCGAGGTGTTCTCGGGGTTTTGGGCCGACAGATCACGGCTCGAAAACTGAAGCAGCTCGCTGCGGATAAGCCGTGCGGTATCGTCGATGCCTTCCGCAGAGGTGAGCTGCGTTTTCAGAGTGGTTTCGGTCAAACTGTTGTTGGAGATGTAGCGTTGCAGGCGGCTGCGTTCGTTTTCCACGTTGAGGAGCTGGAACGTATCTTTTCCAATGCCGAGGTAGTCCTGAGACTTAAACCCCGTCGCAAGCTGGGTGTTGTAGTCGGCGACCCGGTTCTGCTGCTCCAGCATACGGGTGACGAGCACCTGATTTTGGGTTGCTGTGGCGATACGCGTGACCATGTTACTCTCCAATCATCCAGTCGTGATTAGCGGATGATGTTGTTAAGAATGTCAAACATCTGCTGTGTCGTTGAGATCACCTTGGCGGACGCGGCGTAGGTCTGCTGAAAGATGATCAGGTTCGACATTTCTTCATCCAAGTTCACCCCCGAGGCCTGGGCCGATTTCAGATCAAGCGCGCCTTTCAGATCCTCTTGAAGCTTTAAATTGGTTTGAGCCGCAGCGGCCTCGGTCGAGTTGCGCGAAATAATGGATGCGGCGTAATCGGAAAAACTCACTGTGGTGCCGCTGAGTGAACCGGCAGGGTTAAACGCCGTCTTGCCCGACAGCAGGGCCGCCATTTGAGACGCTATGGTGTTATCGCCTTCGGCCAGCAGGTAAGTGCCGTCGAGCGGGTCAAGCTGGACCGTGCCGCGGCTGATGCGCGAGGCATCGTCGATCAGCGTTTGCTTCACGGCCAAATTCTGAGAAATGCCGTTGGAGGAGAACTTCAACCCCAGAGCAGTAATGGCATCGTTATTTTGCGTGAACGTCGAAAGAGTGATGGTCTCGCCGGCGGTGCTGAGGACGTTGGGCGATACAAACATCGCATCGCCGTCCACGATGTCGGGCGCGGCGCCATTGAGGGTAAAGCCAGCGCCCACGAGCTGGGCATTGGTCGGCCATTTTACTGTGTAATTGCCGTTATTGCCGGCGGCTGAGCCTGACAACGCAATCGATGACCCGGACGCCGCGACAAGGTGAATTTCTACGGCCGAACTCGCGGCCGGTTCCGCGCCCGGCGCGGTGACGTTCTGGTCCAAGGTGATTGTCGATCCGTCCGCCGACAACGCTGTAATGGTGTAAACGCCGTTGTTGTCGAGGGCGCCGCCTTGGGCGATGGCAGAACCGTTGATCATGATCGTATCGCCGATTTTGTAGTCGGCGAACGCCCCGGCCGTGGCGGCGGTCACTGTACTGCCTCCGCCCACGTTGGCGAACGTCAAATCCCCGAAGTCGGTTTCGTCCAGGGTAGAGGTCACGAAATCACCGGCAGCGCCGTCGATCTGGGTTACGCTTGTTCCGCCGATGGTTTGCGGGGCCTGATAGGTGACGGCGACGCCGGCAAAACTGGCGGCCGTCGGTGCGTCCTGGGTCACAACTAGCTGCTCGCCGAGAATATGCCGGATACGTAAGCGTTCGCCGCTGCCTTCGGGAACCACTTCGGCTTCAATGCGGCCCTGAAGGTCCGTATTGGCATTAATTCTGTCCGCGATTTGCTGAAGCGAGTCGCCCGGATTTACAACGATCTCACCACCCGTGAATCCGGTGGGGCTGGTTTCATCGGCGAACGACAATGTGCGCGCGCTTGCGATTCCCAATGTATAGTTGGCGGGCTTGAAGCCAGAGTCCCATAGCGACGGATTGGGTGTCGAGACGAAGTAGTCGTTGAGGCCGAGGAAGTTGGAAAACCCGGCGTAGTTTTGATCGATGTTGCCGTCGCCGTCGAGATCGACGCCCGCGGTCACGTCTAGTTGCGCACTGCCTTTGATCGCGGATTCTTGGTCCTGGAATGCCACGCCGATGACATCGGTGCCAAGGTTGATGGCAAAGCGGCCGTCGGCATTTACGGAAACCGTAGCATTTGTGAGTTGCGCGTCTTGCGCTCGAATCCAAGTTTGCATCGACGAGGCGAGGCTGTCGATGTTTCCGCCGTTGCTGAAGTTTACACCCGTGGTGTCGAGTATGCGGCTGGAGGCAATTTCGGCGCCGTCAGTGCCATACAAAATGATACTCGGCTCGGCTCCGGAAAATCTCACGGTTTGATCGGCAGAGGACATGAATGTCCGCGAGCCGGTGATGTTGTTGACGATCGTCGGATAAGAGGTGCCGCGATTATGGATTTTGTTGATTTCGGTTTGCATGCTGCGCGCCAGTTCGTCGAGCTGGGCTTGCATGTCCGGCAATGTGCGGTCGCGCATATCGACCAGGCCTTTGATCTTGCCCGAGCGAATTGTGGTGGTGATGTCGCGTACACCTGCGAAAATGCCGTTGAAATCGCCGCCGGCATAAGTCGCGCCCGGCGAGACGACGCTGAGGGCGACGTGACTGGTCGCGACAGGGGAGCTATCCACCAAAGTGGTGCCGTCGCTGGTAAATACGGTCACCGATCCGTTCGCGTTCTTGAAGTAACGTATGTCGAGAAGATCGGATAATTTATCGAGAGCCAGGTCGCGCTTGTCCTCGAGATCTTCGGTCTGCCGCTGGCTGGCCGAGTTGAACGAGATCTGATCATTGAGGGCCGAGATGTTGGCCAGCAGGTTGCCCATCTGCTGAACTGCGCCTTCGATTTCACGGTCCGCATTGAGACGCAAGGTCTGCAAAGTTTCGCTCATGGCCGCGAGGTTTTCGGCCGCGGACCGCCCCGCCTGAACCGCCGACAACTGCTGCGACACCGACGTGGGGTCGGTGGAGAGCGTGGTGAACTCTTCCTGCAGCCGGTTGATACGGTTGGATATGGAGCTGTTGGACGCGGTGGTGCCGAAAGTGTCCTGGATACGCTTGAAATAGCTATTCGAGGTGCCGAGCAGGCCTACAGCGCTGTGCTGCTTGCGCAGGTCTCGCAGCAAGTTCTGATCGACGTTGTTGATGATGTCGCCAATTTGAACGCCGGCGCCCTTGCCCGCGAGAACCACGGACTCCGCTACAAACTGCTTGCGGGTATAGCCCTCGGTGTTGACGTTGGCGATGTTGTTGGAAATAACGTCCAGTCCGGCTTGAGCGGTGCTCAAGCCTGATACGGCGGACGTCAGAGCCAGATTCAACGACATTACATACTCTCCTGCGGCGCCTTAGCGCTCACATCGTTTGGTTATAGCTGACAGCGAGATTGCGGCGCGTCAGACCGTACGCGTTCATGGCGCCGTTAGCGGTATAGGCTGCGGCTTTCTCTTCCTGCCGGTCTCGAACCGCATTCGTCACGGCCTTGAAAAACATGTTGATGGATTCAATGTTGGCTTTGAGCAGGCTGGCGTTTTCTTGCATGAGATCGCCGAGGCGCATCGCCGACTGGGCCATGGCATTGCGCTTTGCCGGATCTAGAGCCTTCAACAACGAAGGATCGCGGTGAATGGCGTTCATGTGGCCCTGATAGAGGCGGGAGAGTTGCTCCTTGCGCTCTGTCATTGCCTTAACTTCATCGTTTCTATGACGCTTCAGGGCTGCATTTTCTTTGGTCAACAAGTCGCAAAGCTGACGAATAATCTGGAAAATATCCTCGACTTTACCAGTGCCCGGTCGTTTCGCTGCGGCACCCGGCGTTCTCGCCGGGCCGGGCCGGGCCAGGCCCTGGTCTCTTTGGCCTGGGGCTGACGGCGGTACAGGGCGCCGAGGCGCATCATTTCGCATCATGTTCATAAGAGACCGCTCCTATTCTTCACGCCGAATGAGGCTGCCGGCGGCGGCTGCAGCGGCAGTCTCTGGGGCTGTAGTGTTCGGATTGGTTGGCGCGGGCGCGGCAGTGGCTTTCTGCGCGACTGTCCGTTCTTCTTGCGCTTGTAGCATGGTGGCCATCACGTGGTCGGCGATCCCGAGCCGTCCCGATTTGGCAACTTCTTTGCCGTATTCCTGATTCAGCATGGACCGCCAAACATCTTCGCCTTGTCCACCACCAAACATTGAATCAGATTCGATGCCTGCCATCATCTGCTCCATCATCTGTCCGACGAAAAAAGCCTCGAAATCTTGTCCGGCTTGGCGAACTTTCTCCATGTCTGCGCCTTCGCGCTGAGAACCCTGGCCGAGTTGCCCGATTTTCTGTATCGCCGAAACTTGCGCTGTTGCTTTCTTGTGCACACCAGCGAGGAAGGCGTCTTGTACGTTGCCGATTTGTCCGAGAGCGTCCATTGGTCTTTCCCGCCTTACATCACTTCTATTTCGGCTTGCAGCGCGCCTGCGGCTTTTACAGCCTGCAGAATTGAAATCATGTCGCGCGGACCAATACCGAGTGCATTCAAACCGTTCACCAGCTCTTGCAGGCTTACGCCCATAGGCACGACCGTCAGGCGGCGCTCTTCATCTTCGTCAATTTCAATGTCTGTGCGAGGGACCACGACAGTTTCTCCGCCTTCAGAGAACGGCGCGGGCTGCGAAACCTGCGGCGTTTCGGTGACGCGGATTGTTAGGTTGCCCTGGGCGATGGCAACGGTTGAGATGCGGACATCGTCGCCGATCACGATCACGCCGGTGTTTTCATCGATGACGACCCGTGCAGGCTGATCGGGCTCGATGCGAAGCTGTTCGACCTGAGTCATCAGATCGACCATGGACCCTTGGCCCTCCGGTAGAGAAACCATAACCGTGCCCGGATCGGTGGGGACGGCAGCCACTGTACCCATGAAGGCGTTGACGGCATCGGCGATCCGCCGGGCGGTGGTGAAGTCGGGATTATGAAGAGCGACTTGAATGGTGTGCAGGTTATCTAGATTGAAATCGATTTCCCGTTCGACAATCGCGCCGCTGGCGATGCGGCCTGATGTTGGAACGCCGCGTGTGACGGTCGCGCCCGCACCCTGCGCGGTGAATCCGCCAACCTGTACTTGTCCTTGCGCGACGGCATAAATCTCGCCGTCGGCGCCCATGAGCGGCGTTACCGCCAGCGTGCCGCCTTGAAGGCTACCGGCATCGCCTAATGAGCTGATGTTGACGTCCACTCGCGCGCCGTTGCGTGCGAAGGCCGGCAGCACGGCCGTTACCACCACAGCCGCAACGTTGGTGGTTTCTAGTTTGTCGTCGCGCGTGTTGATGCCCAGGCGTTCGAGCATACCGAGAAGGCTTTGGCGTGTTGCGCCGATTTTCTTCAGATCGTCGCCCGTGCCCTGAAGGCCGACCACGAGGCCGTAGCCGACCAGGACGTTTTCGCGAACGCCTTCGAAGCTGGCGATGTCTTTTATGCGTGATGTCGCATTGGCAGGGTTTGTGATCGCGAGAATGAGGGCAAACATCACGGCGTGAATGGCCACGAACCACATACGGTCCACGGTCCGTGCTATGCGCGAAACCGGGGCGCGCCCCTGACTTAAACCGGGTGAGCCGGTCGAAGTCGCGGCGGCGGATGTGAATAAGCGGTGTAAAACAGTCATGTCGTCCTCTTTATTTCTGCGGCTCGGGCCTATCGGCCTGCGCGCACATACTCTTCCAGGACAGTAAGATGCGAAAACCATGCCACTCGGAGTGGCCGTTTAACTGATTGATATGTAATGGTTTTATTGCCATAATCTGGCTGCGGAGAGGGCGGTGCGGCAGAAGACGCCGGTAAGACCCGGCAAGTTTTGCCCTGTTGCATCAGCCTCGGGCGTCATGGAGGATAATCAAGCCGGGGCGCACTTTACGCGTGCTTGCGTGTTGTGGGCGCCTATGACGGCTAATTGTTGGATGGTTCTATGTCTGACCTAATGAAGGTGGCTTGCCAGTGAAAGTTGAGGGCCCCAAGTCCGGCTCGTCGGTTCAAAAGACCAAATCGTCCGGTAAGGCCGGAGCGTCTTCGAAAACGGGCGAGTTTGCCGCTGAACTGGACCGGTTGTCTGGACCGGACGAGGCGCCGTCCGCCGATGGGGCTGAAGCCGTCAACCCTCTTGCCGGGGTTGGAGGCATTCTTGCGGCCCAATCTGTTTCCAACGATGACGCGGGGGTTGGCGACTATAAGGAACGTCAGCGCCGGGCGCGCCGCGGCGTGGAGATTCTGGACCGGCTGGAGGAAGTTCGCCGGGGTCTGTTACTTGGGGCCGTGCCCAAGGAACGCCTTGGAGAACTCGCGCGGATGGTGCGCGAAAAGCGCGAGCGCGGCGCCGATCCGGTGATTTCGCGGCTGCTGGACGAGATTGAACTCCGGGCGGAAGTGGAACTTGCCAAGCTTAGCCGGCGGCTCGCATAGCGCCCAGTAGAGCGATTTTACAGGCGATATCGCTTTCGGATCTCAAAATTTCAATAAAATGCAACATAAACAATATGTTATGTGCTCTTGCGTGGAACGGATACAGCCCATATATTCCCGCGCCGTCCGTTCATTGATTAGTGAGTTTGAGGACATGACGATCACAGTGCCGCCGGATTATCGGCCCTTGGCTAAAGAACCGTTCATGAATCCCAAGCAGCAGGAGTACTTCCGCCGCAAACTGCAAAACTGGCGGGAAGAGCTGCTCAAGGAATCCGAAGAGACTTTGGAGAGTCTGCAAGAAGGCGGGGTGCAAGAGCCCGACCTCGCGGACCGTGCCTCTACTGAGATGGAGCGTTCGCTTGAGCTGCGGACCCGCGACCGCGCCCGCAAGCTCATCAGCAAAATTGATGCAGCGATCCGGCGTATCGAAGAGGGCACCTACGGATACTGCGAAGAAACCGGTGAGCCCATCAGCCTGAAACGGTTAGAGGCTCGCCCGATCGCAACGCTGAGCATTGAAGCTCAGGAGCGCCACGAGCGCATGGAACGCACCCACCGCTCCGACTAGTTTTTAATTTCCAGTTTCTGATTCTGAGCGAAGTTTGCGCGGCGCGCATCAGGCGTGCCATAGGTGACTCAACTGGGCGCCATTGCGGCAAGGAAGGCAAATCCGTGCCAGAGAGCTACCTGAAGCAAATATTCGTTAGCGCGAGACGCTGATGCCGAGCCGGCCAACTCTTACCTACCGTCGCCCGAAGCTGGGGCGCGACTATTGGGTGCAGGACGACATCTTGCCCAATGCCGAAGAGGTGTCGCGCCGTTGCTACGAGCGCGACGATTGGGAATTGGGCGCGCCGCACACGGCCCAGGCCTGGCCCGGCCGGCGCGCCGCTCAGGCACTGATGCCAGATGAGCTGGAACGGGTCGAGGCGTGGGTGCGCAAGGTCACCAACGCCAAGCGCCTGTGGGTTGAACCGGTGCCGGAAGGCCGGGCGAACTATCACAACTACGCGCAGCTTGTCGGGATGGCCGAAAGCGGCCCGCGTCCGCACACCGATTTACGCAGCGAGTGCCGCTACGCCGCCGTGATCTACCTTACACCTCAGCCCGACCCGCAGGCCGGCACTTCGTTTTATCGGCTGCGCTATCCGGACGGTGCGCTGGGGGGTAATCTATTTGGGCCGCAGTACGTGGATTTGAGCCAGGCGCTCGGCGTGAAATCGCTGCCGCGCTCGGCCTGGCGCGAGGATGTGCGCGTCGAGAACCGCTTCAACCGCATTGTGCTGTATCGCGGCGACCTGGTGCATTCGGCCAGCGCCTACTTCGGGTTCGAACACGCGGACAAACGCCTGACGGCAACGTTCTTCTGGATGGCCTAGACGAGAGGGACGGTGAGCCGGCGGTCATTCGCGTTGCATATTTGGCCTACACCGGGGGCGGTGTGCCGGAGGTGACGAAACTGCGAACTCGTGGAGCCTAAGGGTTGCCATGCCGCGCAAGCATGGAGAGGCGGATAGTTCGTCATTCATCGTTTGAACTTCCACTGCACTGACCATCCTGCAATTAGAACAAATACAATTGCTCCGGCAAAACCAGTTCCTACACGAACTATTGGCGGGGTCGCCAACCAAGCAACTCCCATGATGTGATC
>JAUIGX010000268.1 GCA_030432435.1 Alphaproteobacteria bacterium
GTGGGACGCTCAGGGGGCTTGCCTGTTCTCCAAGCGCCTCGAGCGTGGCCGGTTTGTCTGGCCCGCGGCGAAGGAGGGAAAAATCTGCCTCAGCGCGTCGCAAATGACCATGCTGCTGGAAGGAATAGACTGGCGAATGCCGCAAAAAACATGGCGGCCATTACAGACGGGATAGTCAACAAAACAACAGCTTTTGGCTCATTTTTTGTTCCGTCATGGCTACCGTTCCGGTATATTCCAGCTATGCTGGAGAGCTTGAAATCCCTGCCGGATGATCCTGATGATCTGAAGGGGCTGGTCACCCTGATGGGCGAGGAGATCAAGTCTCTGACCCTGAAGGTGGAAGACCTGCAAGGGCAACTGGCGGCTCATCGCAAGGCGCGGTTCGGATCAAAATCCGAAAGCCTCGATCAGCTGGCCTTCGACTTGCAGGAAGACAGCGAGATCGCGCAGGCCGCGCTGCCCAGCATGACGAAACCGGTCCGGACGACGATGCGGCGCAGTCCGAAACGCCCGCCAAACGGCAACACAGCCGCGCCCCGCTGCCCAATTACCTTGAGCGACAGACCGAGGTTCTGTCTCCGGGCGATGCCTGCGCCTCCTGTGGCGGCGCCCCGCGCCCTCTTGGCGAGGATGTGACGCAAGAGCTGGAATACATCCCGGGCCGGTTTGTCGTCCGCGAGATCGTGCGCCCGCGCATGGCCTGCAATTGCTGTGAGACCTTCGCGCAGACGCCGTTGCCGAGCCGACCCATCGAGCGCGGCCGCGCCGGTCCCGGCCTTCTCGCGCATGTGCTCACGGCCAAGTATTGCGATCACCTGCCATTATATCGACAGTCGGAAATCTACGCCCGCGAAAAGCTCGATCTGCACCGGTCGACGCTCACAGATTGGGTCGGGCGATCGACAGCGCTGCTGGAGCCGTTGGCCGATCACATCGGCAAGCTGGCGCGCGCAGGCCCTGCCGTGTTTGCCGATGATACCCCGGTCAAGATGCAGACCGGTGCGAAGACGGGCAAGGCCCACACCGCACGGCTCTGGAGCTACCTTCGCGACGAGAGGCCATGGTTCGGACAGGCGCCGCCCTGCGTCTGGTATCAGTTCAGCGTGGACCGAAAGGGAGAGCACCCCTCTGCACATCTCTCGGGCTACAAGGGCACGGTGCATGCCGACGGCTTCACCGGCTTCAATGGCCTGTTCGGTGAAGGGCTAGCCACGGAACAAGCCTGCATGGTCCATGTCCGCCGCAAGTTCGTGGAGGTCTTCGAGCGCGATGGGTCGGTCATCGCCAGGGGCGCCATCGAACGGATCGCCAGGCTCTATGCCGTGGAAAAGGAGGCACGCTACAAATCTCCTGATGAGCGCGTTGCCCTGCGGCAGGCAAAAGCCAAGGCGATCTTCGTTGAGCTGGAGGGCTGGCTGAAGCTGCAACTGCCGAAAATATCCGGCAATACCAAGCTGGCCGAAGCGATCCGATACGCGCTCGGCCGCATGCCCAAAGCTGGGCCATACCTCGACAACGGACTGCTGGAACTGGACAACAACATCTGCGAGCGGTCAATCCGGCCGCTGACTCTCGGCCGGAAGAACTACCTCTTCGTGGGTTCGGAAGGTGGCGGCAAGGCCGCTGCCATCGCCTACACGCTGATCGAAACCGCCCGCATGAACAGCGTCAATCCCGAAGCTTGGCTCACTTGGGTTCTCGAGCGTATCGCCGATCACGAGATCAACCGCATCGGCGAACTCGCACCCTGGAACTGGATGCCGAAATAGGCGTCAACCGCTGCGAGACCGGACGCATACGTGTGATCCTTTCATTGGAATGGAAGGAGACCTTATGGGACAAGTTCGTTATGGCAGCGCCACGACTACGCACGCCGTCAGAGCAGCGATACAGCGATCGCAAGCTTCTATTGCGGAGCTGAGCCGGGAGCGCGGGGTCAACCCCAAAACGGTCGCGAAGTGGCGCAAGCTAAATCCGATCCACCAGATGCCGGGACTGAACACCTAAGTGCAACAAGTATGAAAAGGCTCGGGCTAACTTAAGCTAACCCGAGCTAGTATCAGGCAGTCACTTGGTAGGACTGTATCTTCCCGGTGCAAGAAGACCATTTGTGGATAACAGCATATTTGGGCTTGAAAAAGCGCGCTTTAGATCTTTTCTAAAATCAAAAGATTAATATCAACTACCTAGGCTTGTTTTAAAGAAGAGGTTCACGCCATCGTAACGGACGAGGTCCGACCTAGCTGCCTAAAATAAACTTCGATGATATGTACTTTTTATTTCACATCCTGGTTCTAGAATTCATAATCTTAAGTTAATTATTGCAAACTAAGGATTTCAGTAAAAACCTTATTGTACGTGCAAAACAGTTTTCAATCGTGTGATACATGCCTCCAAAGTCGCTTAGAGGCATGTAAATGTTGGGGTATCTTCGTCATCCATGGCGTCTCTTTGGGAGGCTACGGCAAGTAAAAAAGAAGTTGCCAAAAGTTGCCTCGCTTGAACAGGTCTTGTTCGATAAAGCTGAGCAGATGTGGAACAATTCAAGCCCTATTTTGGATTATTACGAGCCAGGCCTGATTGGCTTGTCTGGAAATTTAGACTGCATTTCAAACTACACGTCGTGGCTCAGGGAATTCGGATTTGACTTTGCTCCTGAATGCTTCGAGAGTCGCGTAGAGAAATTTTCGGCTTACTTTTTCGTTCTATCTCCCGATCAGTGCTTACCTGAAATCTATGAGAAGTTACTTACGTTTCGTGCCAGTTACCCCAGTGTCCCCGTGCTTGTGTTTGGACATTCCATTTCAAACGATGATCTCCAAGCTGACCGCCTGAACCTTTATGACAGAGCTGTGAAGCTCCCAATGACGTCTCACCGGCTTGAGTTGGCAATGTGGGACGCTGCTGAAGTCAATTTTTCGTGGCAGGATCGCATTGAAAAGTTACGGAGACTGCATCCAAAAATTTCTTCTGATCTACCTGACTCCGTTATTTTCAGTTATGAGTATCACGGTGGCAAGCATCGGACGAAAATGAATAATGAATGATAAATAGCACGGAAGGGGGGGAACACTCCAGATGTGTTGCACAAAGCGCGTGAGGAATTCATGCCGCGAATTCAGTGTGGGAGCTCGGCGACATGAGTAGACCCACGCCCCCAACCTACAAGACCAGGAAATGGTCGGCCTAAAATGAAGCGCTCAAGCGCCGCGGTTCTCTGGCGATCTCGTTTAACCCCGATATGACATGGGAAGCTGCGCCGACGAGCAAACGGGGCCGACAAACTAGGGTCAGGATTCATAACCAGTAGATGACGACTGCTGCGAGGGCGATGGCCGAAAGGAAGACTTTTGGGCATCGGTCGTAGCGGGTTGCCACGCGCCTCCAGTCCTTGAGCCTGCCGAACATGATTTCGATGCGATTGCGCCGCTTGTACCGGCGCTTGTCGTATTTGACCGGCGTCGTGCGC
>JAUIGX010000269.1 GCA_030432435.1 Alphaproteobacteria bacterium
TAACGACGCTGTCGCCGACCGGGACTTGGCGTACCAAATTCTGTGCTTTCAGCAAATCGCTCGCGTCTAAGACTTGCTTGGGCTCAGGTTCATCGACGCCGGTCGTGCGTAAGACGATTTCCCGCTCGGACTCTAAATCCGGATAGGTAATGTCCACTTGCATAAGGAAGCGGTCGAGCTGCGCTTCGGGCAGCGGGTAGGTGCCTTCTTGCTCGATCGGATTTTGTGTCGCGAGCACGTGAAACGGCTTGGGCAAATCGTGATACTGACCGGCGACAGAAACCCGGCGTTCCTGCATCGCCTGAAGAAGGGCCGACTGGGTGCGCGGGCTGGCGCGGTTGATTTCGTCGGCCATCAGCAGTTGGCAAAATACCGGACCCTGGATGAAGCGGAAGAAGCGCCGCCCTTCGGCGTCCTCCTCCAGCACTTCTGAGCCGATAATATCGGCGGGCATGAGGTCCGGAGTAAACTGCACGCGCTTGTCATCAAGCCCAAGAACGGTGCCAAGGGCCTGCACCAACTTTGTCTTGGCAAGGCCCGGCACGCCGATCAGCAGCACATGGCCGCCGGCCAAAAGGGTGATGAGGCTTTCCTCTACCACTACGCTTTGGCCGTAAATGACCTGCTCGACCGCGGTTTTCGCTTTTTGGACCAGTTCGGCGACTTGTTCCATGTCGGCGACGGCCATTTCCTGGCCGGTTTCGGTCCCTCGGCTACCGTCTTGTGTTATCGTTGCGTTCACGAGTTAACTCCACCATATGAATGTCTAAACACTTTACAGTTGGCTAATGCGAGTATGGGACCACGAGCACGCACTGGAGAAGAAAAATCTCAAGCCTCGGCGCAATCTGGGGCGACTGATCACGTCGCCGCCTTCCCTCCCGATCTGTGCGGCGACTTTAACATGCGTATCGACCGCAATGGCACATGGTATTATCGAGGCACGCCCATCGGGCGTCATGCCCTTGTGAAGCTGTTTTCCACGGTTCTGCGGCGTGACGAAGACGGTGTCCATTGGCTCACCACACCAGTTGAAAATGGCCGTATTGAGGTCGAGGATTCGGCCTTTATTGCGGTTGAACTTCTGGCGGAGGGCGAGGGTCAGAGCCAAATAATCAGCTTCCGCACCAACGTGGACGATGTTGTGCCGCTGGATGATGAGCATCCCCTTCGGATGGCCGAGGATGAAGAAACCGGCGAACCGCGCCCTTATATATATGTGCGCAAAGGGCTTGAGGCCCGGATTGCGCGCTCGGCCTTCTATCATCTTGTTGAACGGGGACAGAATGCGCCGGACGACGACGAGAGTTTCGGCGTTTGGAGCGGCGAGCGATTTTTCTCGCTTGGGACTCTGAAGTGAATCTAGATGCTGTGGCCCCGCCGCACAGGCTGACGCGGGAGGCGATTCGCGAGCGTTTGGCCGGGGCGACCCCTGCGGGACCACGCGGGGATGTTGCGACCGCCATGCGTTTGATGGAATTGGGCGAACTGACGCCTTACGAATCGGGCTATATGGGCGCTGTCCCGACCACCGGAATTTCATATTCACGCGGCGCCGGAGCTCCGGGCGTTAAGGTGAAGCTGAAACCTGCAGCAGTTTTGGTGCCGCTCGTGCATCACGAAGATGGTTTTACCGTTCTGCTCACTCAGCGCACCGAGAACCTGTCGTCCCATGCCGGACAGATCGCTTTTCCGGGTGGACGTTTGGAGGCGGGTGACGCCGATGCTGTCGCCGGCGCGCTGCGTGAAGCTGAAGAAGAAACCGGCCTTCGGCCCGCGCAAGTTGAGATTTTGGGGCAGCTTGATTCTTATGTCACAATCACCGGCTTCGAAGTGACGCCTATCGTGGGGGCCGTCACCCCGCCGCTGGATTTAAGGCCTGATCCCATCGAGGTGGCCGACGTCTTTGAAGTGCCGTTGGATTTTTTTCTTAATCCGGCCAATCACCAGCGAGTGAGCCGGGATAGTAACGGTCAAACTCGCGCGTACTATGCGATGCCTTTCGGCGACCGCTATATCTGGGGGGCCACCGCAGGTATGTTGGTAAATCTTTATGAGGCTGTAACCTCTCTTGAGGGTTAGTGGCCTCGTTGAAACGGATTAAGGCATGACGAGAATCGTGTTTACCTATTTAGTGCCGTTTCTTCTTCCGATCGCGATTTATGCGGGATGGGTCTGGTACCGCACCGGGTATGTCGCGCGCCATGGCGGTGAAGCTCCGAAATTCGAACAGGGTCCGTGGCCTCTTTTGCTTTTTGTCGGCGCTGTGCTGGCTTTTGCCGTTATGGGAACGGTCGCGATGATGCAGGGAGAGACGGCGGGGTCTGCCTATCGACCGGCTCATATCGAGGACGGACGCATTGTTCCCGGACAACTCGGCCCATCCGAACCCTAAAAGGTTGCTCTTGGCACAGGCAATCCAATCACAGGCAAGCCGATCGAAGTGGGACCAGCAGCCATGGATGGCGGCGCCTGCTGTTCTGCGGTTATTTGCGGCTTTGGGCGCTCCTGAGATCGACGTGCGGTTTGTCGGGGGGTGTGTGCGCAACGCCGTCATAGGCGCTGCTGTGTGCGAAATCGATGTAGCAACGCCTGACCCCCCCGAAAAAGTCGTGGAGCGATTGGGTGCTGCGGGTCTAAAGGCCGTTCCTACCGGGCTTGATCACGGCACGGTCACGGGCATCGTCGATGGAACGCCGTTTGAGGTTACGACCTTGCGGCGCGATACAGCCTGCGACGGGCGTTATGCTGATGTTGAATTTACCGCCGACTGGCAGGAAGATTCGCGCCGCCGCGATTTCACAATGAATGCCATGTCTCTTCGCCCGGACGGTACGCTCTTCGATTATCATGGCGGTATCGAAGACGCGAAAGCGGGTCGTATACGCTTTGTCGGTGATCCCACTGATCGCATCCGGGAGGATTATCTCCGTATTCTCCGGTTGTTTCGCTTCTTTGCTTGGTATGGGCGCGCCTCGCTCGACGAGAGCACACTTGCCGCGTGCCGCGGCGGCGTTAGTGGGTTGCGTTCTCTGTCCGCCGAGCGCGTGCAGCAAGAAATCGCCAAGCTTCTTGATGCGTCCCAGCCTGCTCCGGCGATTATGCTCATGGAAGCCTGCGGCGTTTTGCAGGCCGTTCTGCCAGAGGCAACGAATCCTTCGGCGCTTGAGGTGTTGGTGGGCCTGGAAAGTGAAGCGCCGTCATTTCCGCCGGACTGGGTACGGCGTCTCGCCGTGTTAATCCCGAGTGACTCCGCGGGCGATGTCGCCCAGCGGCTGAAATTATCCAATGCGGCTCGTGCCAGATTGGGTCTTCTGACGGCGACCGAGCCGGTAATCAGCAGAGACAGTAGCGAAACTGAACTATGGCGGCTGTTCTATAAGTTGGGTGCTGAACGGGTGGTGGACCGGACATTGCTGGCCTGGGCGCGAAGTTCATCTGGGCAACGTGTGTTGGATGGT
>JAUIGX010000038.1 GCA_030432435.1 Alphaproteobacteria bacterium
CTATTCTTGGGCCCGACGTGACTCCGGATGCACCGGAATTTGATTTGTTCGTCAAGGAAGTCGTCAAGGAGATGACGGTAAAGGCCGGACAGAAATGTACGGCTATTCGACGCGCATTCGTGCCTGAAGGACTCATCGACGATGTTGAAGCCGCACTCAAGGCGCGGCTTGGTAAGACAGTTGTTGGTGATCCTCGCCTTGAAAATGTGCGTATGGGCGCGCTGGTCAGCCGCGCTCAACTTGATGATGTGCGCAGTAAGGTTGGCGAGCTTACCAACGTTTCGAAGATCGTCTTTGGCGATCCGAACGAAGTGAAG
This sequence comes from Alphaproteobacteria bacterium, assembly GCA_030432435.1. Classification (GTDB taxonomy): domain Bacteria; phylum Pseudomonadota; class Alphaproteobacteria; order Rhodospirillales; family Rhodospirillaceae; genus UBA11612. The sequence goes on from JAUIGX010000038.1 coordinate 318, forward strand.
CTGGAAGGTGAAGGCGTTGAAAAAGGCGCATTCATTTCGCCTGTTCTTCTGCGTGCCGATGATCCGTGGAAGGCCGATGCCATTCACGAGATCGAAGCTTTCGGGCCGGTTTCAACTCTTATGCCGTATAAGTCGGTTGAAGATGCTGTGGCTCTTGCCAACCACGGCAAGGGCTCGTTGGTGATGTCCGCATTCACTTACGACGGCAACGTCGCCAGAGAAATGGTTCTGGGAACAGGCGCGTTCCACGGGCGCATGGCTTTCATCAACCGGGATTGTGCAAAAGAATCAACCGGACACGGTTCTCCGTTGCCGGTGCTCGTGCACGGTGGTCCGGGCCGCGCGGGCGGCGGTGAAGAAATGGGCGGTATCCGCGGCGTTAAGCACTACATGCAACGCACAGCGCTGCAGGGCAGCCCCGGCTTGTTGAGCACGGTTGTAAACACGTGGCTGCCTGGTGCGCCCCAGCCGACAGGGGATACCCATCCGTTCCGCTTGCCGTTTGGTAAGCTTGATATTGGCTACACTCTTGAAACGGCGTCCCGCGAAGTCACGCTTGATGATATCGAACACTTTGCCAATTTCACGGGTGATACGTTCTACGCGCATATGGATGAAGAAGCGGCTGCCGCTAACCCGTTCTTCCCTGGGCGTGTCGCGCATGGCTACCTCTTGCTGTCGTTTGCTGCAGGCTTGTTTGTCGAGCCGGCGCCAGGCCCCGTGCTGGCAAACTACGGCCTTGAGAACTTGCGGTTCGTAAAGCCGGTGTCTCCCGGAGACAGCATTAACGTTAAACTGACTGTTAAATCGAAGTCCGTTCGTAACGAAGAATACGGCGAAGTACGTTGGGCTGTTTCGATTCTGAACAACGAGGGCGAACTGGCCGCGACCTACGAACTCCTGACCATGAATGCGATGTGACGCGGATTTCGCAGAAGATACGTCAGAAAAGGAAAGGTGCGGTATGATCAAGCTGTTGGCGTTGTATAGCACTCCTGATGATGCGGAAGCGTTTATGACGCACTACCGCGATGTTCACTTGCCCATTGCTCGTACAATACCGGGATTGGTGAAGTCGGAAGTCACCCAGGTTGCCGCGACGCTTATGGGCGAGCCCGGCAACTTTCTCCTCGCCGAGCTTTGCTTCGAAGATGAAGCCTCCTACAAGGCGGCGATGAAAAGCCCGGAAAATGCAGCCGCGGGAAAAGACCTGATGGGGTTTGCCGGCAAGCTGGTGACGCTCATGAAGGGCGAAGTTCTAGACATTTAAGAACGGAATTTACTTGTGGTCGTGAATACAGAAGAGCGTGATGGCGTTCTTATCCTGTGGATTGATAATCCGCCGGTGAATGCCCTGTCTCAAGCCGTTCGCAGTGCGCTGCTGCAGGAAGTCACCAAAGAGTGTGAGGCTGGCAGCAACGCTGCGATTATTATCGCCTGCAAGGGCAGAACATTTGTCGCCGGTGCGGATATCCGCGAATTCGGCAAACCACCCGAAGAACCCTTTCTCCCGGACGTAATTGATTCCATCGAAGCTGCGGGCAAACCGGTCATTGCAGCGATCCACGGCCACGCGCTTGGCGGCGGTCTTGAAATAGCGCTGGGGTGTCATTATCGCATTGCCGCCGCTGGTAGCCGTTTAGGGCTTCCCGAAACCTCTCTCGGTATTGTTCCCGGGGCTGGTGGGACACAAAGGCTGCCGCGTCTAATCGGCGCGGTTGATGCTGCGGAAATGATTTGTAGTGGCAAACCTATTTCAGCTGAAAAAGCACTTAAACTTGGTTTGATCGATAACGTGGCGGACGGCGATGTGGTATCGGCTGCGGTTTCGTTTGCGCAAGGGCTTGCGAAGGAAGACCTCAAAGACCGGCGTCTCTCCCAGCGTCCATCCAGTGCGGATGCAAGCGTCCTTGAAAGTCTTGATAAAATAGAAGGTGTCATCCGGAAGCAGGCGCGCGGCGCTACGGCGCCGCTTGAAGCATTCAACCTGATACGTAAAACGCTCGGCACGCCCTTCTCTGAAGGCAAGAAGCTCGAGCGCGAAACGTTCCTGAAGCTTGCCGGAACCACCGAGGCAAAAGCGCTTCGTCATATCTTTTTTGCTGAACGTGCCGCAGGAAAGGCGGCATCGGACGCAAAAGCCAGAAATCTTAGTAAGATTGGCGTGGTCGGTGCAGGCACTATGGGCATCGGCATTGCCATGACATACGCCGACGCAGGCTATCCTGTGGCTTTAACGGACATTTCCGAAGAAGTCCTGGAGCGCGGTCGAGCCCGTGTGCAGAGCTTGTACGGCTCGCAAGTGAAGCGCGGACGCATTTCCGATCAGGAGAGTGCAAGTCGCATAAGCTTGATTGAGTGCAGCGTTGGCTACGATGCCCTTGCCGATGCCGATTTGATCGTTGAAGCGGCATTCGAATCTATGGATGTCAAACGCACTATTTTTCAAACTCTGGACAGCATCGCGAAGCCGGGCGCTATTCTTGCGACAAACACATCCTATCTGGATGTGAATGCGATAGCTGCGGCGACATCGCGACCGCAGGATGTTCTGGGTCTGCACTATTTCAGTCCGGCCAATGTTATGAAGTTGGTCGAAGTAGTGCGCGGCGCCGCCACGGCGCCGGATACGTTGGCGACTGCGCTCGCCGCTGCGAAAGCTACCGGGAAAACCGCCGTGATTGCCGGTGTTTGCCATGGCTTTATCGGCAACCGCATGCTGCGCGCGTATGCTCGAGAGTCTGGATTATTGATGCTTGAGGGGGCTTCTCCGGCAGAAGTTGATCGCGCTCTTACGGACTTTGGCATGGCCATGGGGCCTTTCAGTGTCGCCGACCTTGCCGGGATCGATATTGGGTACAAGGCGCGGAAAGAAATGGAGCCTGGCTCGTTTGAACCTCAGGCCACGGTGGTTCATGATAAGCTCGTGGAAGCGGGCCATTTGGGGCAGAAATCCGGCGCAGGCTTCTATCGCTACGACCCGGAAACAAGGGCGCGCTCGTCGCATCCGGTCGCTGACGATCTTATTGCCGCTGCGCGGAAAGAAGCTGGCGTAACGCCGAGGTCCATTTCAAGCGACGAAATAATCTCTCGCACGATGCTCGCATTGATCAATGAAGGGTGTTGGATTCTGGAAGATGAGATCGCGGAGCGGATGAGCGACATTGATGTTGTCTATGTGCATGGATATGGCTTTCCGCGCTGGCGCGGCGGGCCAATGTGTTATGGCGAGTCGATCGGCTGGGGTAAGGTATTGAAAGAGATCAGCGAATTTAGCACCGGCCCGTTTGGCCGCTGGTGGAAGCCTTCGCCATATCTCGAGAAATTGGCAGGCACGCCAGAGGCATAAGGCCCCCCGGTTAGCTGCGCTATTTCCGTCTTGCAGGTGACTAGCAATAATCCGGCAAGTATATGATACGGTCGCTGGAACAATGCATCCGTCGGCAATGTCGGTTGCCGCGATCCCCCTTTAGTTCACGCTGTGCCGGTTATATCTATGCGCCGAGTAAGAATCGCAGTTTCGCTGGATGCGCTGTATGGGATGGCGATTGTCGCTTTGTCGGCGGGATACTATGCGCAGTATCTCAATAGCGGTTTCAATTTTAGTGATGCCGGTAATTATGCCCAAATTTGTTACGAGCTATTTCTTGGTCGCGATCCGAGCGATCTTGTCATCAGCTACGGCATTTTGTGGTTCAAGATAGGCGAGTTCCTATTCGATGTTTTTGGCGTCTCCTACAGCCTCGTTAAATTGCTGTTCTTCGCCTGCATTACGCTAACAAATGCCCTTGTCTTCTACACTGTAAGCCTTGCAACGGGCAGCCGGCTGCTTGCCTTTGGCGCAGCCCTAGCAGCCATGCTGGTACCTGCTTTTCCGGCAACTTCATTCTATGCCCTGTGCGTTATGCTGAATGTTGCGGCGCAAATGCGCCTTGCTCATGGAACGCCGCGTGTGTGGCACGCGGCTCTGGCCGGGGCGATCCTTTCTTTTACCTTTCAGATCCGTCCTGATTTTGGATACGCGTTTGTAGTGCCGCTGATTGCTGTACTCACTTTGATTTCATTTGACGCTAGGGGTCGTGCTGAAGGCCTCCAGCCTGCCATTTTCGGGCACACCTTAGGGCTTTCCGCGTTGTGGGGATTTTTAGGTGTACTCGCCTTGGGTCTCGCCACTTCCGTTGTCGGAGGATACACGGGGGTATTCCTGCAGCAGTTTCTGAACTACCCGGCGATGATGGCCGGATATTTTTTCGATGGTATCGTTCATTTACTGACAGGCTCAACGACATCGGCCGAGAATGCGGCGGGGCTTCTCGTGCGGCCATCTATTGCAGATATTTTCTCTGAGGATCGGCAGCTGGGTCAGCTAGCCTTGCTGATATATCTGCCGGTTTTCGTTTTGTCGGCGTTTGTTGTCGTACACGTGCCCAAAGTTTTCCGGTTGTTAAAGGGTGGCTGCGTAGGTGCGTTGGCCCCAACCCTCGTAGCTTTGAGCGCTGCTGCTGCAACATTGCCGCACTATTTCTTCTATCGCCCCGATATGTCTCATATTGCAAATTTTATGCCGGGTTACATTGTTGTGGCGGCAGTATTCGCCAGCCAGATGTATGCCGTTTATCGGGACCGAGAGTTAGGTTGGATTCGGTTTTCGGCAGCCGGCGTTATGCTCGTGCTTGTTGCCCATATCAGTTTCTATCTCTGGGCCGGTTTGCACTCACCTGCAACAGGTTCGATTGCGGTTGCGGCGGAGCGAACAGAAGGATTCAGCGCTGAAAACGGTGTGGAAGTTCGCGTTACTTCGACCGAAAAGGCGGATCTTACATTTTTGCGAGATGTGATTGCGCAGAATTCAGAAACAGGTGAGGCGATCGTATGCGTACCGTATTGTCCGGGCGTGGCGTTCATGACCGAGCGGAGAATGCTGCTACCCAATTTCTATGTCGATGATACGCTTTTGATAAGCCAGCCTAGCTGGTTATCGAATGCTATTAGTCTGACCGCTAGCGCGAAGCCGGCAGTGGTTATAGTGATAGATTGGGCTATAAATGGCACTGAACAGTCCCGCTTCGTGAATTGGGCGGCACCGTATATCAATTTGGTTGAGGGCCTATCACGCGCCAAAGTTGTCCATGGCAGCATCACGGCCTACTTGTTGTAATGTTCCGGCACCGTATTTCCCAAATCTAATTTAGAGTCATTTATGTCGTTGATTGTCGAAAGTCTTGCTATCCCAGACGTTAAAATTATCCGCCCCGTGAAGCATGGCGACGAGCGCGGGTTTTTCTCCGAGACTTTCTCGCACCGGGATTTCGCGGCTGCCGGTATGACAGCCGATTTCGTGCAGGATAATCATGCTTTCTCAGCGCAAAAGGGCACTGTGCGCGGGCTTCATTTTCAGACCCCTCCTTTCGCGCAGGACAAGCTGGTGCGCGTTGTTCGCGGCGCAATCCTTGATGTAGCGGTCGACCTCCGCGTCGGCTCTCCCACCTATGGACGACATGTATCGGCTCATGTATCAGCAATAGAATGGAACCAAATATTTGTGCCGATAGGGTTTGCCCATGGCCTAGTGACTTTAGAATCCGATACCGAAGTGCTTTATAAGGTCACCAACTATTATTCCCCCGAGCATGACAAGGGTTTGCTCTGGAACGATCCTGCTCTCGGTATTGATTGGCATGTAGCGGGCGCCGATGCGTTTCTCTCGGCTCGCGATAAGAAACATCCGCTTTTGGCCGAACAACCCGAATATTTTCGCTACCAAGGTGAGATTTCTCGATGAAGGTTTTAGTTACAGGCGGGGCCGGGTTTATAGGCTCGGCCGTTGTGCGTTTGCTGGTGGGTGAAGTAGGCGCGCAAACCGTAAATGTTGATGCGCTTACGTATGCGGGCAACCTCGAATCTCTTGAGACAATTGCCGATAATCCGCTTTATCGTTTCGTGCACGCTAATATTTGTGATCATGCGTCTATGGCGGCCTTGTTCGAGACGGAACAGCCTGACGTGGTCATGCACCTCGCTGCCGAAAGCCACGTGGACCGTTCAATCGATGGTCCGGCGGCCTTTATCGAGACTAATATCACCGGTACTTATTCACTACTCGAAGCTGCACGGACCTATTGGGCGAAGCTTGCGCCTGACCGCAAGAAGGCATTTCGCTTTCATCATATCTCGACAGATGAGGTATATGGCTCGCTAGGTGCAGATGGGCTGTTTACTGAAACTACCCCTTACGCTCCCAACTCGCCGTATTCGGCGTCAAAAGCGTCCTCGGATCACTTAGTACGCGCGTGGCATCATACTTACGGTCTGCCGGTCGTCATTACGAACTGCTCTAATAATTACGGTCCCTATCATTTCCCGGAAAAGCTGATCCCGCTCGTAATCCTGAATGGCCTCGAAGGCAAACCACTGCCTATCTATGGCACGGGCCAGAACGTGCGCGATTGGCTTTTTGTAGAAGACCACGCCCGCGCATTGTGGGCCGTTGTCACGAAGGGCCGGGTGGGCGAGGTCTATAATATTGGCGGGGAGGCTGAGAAAACCAACATCGAGGTTGTCCAGTCTATTTGCGACCTCTTAGATGAGCTCGTGCCAAGCACGTCGACGCGTCGTGATTTGATCACCTATGTGGATGATCGTCCTGGTCATGACGCCCGGTACGCCATGGATATCTCGAAAATCACACGCGAACTCGGCTGGCAACCGCAAGAAACCTTTGAGTCCGGCTTGCGTAAGACAGTCGAGTGGTACCTTCAAAACAAGAGCTGGTGGCAGAAAATTCGAGAGGGGCGTTACGATGGTGGTCGCCTCGGCTTGCCGCAGAAGGCTGCCGGGTGACCTGCGATATACTTTTAACAGGCGCGGAAGGCCAGCTGGGCTGGGAAGTGGCGCGGCGGGTTCAGGCGCCGTTGACTGTCCGAGCGACGACGCGTGCTCAGCTCGATATTACGAATCGTGAGCAGGTGTTGAATGTGATCGCCGACACGATGCCAAAGGTCATCATTAACGCGGCGGCATATACCGCTGTCGATAAAGCCGAAGCCAACTCCGATATAGCCTTTTCAGTTAACAGAGACGGCCCGGCTTTTCTTGCCGAGGCCTGCTCTCGTAGCAATTTGCCGCTCATTCATCTGTCCACAGATTACGTATTTGATGGCACTAAAACGACACCCTATGCAGAGAGCGATGCTTCAGCTCCGCTGGGTGTGTACGGCGCAAGTAAACATGCTGGCGAAATGGCCGTGAGGGAAGCATGTATCCAGCATGTTATTCTCAGAACGGCTTGGGTTTATGGTGTTCATGGCAATAATTTCGTCAAAACGATGTTGCGACTGGCGAGAGAGCGCACGGAGCTTCGCGTGGTCGATGATCAGTACGGAAGCCCCACATTCGCCGGCGACTTGGCAGATGCGGTTCTGGCGGTGGCCAGGCGCCTGATTGGTGGAACATGTCCGCCGGATGGCGTGGGCACGTTTCACTGCACCGGAGACGGAGCGACTACTTGGTGTAACTTTGCGCGCAAGATTTTTGAGATCGCCGAGCCGCGGATTCAGGCAATCCCTGATGTTCAGCCTATCACTACGGCGGACTACCCAACACCGGCTCGCCGCCCGGCAAACTCGGCGCTTGATTGCAGTAAGCTGGAGCGTGTTTACGGTATCGCTTTGCGGCCTTGGGAAGAGGCGCTAACTGACATGCTCGATGAAGTGTTCGAAGCTGACGTTGCTGCTCATACAGCATAAAATTCGCGTTGATAGTTAATGTAGGAGTGAAGATGAAGGGTATTATTCTCGCGGGCGGGTCCGGTACGCGGCTATACCCCATTACCCACGCGGTTTCTAAACAGCTTCTGCCGGTTTACGACAAGCCGATGATTTATTATCCGCTCAGTACGTTAATGCTCGCGGGTATTCGAGATATTCTGATTATCACCACGCCGCATGACGCTGCAGCATTCCAGCATCTGCTCGGCGATGGCGCGCGTTGGGGACTCAATATCAGTTATGCGCAGCAACCTAGTCCTGACGGGTTGGCTCAAGCGTTTATTATAGGCCGCGAATTTATCGGCGATTCAGCATGTGCTTTAGTGCTAGGTGACAATATTTTTTACGGCCACGGCTTGACCGAGCAATTGCGCGCAGCAGCTGCCCGTCCGTCCGGCGCAACTGTTTTTGCTTATCAAGTCAGTGATCCCGAGCGCTATGGAATTGTAAATCTCGACGCAGAGAAACGGCCCGTATCGATTGAAGAAAAGCCGAATGCCCCCAAGTCGCGCTGGGCGGTCACCGGGCTTTATTTTTACGACAATGATGTGGTGGAAATTGCTCGCACCTTAAAGCCTAGCGCGCGCGGCGAACTTGAAATCACCGATGTAAACAGCTGTTACTTGGATCGTAAAACTCTTCATGTGGAACGGCTTGGCCGTGGATTCGCCTGGTTCGATACCGGGACGTATGAAAGCTTGGCGGATGCCGGGCAGTTCGTGCAGACCATCGAAAAGCGACAAGGTCAGCGCATTTGTGTTCCCGAAGAAATAGCATTCTATAACGATTGGATAGACCGGGGGCAGCTCGCCGAGTTGGGGCGGAAGCTCGGAAAAAGCAACTACGGTGAATACCTTATACGCTTGGCGGAAAGCCCAAACTGAGATCAAGTACTTTGGCGGCGCTCGGTGTCAACGCGCAAAACCAGAACAACGGTGCACGCGGCTAGCCCAAGTACGGCAATCCACCATCCTTGCCAAATTCCATAACTCAATAACCAAATGGTGGTGGAAAATATGATTGTGCCTGTTATTGCAGCCAAGGCTCCTGGGCTAGGGGCGCAATTCAGTATGCGGCGGATAAGCAGAACGGCTGTCGCTGCAAAAAATGCAACGCCGACCAACCCGAGTTCCAGCCATATTTGAAGGATGCCGTTGTGGGGGTGCAGAAAAGTCGAGTTTCCAGCGCGATCTGGAAGTAAGTCGGCCGCCGCACCCAACGTTCGTGCAGCGTCGAATCCGTGCCCCACTACGAAGTGCTCGCGCAATAACTCTCCGACATAGTGCCATATGATAATCCGGTAGCCCCAATTACGATCAATATTCTCAGTAAGCCATGAATCGAGATGGAGGGCTGACGCGCCCATCGTTAACGGCGCCCAGCTCAGTGCGAGTATGCCTGTAGCTACGAGAACGACAACATAACCGCGCGTATGCCAGCGAAGAACTAAGAGAGCGCTTAGGATGCCTGCTATGAGTCCGACCGGAATCGCGTCCATTCGGTAAATCAAACTCAAAGTAAAGCAAATCGCAATAAATGCGATCGGCCAAAGCCTTTGGCCTGTTCGTTGTTTTATGAGCCAAGCAATCGGAAAACACGCGCAAGAGAGCAGTACGAGCCCTCCTGAAAGTGTGTTGAGTATTTGCACGGAAGTATCCGAAGATCGGTCAATGCGAATCAGCAATCCGTCTGTTAGCCGTTCAAACAGCAACAAGCCCAATAGCGCTAGAGCTGAGATAACAGCGAGGGTGGCAAGCTGTTGAACGGTGATCGCCGGTAGGCGCGCTAGCCCCGTGTTGACGATCGCGATCAGTGCAAACGCTAACAACACCTTTAGCCACGCCGCGATGGGAAGGTGTGGCGCCCAGAAGACAGCGGCGGCACTCCAGAAAACGAAGGCCGACGCAGCTAACACCCAACGCGTGCGGACCCCGTTGCTGACGGTTTCGCGCCAGTTCACGTCGCCGCGAACTAGAACCGCTATCGCTCCCAACGCTAAGGATACAACAGCAAGGTCTCGGCTCCACGCGACGAGCGGAATAAAAATGAATGGGGCCCAAGCCATCGAAGTTCTAGGCACGCAGACAATCCTCGAAAATCTTATAAAGAGCGGCGGCGGCAGGAGCCGTATCATAGCGTGCCTCTGCTTCAGAAAGTGCCCGCTTACCCATGGAAGCGCGTAGGTCGGCGTCCTTATAGAGTTGCGCCAAATGCGAGTACCAATCATCGTACGTTTTACAGTGAAAACCTGTTATCCCGTGGTCAATCATTTCTGCAGCAATGCCCACCGGGGAAACGAGCGCGGGCTTTCCCGACGCCATGTACTGAATAATCTTGTAGCCGCTCTTTCCGCGGTTCCACGGGGTGTCGTCCAATGGACAAAGGCCAACCGAGAGGCGAGGTAGAACGTCTTCTTCCGCAGCTTCACTCCATGTGACTCTGTCGGCCGGGATCTCGGGAAACTGATCTCTTCCTACGCCGACAAATACACACTTAGCTCGAAAATCAGATAAAAACTGCATCAAGGGTTCACGGACCAGAGGCAAGGATTGGCTCGCTGTAACAGGGGTGCCAATCCAGCCGATCTGAAAGTCGTGCTGGGGCTCTGCTCCTGGTTTTTTAAACCGCTGCACGTCCACAGCGCTGGGAATTAGGTGCACATTAGTTGCACCAATTTCCTCGGCATACGTTGCAAGAGTCTTGTTTCCAACCACAACAGCGTCTGCACGTTGCATAAGGTTTTCAATTTTCTGTCCGTACGCCGCGCGTCCAATTCGCGACGTCAATTTCTTATAGTAGAGGTGATGAGCATCGTCGAAATCTACGACGAGTTTCTTGCTGCCAACCAATATCTTTTCTAATGCATATGGCATGAATGGTAACAGTTCCCGCTGCAACCATATAATGTCCATGTCACGCTCTCGAATAGCGCGCCAAGCCCTTTGCGCCATGGCAGCTGCCACGATCAAGGGCGATCGAGACTTGCCTTCGTACAGGCGAGTTAAGTGATCGGGTGGAAGGAGGGGCTGTACTGTGATCCGCGCCCCCATGTGTTCGAGGTGCGGAATGTATTGCAGAAACCTGACGCGGCTGCTTGCGCCTCTGCGATCGTATCGTGTGAAAGCGAGAATGTTTGGAGACATAGCGCGCTAAACTACGCCGTTGTGAGGTTCGCCGTGCGGTAACTTAATGGTCCCTGCCGGAAACGAATTGCTCAGCAAGATGCGGTAGGCCTTGCATACGCCGCGCCAGCCAACAGCTCCGCCGCCCATAGCAGACTGTGCGAGGCGTATGGGCAGTTCTAATAAGAGCGTAGTAACGCTAAGCAGAAATTGAGCGCCGCGCCCAAAATGAATGCTGGTATAGGTCAGCCGGCTACGGATGTGCAATGCAAGGGCGAGGCCAGTGTCCTGTGAACTTGAAGCACGACCAATATGTTTCACGCGCGCGGTTTTCAAATAGTAGCACCTTGAGCCTGCGCGCTGCACACGCGCGCACAAATCTACATCCTCGTAGTATAGGAAAAATCTCTCATCGAATCCGCCTAGTGACATAAACAGGGAGCGGCGAATAAATAGAGCTGCTCCCATAACCTGGCCCACGTCGCGGCTTTCCGAGTGATCAGCTAGTGACAAAAAGGGATACCCCGTGGCTTTAAACAATGTATGAGCGCCTATTGATCGTAGAAGGAGATCGCTCAACATGGGGGTTCGAGAGCAAGAGCGTACCACTTTGTCACTGCTATCGACGATCTCAGGGCCAACAATGCCAATATTCGTGGTGGCCGGGTCGGCAAATACTTCGCAGCAGGTCTTTAGTGAGCCCGGAGCAAGAGTTGCGTCAGGATTCAGAAACAAAATTATATCCGAGAACCCGAGCGCCGCGCCTTGATTGCACGCAGCACCAAATCCTGTATTTTCAGAATTATCCACAATAGTTGCGTTGCCGGCGGCTGAAACTGTTTGTTCAAAAGTCTCGTCGTTATCGCCATTATTGATAACGACGACATTTACCTCTACGCCATCAAGGCGCGCTACGTTATGTGCCGCTCGCACGCATTTGACAGTGTGAGACGCAGACTTATAGTTCACAATTACGACGTCAATATCCGCCATTTTATCTCAAAGTTTCCCCTAGGCGCCAAACCGGCAGGATTGTATGCGCACATGAGCACTAGAACCAGCCCACGAGTGAGTGTTGTTGTCGTGAGCTACAACTCTTCCGAAACGCTTCCGCGGTGCTTCGACTGTCTTTCCGCTCAGTCCTATAAAGATTTTCAAGTTATTTTGATCGATAACGCATCGCAGGTGCCCCCAGGCGACTTGGTCACGCGCCTTGCAAACCCCGTAACGTACCTCGAGATGAAGGATAATTTGGGTTTCGCGCAAGCCATGAATGTCGGGATTGAAGCCTCAGATGCACCGTTTCTTGTTGCGCTTAATCCCGATGCTTTTCCACACCCGAACTGGCTGGAAGAACTTGTAGCGGCGGCCGATCGACATAATGACATCGCCGCGTTTGGTTCCCTGCAAATTAGTGCCGCCGACGATGAGCGTATTGACGGTTATGGCGATCACTATCTGATTTCGGGACAAGCGTGGCGTGGACAATCTCGGCCCAAATCCGGGGCTCGGCGCGTGGATTGCTGCTTTGGCGTCTGTGCAGCCGCCGCACTTTATCGAACGGCTGTTTTGCGCGAAATAGGTGGGTTCGATCAGAGGTTCTTTTGCTTTTACGAAGACATTGACGTGTCCTTCCGGATACGGCTTCTGGGGCACGGCTGTGCTGTCGTGCCGTCCGCGGTCGTCGATCATATCGGCGGTGCCAGTTTTGTAGGAAAATCGAACTTCGCCGAATACCTGATTGCCCGCAATCAATGGTGGGCGTTGATAAGAAATATGCCCGCTTTACTGCTGGTTATCGCGTTGCCGGGATTTGTCCTTATTCAATGCATGGCGATGATTAAGTCACCGCGGCGGGCCCGCTTGAAGGGGCTTTGGGAGGGTCTGCGCCGGACAGGAGAATTTTTATCCTCCCGGCGACATATCCAATCAAGACGAACGGTTTCTACACCGCACTTGGCGCGCTGCTTGAGTTGGAACCCCCGCGATTTTTCTCGCAAGAGATATCCTCGGGCTAAAGTGGATTTGTCCTAGCGGCTTTCGGCTGGGAGGTGACGGTCAATCGCAACCAGTTGCATATCTACGCCTACGAGCGCCCTGCGGGCAGAACTTGATAACACTTCAAACATTACGGCATCGTGCATCCAATGCCTTTGGATGTGATCGGCCATAGTACCGTCGGCGAGGGCCACTGTCAGGGCGTAGCTACCTTTCGCAAGTGCCGGCCATTTAAACCTGAAACGGGCCCCCGCGCGCTCATCCGGCGCAATAGCGGGCTGCGGGACATCGTCCCAAAAAGTGTTCTCACCTAACAGAAGTTGGCCGAGACGGTCCTTAATATAGAAACCGAAGATGGGCTTCGTCACCAGCGTGTCGGTCTGTACGACAATTCGAAGATCGACGTCCTGGCCTTCGCGGACCTGCGTGAGGCGGGTTCCTTCCATGGGGTCAAATAGACCGGCATCAACAATCACAGCGCCGCCATTGCCGAATGCACTTGCCTCCGGGTTGAACGCCGAGCAGCTGGTCATTCCGGGCTTTGAATCTTTCGGCGGCGCCGAGGCCGTAAAAAGAACGTGCTGATCCGGGGACGTATTGTGGGTGCCTACGAGTTCCGTGGAAGGAGACGACTCGGAGCTTGTCGACTCCTCGATTTGAGCGGTGCGATCAAAGAGGGAGGCTACATATTGTTCGCATACGCGCACAGCGTCTCCCTGGGCGCGAACGCTGCCATGATCGAGCCAAATTGCACGGTCGCATAAACCTGTTACCGCGCCAACATCGTGGCTGACGAAGAGAATGGAGCCTCGCTTTTTGAATTCCTTCAGATAGCGCATGCATTTTTGTGTGAAACGAGCATCACCGACTGCCAATGCTTCGTCAATGATGAGCAGGTCTGCATCAACATGCGCGGCGACCGAGAAAGCCAAGCGCATGAACATACCGCTAGAATAGGTGCGAACAGCTCTGTCTATGAATTCACCAAGTTCGGAGAAGGCGATAATGTCGTCCATCCGCTCTCGGAGTTCTCGTTCACTCAATCCTAAAATCGTGCCGTTGAGTAAGATATTTTCCCGGCCAGTAAAATCCGGCTCGAAGCCCGCGCCGAGTTCCAACAGCGCTGCGATACGTCCCGTAACTTCTACTGTCCCTGTTGTGGGGGGGACCGTCCCGGTGACCAACTGAAGGAGGGTCGACTTACCAGCTCCATTTTGCCCGATAATGCCCACGGTCTCGCCGCGCCTGACGCGGAAGGAAACGTTCTTTAAGGCTTCAAAGCGAGGGTAAGTCCGCCACGGCATTAACAAGTGCATGAGCCGCTCCGAGGAGCGGTGATAAAGAGCATAGCCCTTGGAGACATCATCGGCGACGATTACGAAATCGCCATCGTCGCAGGCTGAAGAATTTTTGATTTTAGAGGACATCGGCAAAATTGGCGCGCGCATGGCGGAAAAAAGCGAGACCTGCGGATGCGATGAACCAGGCAACGATCAGGTAAAGTCCAAGGCCTAGCCAATCCGGGGTTTGGCCTTCCAGCAGGACGAGGCGCGCCTGAATAACGATGAATGTTATGGGGTTCAACATAATCAATGTCTGTAGCGCCGGATGTAGGCGGTCGGTGGAATAAAATACAGGAGAAATAAACAATGCGCCGGTCATCAGCAGGCCCACCATATGTACGATATCGCGGAAATACACGCCAATGGCGGCCAAGAACCACGAAAATCCTGTGAGGAGGAGGACAAACGGTAGCAACACAACCGGCAACAGCAGGGCAGTCAGGGGTACACTTCGCTCAAGTACCAATAGGGCTGCGAGTAGAACCCCCGTGTTCACAAGGGCATGGAATACGGCATTGCCAACAACCACAGGCGGCAGGATTTCCAATGGAAAAACCGCTCTTTTGACCAGGTTGGTATGGTCGACGACAGCCATAGGTGCTTGGCCCATGATTTCAGCGAACACCCAAAAGACAATAAGGCCGCTGAAGAGATGTAAACTAAAGCCGTAAGTGCTGGAGTCCGTCCCGCTGCCCCAACGGCTTTCCATGACAACGCCGAATACGAAAGTATAAATGCCGAGCGTGGTCAGCGGGACGATTATGGTCCATAGCAATCCGAAGGCGCTGAGGCGGTAGCGGCGCAGAATCGCGCGCGCGAGGAATTGGCGTAGCGCAACACGCTGACGCAGCAAAAGCACGACAGGAACGAATATGGCCAGCTTGTCTATTTTGCCGGCGGCGGGTGATCGTGTTGAGCCCATAGTTAAGTTTAAACTTCGGTGTTGGCGACAACTGTGCGCCGTCTTGTAAATGCACTAAGCCAGCCCGACGAAAATTTCCCCAGAACATCGCTGATGGTGAGTGGCGAGTCTGAAGCTGGCAAGCCTAGCATTCGTTGGACAGATGTGGAGACAATGGTGGTTCGCCGCCGCTCTTCAATGGCGGTCTTTACCTTCATGTAATTTGCGAGCGCCTGACCAGAGAGGCCGCCATCGGTCGGAACCGTATTGCTGCCATCGGTCTTATAATAGTAATCGCCTATACACGTCCCGATAAGCCCGAAATCAGAGCGGTATTTTGCACAGATGCGAAGTAGTACGTCATAGTCTTCTTCCATTGCGAGCGCGGTGTTGAATTGCAGTGTATCCGGCGAAATCTGCCGATGATCTATAAGGTAGCTGTGTAACGGACAAAAATTTCCACGGAACAGGTCCACGAGATCCGACCCGCCGAAGGGGGGCGTCACCTTGCTCTCAGCGTATAGGAATTGATCATAAACGTTTAATCGCATGACACGCACGTCGGCAAAAGCAATCGCTGCCCCAGTTGCCATCAGGCGTGCGCTCAGAAGCTGATATGCTTCCGGATAAAGCACGTCATCATAGTCTAGAAAAGCGAGATAGCCGTCCGTTGCATGCGCTACCCCAAGATTGAGAAGGTCCGCTCGTGCGTCTACGGGTTCAGGGTGATCGTAATTTAGAACTGACAATGTGATGCCATTGTCACCTTCTATAAGCGGGCGAATGGTATTCTCCACTGTCGATCTGGCTGGTGCCGAGAAGCGTTGAAGCGCCAGTATAATGTTTATGGGTCGGTAACTTTGTCCGACAAGCGAAAACACGCACCGCTTAAGCTCCGGCAAGCGCGCTACATCGTGGAACCGCACAACGGTATTTATGGGGCTCAGCACGCGGTCACCATCGTGTCTCGGAGAAGCTGAGTTGATGGTCGAAGTCGGGAATGTGATTCCACTCATCCGGAACGGGGGCTGGTTGCGCGTCCGTCGGCTCAAATCCGATCGCCTTCAGTTCCAGATTTAGCCAGCTTTCGAATTTTGGGTTGTTCCATTTGCGAGCAAGGATAATGCCGGAATTGAAAATTACCTTTAGGCGTGTGGGGTCTGGCTTGCGGTTGGTCACCGCGTGCAAGAACAAGGCCCGCGGACAGATGCGAACCGCAAAGCCGTTGGCCCGTGCGCGCCAGGATAAGTCCACATCTTCGCAATACATGAAGAAAGCGTCGTCAAAACCACCAATCGACTCGTAGAGTTTCCGGGGAATGGCAAGGCATGCGCCCGACGCCCACGACGTTTCAAAAGTGAACGGGTCGTATGTTTTGGGATGCTCATCCGGAAATTGAATGGCTTCGACTAAAGCTCGGCCGTTGTGAGCGGCCACCATCTGGACCAGCGCCCCGATGGCATCTGGGTGAAAGGAGCCGTCGGGATTTGCGGCAATATAAATATCGGCAGTGTTCGAAAACGCTTCAGCCATCAGACGATTGTGCGCTTTTCCAAAACCCACATTGCCTTCGGTTTTCATATGAAGAATGCTCTCATCGCCTCCGTCGGCGGCGGAGGATGCGTTGCCGTTGTCGACAACATATATGCGCGCCTTTGAGGCCAGCCCCGCCTTTGTCAGCGCTTGTCTGGCACTGCTCACGATGCTGCGCACCTGTTTGGCGGTGTTGTTGTAGGTGACGATTCCGACGACGACGTTGGTATTTGCGCTTATGGACGCAGCGCTGCCAAGCGCATTCTCCTGCAGTCGCGCAATCAAGCCTTTTGCTGGGGGCACGGGGGACGGATGCGCCGTCCGGGGCGCGGGCGTCGACGGGTCGGTTAGTGTGAGATTGTGATCGTCTACGAATCTATCGAGATCATCGGGACTATCGATAGAGACGATCGCGGGCGTATGTTCGAAAAGAGACGGTTGAGAAATTTTCACCCACTTGAAGCCGGCGCGCTCACAGACATAAAAATACAATCGTTCGATCGCATGCGCCAAGGTGCCGTCGATTTGGTCGTTTTCCGGGTCGAAATCGCTGATTGTCAAATTGAGGTCGAGCAACGGCTTTAAAGCAGCTGTTCGCGCCCAAAACATGGAGCCCGATGGAAAATCGAGAACCTTGTCGTCGGACATCACGATTCCCATCCGCCGCGCAAGAGTATCTGCAGGCTTAAAGTTGCCGCCCCAATTCACCCATTGCCGCATGGGCTCGAAATGCTGGGACGCGATGAGTCCTACGTCAGGTCGTTGGTCAAAGGTCGCAAATACGCTGTTCACGATCTCAGGCGACCCAAGCAAGTTCTCCAAAAGGAAGCCCCGCCAGTTGGCGAGAACGCTGGCGTGATCAGATGCTTTTGAGTGAACGTGTAGGACATATTCATGAGTGTCATAGATGTCGCGAAATCCGAGTAGTTTTGGTGCGATGTCGCGGCCACGGTTTTCCGTTACGCGTATCTCCACGCTGCCATGTGACCAATCACTAAAAAATGCCTCGAGGGCTGCTTTTTTTGCAGGGGTGTTTGTGGATATGAAAAGATCAAAAGGAAAAGAAATGTTCGCAAGATATCGCTGAAACTCAGGCGCCATGCTTTCGTAAAATAGATGGCAAATGACCGCGAGTTTTGGGGCGTTCGTGGGTAGTTGCGCGTGATTAAAGGGGACGGCAACGCTGTAATCTATCTCAAACGGTCGCGCTACTTCCTTTAAAGGCCTCTGACGCTTTAAGAGAAGGACATCAGCGCTCTCGCGCCGGCGTCGGCTTTCCCAACTACGGTAAACGGATGTTGTTTGGAAAAGAGTCGGCGCAATTCGAAATGAAACATCGACCAGTTTTTTCTTCGCAACCTGCGGTAAGGGGAGGTGGTGATAGAGAAGGCGTGCGCTTGCCTTGGCAAGATGGCGTATAGTTTGTGAAATTTGCTTCGGCAAACGGCGGGCAAATCGGATTGGCGCGGTAATGCGCCAACTTGTCGATTTCGTGAGAGATTGTAAGGCTTGTTTCTGTGCGTTGAGTTGGCGCGTTAGATCGTCAACCTGGGCCGTGAGGATGCTATTATGCTCCCATTGCACCTCTAAGCGTCTTCCAGCTTCTTTTAACGCATCTTCCAATGCGGCCGCTTCCGCCATCAGCGAGTTTTCATGAGCTGTGAGTCGACGTACTTCCGATTCCGCGGCTTTCAAGTTTAGATCGACGGCAGCGATCTGTTCTTTTTGGGCGTTAATTTCACCTTTGAGCTGTGTTTGGACTTCTCTGCCGACGAGATCAGCCTTGAACGCGCCTCCTAGACGGCCATAAGCATGTCGGATGTCAGTCGGAACGGAGGGCTCGCGCACCGCAGTGAAAAATTCGACGATATCCGCCGGCAGATTTGCGCCGTACCCCAGCACGCCAAGTCCGTGGCCGTGCAGAAACTCGAATGATGGGAACTCGCTTCGCAATTCCTCCCAGAGCCGAAACACGCCGAAGTTTCGTTCGCGCACGTTTGTATCGTGAAAAAGAATAATTGCGCGGTCCGACAAT
>JAUIGX010000270.1 GCA_030432435.1 Alphaproteobacteria bacterium
AAATCGGCAAAGGCTCCACATTTTCTGTTTTCTTGCCGATGGCCGCGACATCCGGAATGCCCGCACCGCAACAGCAGCGATCCAACGCAGCGCCCTGATTAGGCTTGGCGCTGACGCGCCGCGACGATGAGCACCAAAACGACGGCCGCTAGGCCGATCAAAAAAGAGTACGTAAAAAATACCGTGTATCCTGCCCCAAGTGCGGCCGGACTTACCCCGGCATTTGCCGCGCCCGTGGACAGCGCACCGCTTGGCAACTGTTTGAACAACGCCATAAGCGGCGAGAAGAACCCGCCGCGCTCCGCCGACTGGGCCGCCCCTTCAACTATTCTCCCGGATAGCGAGGCGATCAACCGTCCCGGCAAACCATATAATGAAGAAAAGAGCGCATACTGAGTTGCCGTAAAGCCTGCCGACGTCAGACTCGACATATAGGCAATCAAACATGTACCGGAATACCCCGAAGCAACGTTATCGACGCCGATGGCAATGAACAACGCTGCAAGGTCGGGGCCTTGGGTCGCGAGCCACGCAAACACAAGATTGGATATGGGCCCGGCCAAAGCGCCGATCACAAGAGGCCCCATCAGACCCCAGCGGGCGATCGCGAACCCTGCGGCAAAGACGCCAAGCATAATCATCACGACGCCGAATATCTTCCGCACCTCGGCAATCTCGGTCAGCGTGAACCCGAGATCTATGTAAAACGGATTCATGATGTTGAGCACAAAATCCGACACGCGGTAGAGACAGATAAGCGCGAGGATCAAGCCTGCGGTGCGACCAAATCGCGAGAAAAACTCCGCGAGCGGCGCGCCCAATGCCTCGGCAAGATACAAACCCGGACGCGTTTTCAATCGGCGGAGTGGCCAAGCTGCGGCCACGATCAAACCAAATCCCGCCATGACCACAGCGAGTTGCACCCACGCGCCGCTTGGGCCGCGCCAAATCGATTGCAAGCCTTCCGCCGCGCTTTCGCTGAACGGAAGAGCCAAGACGCTGGCATTGCCTGAAAGACCCGAACCCACCAGCACAGCGGCAACGGCAAGGACGACAAGACGCGCAAGCCATTCGAGGCTTTCGGCCGCCGGGCGCGCAGGGAGGCTTGAGGCGGAAAACGATCGGGTGGCATGGGTTTGCTCTCGCGGCGCAAGCACCACCGCAATCATGCCGACCACCATCAAGGCCGCCATCGCGGCATAAGAGAACGACCAGCTAAAAGCATCCGCCAGAATCAACGGCACCGCGCCGGCCACGATCATGGCGAGGCGATACCCCCATTGATAAGCCGCCGCCATAGCCCCTTGCTGGGTTTCTTCCGCAGCTTCGATACGCCAGGCATCGATCACAATATCCTGCGTTGCCGATGCAAACCCCGTCAGCACGGCAAAGAGCGCCACGACTGCGATACTTTCCGCGGGGTCCGACAGCGCGATCAGCCACAACCCCGCAACCACCGCGCCTTGCGCCACCAGCATCCACGAACGGCGATGGCCGAGAATGCGTGTGAGGCCCGGCACCATCGTGCGATCGACCAGCGGGGCCCAGAGAAATTTGAAGGAGTAGATCAGCGTGACCAGGCCAAAGAAGCCGATCACGCTTAAGGAAAGCCCGGCCTCGCGCAACCACGCCGACAGGGTATCGAAAATCAGAAGAAGCGGCAGTCCGGCAGAAAAGCCAAGAGCCAGCATTACCAGCACTCGCCGATCAAGATAAACGGCGAGAGCTTCAGACCAGGAACGAGACGGTGCGGCGTTTTCAGCCATGACGCTGTTGTCGCACAAGACGGCGGGAATGGGAATCCGCTAAGGACCCTCTCTCCCGCCTGCCTTTTTAGCTGGCGGCGGCGACTTTCGACATCCGCTTGCGTTCGTGCGGATCTAGATAGCGCTTGCGCAGACGGATTGCCTTTGGCGTGACCTCGACCAACTCGTCGTCCTGAATATAGGCCAGCGCATCTTCAAGGCTCATCTGACGCGGCGGCGGAAGAACTTGTTTGTCGTCCTTCATCACCGTGCGGAAGTTGGTGAGCTGTTTGGCCTTCAGCGGATTGATCTCGAGATCGTTGTCGCGGGTGTGCTCGCCGACAATCATCCCGGCGTACACGCGAGTACCGGGCGCGACAAACTGCGGACCGCGATCCACAAGATTGAACAGCGCATAGGTGTTGGCTTCACCGTCACCGGTGGAAATCAGAACGCCTTCACGCCGCGAAGCAATCGGGCCTTTGTAGGGCGCGTAAGAATGAAACAACCGGTTCATAACGCCGGTGCCGCGCGTATCGGTCAGGAACTCACCGTGATAGCCGATGAGTCCGCGGGACGGCGCATGAAACACCAAACGCACCTTGCCGCCGCCTGCCGGTTTCATTTCCTGCATCTCGGCTTTACGGCGCGACATCTTTTCGACAACACCGCCGGAATGCTCTTCGTCCACATCGATGACGACTTCTTCGATCGGCTCAAGACGCTGGCCGTTTTCATCGGTTTGGAACAAAACCCGCGGGCGTGAGATCGATAGCTCAAAACCTTCCCGGCGCATGGTTTCGATCAAAACACCCAGCTGAAGCTCGCCGCGACCGGCCACTTCATAAGCGTCTTTCTCGTTAGATTCGGAAATACGGATCGCAACGTTGCCCTCCGCTTCGCGCATCAAGCGAGCCCCGATCACACGGGTGGTCAGCTTATCGCCTTCCAAACCGGCGAGCGGCGAATCGTTTACCGAGAACGTCATCGCCAAGGTCGGCGGATCGATCGGCCGCGAGGCAATCGGCGTTGTTACTTCCGGCGCACAGAACGTATCGGCGACGTTGGCATCAGCAAGGCCGGCAATCGCGATAATGTCGCCGGCTTCGGCGCTATCGACCGGCACGCGCTCCAGGCCCTGGAACGAAAGCAACTTGGTCGCGCGGCCCTGTTCCAACACTTTGCCTTCACGGTTCATCACCTTGATCGGCATGTTGACTTTGGCAATGCCCGTCTCGATGCGGCCTGTCAGGATACGGCCAAGATAAGGATCAGATTCAAGCGTTGTCGCCAACATCGAGAACGGCGCTGTTTTGTCCAGCTTCGGCGCGGGCACGTGGTTGAGAATCAACTCGAACAACGGCGTCAGATCTTTGCGCTCGTCTTTATCCATATCGCGCACAGCCCAGCCATCGCGGCCCACGGCAAAGAGAGTCGGGAAGTCGAGCTGCTCGTCACTGGCTTCAAGCGCAGTGAAAAGATCAAAAACTTCTGTGTGCACTTCATCGGCGCGCGCATCGCCGCGGTCGATTTTGTTCACGACGACAATCGGGCGCAGGCCAAGACCGAGCGCCTTGGACAAAACGAATTTGGTTTGCGGCAACGGACCCTCTGCGGAGTCCACCAGCAGCACAACGCCATCGACCATCGACAAAATGCGTTCTACCTCACC
>JAUIGX010000271.1 GCA_030432435.1 Alphaproteobacteria bacterium
CGCTGGTCGAGGACTGTCTAAAAGAGGGCTTTGCTCCACCCTCCACCCCGCGCGCTGGCATGGCCGCGATGACAGAGGCGGGGAGGCGCTTTCAAGAGCAAACCGGGCTGACACCAAAAGCCTTCGCTACCCGGATTTCCACCGCGCGCGACCGCTATGGCATAGAACCCGACTGGTCGCTGTGGCGGGCGCCGCAATATCAGCAGGTCAAAGGCACCAAGCGCAGCCCGAACGCCCGCGCACCGATCCCCGAAAGCGTTCAAGAGCGCGAGGGCGAGCCGATTCGGGTGCTAGTGATTGGCGACACGCATGACGACCCGCGCCACCCGGACAAAAGCCGGTTTGAATCCTTCGGGCGGATGGCTGCAGAGCGCAAGGTCGATCGCGTCGTGCAGATCGGGGATTTCGGCACCTGGGACAGCGTAAGCCGGCACGAAGACCGCAGCACAATCGCCGGCCGGGCGCTGCCGTCATTCGAGGACGACATGGCGTCATGCCGCATGGCCTTGATGGCGTTTCAGCGCGGCATGGGCGATTTCCGCTGCCCGCTGCACATCCCGCTCGGCAACCACGAAGACCGCGTTCGCGTGTATGAAAACCTGCACCCGGTCATGGAAGGCGGCATGTACCGCCGCTTGCTGGAAATGTTCGCCCAGTACCGTTGGGAAACCCGACGCTTTGGCGAGTTCCTGTTCATTGACGGCGTGGGCTTCTGTCATGTGCCGCTGAATATCATGGGCCGGCCGTATGGGGGCAAGAACCCTGAGAACCAGATCGGTAATGACGCCACATTCTCGCTGGTCTACGGCCACACTCACAAGAAGGTGGTCAAGTCCGTCCCCAAGATCGGCCCGACCAATCAAATCAAGGTGGTCAATGTCGGCTGCGGCCTGCCGTTCGGACACGTCGAGGACTACGCGAAGCTGTCAACCACGGGCTGGGACTATGGCGTGATGGAAATCGCCATACAGGGCGGTCAGATCATCTCCGAGAAATGGTTCGACATGCTGGAGGTTCTGGACCGCTACGGCGAGCAGCAATGCGCCGCCTGATCAACCGTGAAATCCGGGAGCGAGGGTCCGGCTTTGCAAGGAAGTTTCTGTCCGGTTATCGTCGGCATGGTGCCATATGAGACACCAATGGCCGGTTATTTGGCCGGTTGTGCCAGCGGGACGCAATCCCCGATCTCTCGGCTTGAAGCCTCTACCCTTTCGGGTGTGTGGGGTAGCTGTTCCCACCTCTGACAACACTCAATGCCTACCAGAGCCATTTGAGCGCATCAAGAAAATTGTGGGTGATTTTGTGGGGACTTTCTGCGGTGTTCCGCGAACGTTCCGCCCCAAACCGCCCTTTTCGGCCGATCCGCATTGCCTGCTATATCAGGCGTCCAGACCTGTCTGGCAAGGGCAATTGCCCGATTTCCTCCCCCGCGCTGCCTAGATTGTGGATCTAGAGGTCTCCCGTTCAATCCGGGAAGGCGGTGCCATTTCCCCCTTAAAAATCATCGCCTTCCGTGACCTCGGTATTGCCGATGTCATCCCCACCGGCCCGATTGTGGGTGATTTTGTGGGGAGTAGCTGCAGCCGCCATTGCTTCCAGCGCGTCTGTCACGGCCCGTTCTTCCGGGTGAGCATAGCGCCCGGTCATGGCAATCTGGCTGTGTCCAAGCAAGTGCTGTGCGGCCCGCAGATCGCCGGTTGCCCGCACGAAGGCGGTGGCCGCATGGTGGCGCCAGTCATGGACCGCGCGCGCGTTGGTGATGCCCGCCCGGGTATAAGCCCGCTTCATGGCCGTTTGGAATGTGGCCGGCGGTATCGCCACCAATCCCCCCTCCCGATCTTCCCGAAACCATACTGTGTCCAGCCCGGCCGCTTTGGCTCGCTTGGCGCGCTCTGCCATCATCTGCCGGTCGCTCTCGATCAGCCGGATGACATGATCGCCGCCGTCCTTGCGGTCGCGAAGCCAGATCCGCCCGGATTCCGCGTTGAAGGCTGACAGCGGAAACCAGGCTTCGGACATGCGCGCGCCGTATCGGGCAAAGAATGCCAGGATCAGCCGGTGGTGCTCTAGGAGCTGCGCGACCACGGCGGCTTGCTCATCCGGCGTGAACTCGCGCACGCGGTTCTTGCGCTCTTTCAGCCTGACCGATCTCCAGTCGATCTCTTGCACCAGAGCACCGCGGACCCGCCGCGCGTATCCGTGGACGGGCCGCATCGCGTCGATGATTTCGCGGTTGATGGTGGCGTTTGTCGGCGGGCGCTTATTGTGGGTCTCTTCGGCCCGGCGCGCGGCGATGGCTGCGGCAATGTCCGCGGTGGACAGGTCGGCCATGTCTTTGGAGAAATCGAGAACCCGCCGGCAGACGCGAAGCTGGAAGGCAATTGTGCGCCAGCTCTTGAGGTGCCGGGCGTGATCGGTAAACCAAGCGGTCGCGGCGTCGTCTATGGTGATCCGTGTCTGAGTGCTTGTTCCCAGACGGGCAGTTCGCCGGGCTTCACGCTCGATGTCTTCCGCCTCACGCTTCGACGTGCAGCCGGTCGATTCACGATGTCTGATGCCTTGGTGCCAGAACTCATACCAGTAGACCCGACCTCGCTTGTAGACCCCCACTGCTTGCGCCCCTGCTCAAATTCTGCCACATCGCGCGGGTCATAGCGGATGGACCGCCGCCCGAGAACGATCCGGGGCAGCTCACCACTGGCGCTTATCCCGCGCAAGGTCTTTCGATCCACCCGCAGGCGTTCGCAGACCTCTTCGATGGTGAGTAGGGCTTGCATCAGTCGGCCTTGTCCTGGGTGGTGCGGGCTTCGTTTCGCGCACTGATGGCTTCATCAAGAGCCTCTTTGAGGGCGTCCGAGATTTGCGCCGGTTGCGGCAGATCGCAATGAAAGCCCTCGTCAAAATCCCGGCGCGTCAACAGATCGGCGTCAGGCCCGGCAACGTCAGGACCGCACGATGCATCAGCGGACACTGAGCAAACCCCGACAGACCACCACCAGCCGGGCAGCTTTTCGTCAAACTCCCGGACCACCTCGCCCAGCCTTTTGAGGTCGGGTGAAGGCCACCGGCCCGCAGCTTGCGAGGACACGGAGCGAGCTTCGCGAGCCTGGTCCGTCATATCAGTCGGCCTTTTCCTGGGTGGTGGGGCTAGTGAGAAAAGACATTCTCGAACTCCCTCAAATCCACAACATACCATGCGCCATAATCATCTGTGCCGACGCACCAGATAGCGTCAGCGGCATTGCACGCCTTTCCTTCGCCATCGAACCAGTCAGTTACCCAACCACGCTCACCATTGGAAAGCAGGAGCATCGCCTGCCCCCGGTGAATAGCCTCCACAGACACGGAGCGAGCTTCGCGAGCCACATCGTCATCATTGTTCATGGGTGGTGTCCTTCTGAGAGCGAAGCCAG
>JAUIGX010000272.1 GCA_030432435.1 Alphaproteobacteria bacterium
AAGGGCACCTCCTCGGTTCGTCTTGGCTACACAGCCTTGCGGGTCATGGGCGTGGATACCCCTTCCTGGGGAACCAAGAGCAACAACACATCCAGCGAAGTCGGTGAAATCATAGCTTAAGCTGGTGCTGGCCGGCTTCGTGGCTTTCGGGCGATGAAGCCGGCACGTTCCTGGCTCACGATGCCTACGGTCGATTTATAAGGACTAAAATATGCGGCTACAGCGAAAATTGATGAATGGATTGGCAGTTGCAGCATTGTGCGCTGGTCTTGGTGCAGCGACGTCTGCTCACGCCCAAGAGTATTGGCAATCCGCAAGCAATCCTACCACTGAAGATTATGTGAAGGTGCCGTTGCCGCCAGGATTTAGTGTTCAGGCGACCCCTCTGGAAGGTCCGGTCTTTGCCGATTCGCAGGGTAAAACTCTTTACCGCTGGCCTCTTAAGCAATTGCGCAACGGTGATCTCGGCGACAGAAGAGGGCAGCCGTCCACTTGTACGGATGAGGTCACGACCACAAACACCGGGCTGATGAGTCCGTATCCGGGCGGGTATGAGTTGCCCGAACTCGATAAGCGGCCAAGCTGCGTCGAAGTATGGCCTCCGGTTCTCGCGGACGAGGGCGCCGAGCCTGTCGGCAAGTGGGCAACGGTTAAGCGCGATGACGGTTCGCTGCAATGGACGTTTGACGGCAACCCCTTGTACACATCCGTGCTGGACAAGAAGCCCGGAGATGTGAACGGCGGCACGAAGTTTGAGCCGGCGAACGACGGTCCTGCGGTCCGCGAACCGGTTGGCCCGCCGCCAAACGCTCCGCCGGCGTTTGCGGTTGCGCAAATGACAACAGGCCGCATGCTTGTGAGCTACGAGGGCTATGCGATTTACGCCTCGGACAACGACGACCTCAACAAATCAAACTGCACGGGCGCTTGTCTGGACGACTGGAAGCCTGCATTGGCCCCTGAGACAGCGCAGCCGCAAGGCGAGTGGACCATAAACGAGCGCTCGCCGGGGATCGGGCAGTGGGCTTTTAGAGGCAAACCCCTCTACACTTATGTTGGGGATACGCGGTACCGGAGCTTCTTAGGCAGTGATGTGCCGGGGTGGAGCAATGTGTTTACTCAGCGTGCGCCTGCGCCCCCACCGGAGTTCACTATTCAAGATGCACGGCTTGGCCATGTTCTTGCTGATGCACAAGGCCGGTCGATCTACGTCTATAACTGCGGCGACGACGCTCCCGATCAGCTAGCCTGCGATCATCCAACCACGCCGCAAGCTTATCGGTTTGCGATTTGCGGTGGTGGAGATCCGGACAAATGTCTGGAGACCTGGCCGTATGTTCTCGCTGGCGAAAACGCCGCGGGCGAAAATAGCCTATGGAGCATAGTCTATATTGATCCACAAACCGGGCGCTTTGCCGAGCCGGATCAAGCGGGTGCACTGCGTGTCTGGGCCTATCGCGATCGTCCGGTCTATCACTTTGTCGACGACAAACGGGCAGGGGAGACCCGCGGCGATGGTTGGGGCGAGTTCTACGGATACCGCAACGGTTTTAAAGCATTTTGGCTAAGAGACGACTTTCTCGACAACGCCGGCTAACGGTAACGATTTCAAGGTAGGGAGAAACCAATGAAACGTGATGTATCAGTAAAAACGGGCCGGTCGTTTACCGCCTCGCGCGTGATGATCGCTGCAGCGAGCGTGGCACTCTCCGGTGCTGTGTTCGGTGCGGGCAACGCCTTAGCCGAAGAGGACGCCACCTCGGCGGTGCTGAAAGACGGTAAAATCGGCTACGCTTTGACCATGCGGCATTGGGCGATTTACCAAACGCCTGAAGGCAAGACCGAATGCCCTCAGGGGTTTAACGACGGACCGCGCGAGCAATTTAAACTATTGTTCCCGGACGATGGCACGAAGCGGACGTTGATGGAAACGCAGATATCTCGCGAAAGCGAGGTCTGGCATCCGGGTCTGTCGGAAGAGCCCTATCCGTTCCACGAGGTCGTGGGTAAGACGTCGCGGGGCCTGAACCTGGACGGTCAAGTTAACGCTGAAGATTTTGTCAGTCCCGACGGCGACGAGGGAATCGACAACCAGCTGTATCGCGCCATTGGTTGTATTGCGAATTTCAGAGGGCCGGACGGTACGGCCTACCACTTCGAAAACAACTATATGCAGCGGTACAATTACAACAGACTGCTGATTGAACTGTCCGGCGTCGACGATCTCGTCAACGATGATGAGGTGACGGTTACCACGTATCGTGGTCTCGACGGTTTGCTGACCGATGCAACCGGGAAGGACTTTATTCCCGGCGGAACACAGCGGGTGGATATGCGCTGGGGCAAAGATTTCATCCAGGAATTTAAAGGTAAGATCGTCGACGGCGTTCTGACCACCGAAGCCAAAGATTTGCAAATTCCATGGTCGGTAACATTCGATACGAACACGATCATGTATCTTAAAGACGTGCGTTTTGACTTGAAAATTACGGCAGACGGTGGCGAAGGATTGATCGGCGCGTACGCTGACCTGCACGATTGGTACTACCATGCGACCGTGGGCTGGTCGACGCACCATCAAAGTTATGGTCAGGAGTCGTCACCGTCTATGTATAGGGCACTTCATCGCCTCGCCGATGCGTACCCCGACCCGGAAACCGGCAAGAATACGGCGATTTCAACGGCTCTTGATGTGAAGTTTACGCAAGTGTTCATTCTGCATCCTGCGCAAGAAGTGGCGACGGATGATGGTGAGGCCACAACACGTGTAGCTTCTGCCAACTAGATTTGTGCTCGTGCTTTCCTGAAGCACTTGCACGTTTATGAGAACTGAAATGCGGCCGTCTCCCTAAGGAGAGGGCCGCATTTTATTTTGGCCGTATGCCAAGAAGGGCCACACAACAGTGTCGCCGACCGGAGGCGGCCTGATACGGCCTGATACGGATCCCCCCTCGTGGCCCAATGGGCGGGATAAGGCACAAACTGCCCTGTTTTTGAGCGATATTTGGGTAAAACTTCGAAAAGCCGAGAAAAATCACAAGAACCATACACGGTAAAAAGTGTATAATTACAACAATTAAGGGCGATTTAGCCCCGTGCAAACTTTCCCGATGCGATGCCTGATACCGGCAGATTGGGGGTAGGGCACATTAAGTTTGTTGCAGAGTTGAGCTCTTGTCTGTAGCGCGGGCTGAGCTGCGACATTGTTTGGCGCGCTGTGTCTGCGGATTTCTTGGACAACATTTGAGTTTAAGTGGAGAACAAGTATGAACGGATTGAATAGACGCCGCGTATTGCGCGGGATGCTGAACGGCGGGGCAGTAACGGTAGCCTTGCCGCTTCTGAACATTTTCTTGAACGGTAACGGGACAGCGCTAGCGTCTGGCGCTCCG
>JAUIGX010000039.1 GCA_030432435.1 Alphaproteobacteria bacterium
CTGATCAATGTATTTCAGCAAGATGTAGGACGTTGATCCCCAATTGAGTTTGGGAGCGTAATGAAATCCGTTCTTCTGCTCTCGATTTTAGCGGGTTCTACTATGCCGCTGGGAGCGGCCGCGGCCCGCTGGTTGCACCTCCACCCACGATGGCTTGAATCTGAACTCCGGCACGGGGTTGTCGCTTTCGGCGGGGGTGTTCTAATAGCAGCAGTCGCTCTTGTCCTGATCCCGGAAGGGATTAGTCGGCTTTCGCCCCTTGCGGTCTCTCTTTCATTTAGCGCCGGCGGTCTTTTCTTTTTCTTCGTCGACAGGGCTATATCGCGCAGCGGCCTTAAGGTTTCACAGCTTCTGGCTATGCTACTCGACTTTATTCCCGAAAGCGTCGCTTTGGGGGCGATGTTGGCAACCGGTGGGGCGGGGGGACTCGTGTTAGCGCTTCTGATCGCTCTCCAGAACTTTCCGGAAGGCTACAACGCCTATCTAGAGTTTAGAGCGGCAGGACGTCTGCAGCCCAATATTATTCTCTCGGCCTTTGCCGCTCTTGTCTTGCTTGGCCCGGCGGCGGCTACCTTTGGGTACGTCTTTCTGTTTGAGGCCCACGCCGCGCTTGGATCGATAATGTGCTTTGCGGCTGCCGGAATCCTGTACCTGACATTTCAGGATATTGCGCCGCAATCACACACTCGTAATAGATGGGCACCCGCCCTGGGAGCCGTGGGTGGGTTCCTCACAGGACTCCTAGGGCAGATGATTCTATCGGGATGAACGCCTAAAACCTGCGGAAAGTGCCGCTTTCATTTGCCCTTTGTGCTAAATTGTTGCGTCTGCGAGCACCTTCTGGCACTCTCCCGCCGCTCCTATAGGGGAACGCGCGAGCTATCTTCTAAGTATCTGTAATTAAATATATTTTCGGCCTGCGCGAAGGCTTAACCGCGTTCGTTATCGAATCAACGACACAATAATGGGGTACCCATGACCTCTCTCGAAACTCTCGTAATCGCCTGCGGTGTGCTGGCGGTACTTTACGGCATCTACGGCGTTCGCCGTGTGCAAGGTGCTGATGCCGGAAATGCCCGGATGCAAGAAATCGCTGCCGCCATTCAAGAAGGTGCGGCTGCCTATCTAAACCGCCAATACACCACAATCGGCATAGCCGGTGTTGTCGTGGCAGTCATCCTCGCTGCAACGCTTGGCATTACAGTCGCCATAGGCTTCGTCATTGGTGCGGTCCTCTCGGGCCTTGCCGGCTATGTCGGCATGAACGTGTCGGTACGCGCAAACGTGCGAACTGCCGCAGCGGCCATGAACGGTGGCCTGAAAAAAGCTCACGGCGTGGCCTTCCAGGCTGGCGCAGTCACAGGCCTTCTTGTGGTTGGCCTCGGTCTGCTTGGCGTGGCGGTGTACTACATCGTTCTCAAAAGCTTGCCCGGTGCCGAAGAGCACTCACGCGAAATTATTGAAGGTCTCGTTGCTCTCAGCTTCGGTGCATCTTTGATCTCCATCTTTGCCCGTCTCGGCGGCGGTATCTTTACCAAGGGCGCCGACGTCGGTGCCGACCTGGTGGGCAAAGTTGAAGCAGGTATTCCCGAAGATGACCCCCGTAACCCGGCCGTGATCGCCGACAACGTTGGCGACAACGTTGGCGACTGCGCCGGTATGGCGGCCGACTTGTTCGAGACCTACGCGGTAACCATCGTTGCCACCATGTTGCTCGGCTCGATCTACTTCGCCGGTGATGTCAGCACCTCTGCGATGCTGTATCCGCTGGTTCTTGGCGCGGTATGTATTATCACGTCGATCGTAGGAACCTTCTTTTCCGGAATCGGTGCCAGCGGCAAGATCATGGCTGCGTTGTACCGCGGATTTATCGTAACTGCGGTATTGTCGGCGGCTGCGATTGTTGCCGT
Organism: Alphaproteobacteria bacterium; assembly: GCA_030432435.1. Lineage (GTDB taxonomy): Bacteria > Pseudomonadota > Alphaproteobacteria > Rhodospirillales > Rhodospirillaceae > UBA11612. The sequence continues at coordinate 1,911 of JAUIGX010000039.1, forward strand.
TACATACCAATGGTTCGGCGACGGTTTCATCACCAACGAAGGTGTCCTCATATCGGCCAACGATCTCATAGTTTGCGCATTTGTGGGCCTTATCGTCACCGGTCTGATCATCTGGATCACCGAGTACTACACAGGCACGGGCTTCCGTCCGGTGAAGTCGGTGGCTTCGGCTTCTACGACAGGGCACGGCACCAACGTTATCCAGGGCTTGGCCGTATCCATGGAAGCTACTGCTCTGCCGGTGCTGGTGATTTCAGCTGGCATCATCGTGGCCTACATGGCTGCTGGCCTGTTCGGACTGGCGATCGCCGCCACGACGATGCTTGCGCTGGCCGGTATTGTTGTCGCGCTGGATGCCTATGGTCCGGTGACCGACAACGCGGGCGGCATTGCTGAAATGGCCGAACTTCCTCCGGAAGTCCGTAACGTGACGGATGCACTCGACGCGGTTGGCAACACGACCAAAGCTGTGACCAAAGGCTATGCCATTGGTTCTGCCGGTCTTGCGGCCCTCGTGCTGTTTGCTGCGTACACGGAAGATCTGAAGTACTACTTCGGTCACTTGGATATCGAGTTCAAACTCGAAAATCCCTACGTGGTGGTTGGTCTGTTCATCGGTGGTTTGCTGCCTTACCTGTTTGCCGCGCTTGGCATGCAGGCTGTGGGCCGCGCCGCGGGTTCAGTCGTCAACGAAGTGCGTCGTCAGTTCAGAGAGATCAAAGGCATCATGGAAGGCACAGGTAAGCCCGACTATGGCCGCGCCGTCGATCTTCTGACCAAAGCAGCTATTAAAGAGATGGTGGTGCCGTCTTTGCTGCCGGTGCTTTCGCCGATCATTCTCTACTTCGTCATCAATATGGTTGCCGGACAGGCCGAGGCCTTTACGGCGGTTGGCGCAATGCTGCTCGGCACGATTGTGACTGGGTTGTTTGTGGCGATCTCCATGACATCGGGTGGTGGCGCTTGGGACAATGCCAAGAAGTACATCGAAGACGGTAACCACGGCGGTAAGGGCTCTGAAGCCCACAAGGCTGCGGTGACCGGCGACACGGTGGGTGATCCCTACAAGGACACGGCAGGCCCTGCCGTGAACCCGCTGATCAAAATCACGAACATTGTGGCGCTTCTGCTGCTCGCGGTGTTGGCGGCTTAATAAGCGGCACGTGACTTGATACAAAAATCAACGCCCCGGTCAGAAATGGCCGGGGCGTTTTTTTATGCTGTAAAATACTTAAAAGACGAAGGCGTCCGGGCTGTGATCAGCCCCCTGGGCCGCCCGGTGTGCCTGGGCCGCCTCGGTTACCCTGTGTGCCAAAGCGCCCGATGTTGCCGATCAATTGTTCGATCAAGCTGTATTCGCGGCCTTTGGTGGGCGTTGCACGCTGCGCAATCGCGACGTCAACGCCGTCTTCTAGCGTCAGTTCACGCGTACTCATAAGGATGCCGCGTTCGTCGAAATCTAGAGCAAGGACCGTACGGTCCAGTTCGTGAACCGGATAAAAAGCATACTGCGTCGTGTGAGCGCTGATGTAGTACCAGGTCTCGCTGCCGAAGACGCTGGTGGTGGCCGGCGTCCCTAGAAGGGCCTGTACGTCCTGACGGGTTTGCTCGCCTGGAGCCAATTGAGCCAGCGCCTCCGGCAACGGCTCGTTGCCGCGCAGATAGACGTCCTTGGCACAGCCACTCGCAAGCAAGGCCGTAAAGGCAATTGCGGCGGCGGGGATAAGTGAGGTTTTGCGGTTCTTGGTGTTCATGACAAGCCGTATTATACCACGTCGCGGCGCTGTCCAAGCCCCCAGTGGACATGAGCAGCCTAAATTCACCGTCTTCGGATACATTACCTATGAAACTTAGTCGCCTTTTTCGCCGTGCTGCGCCAGTCATGACCCCGGTAGATGCGCTTTATGATGTGCTTGTGAAAAAATCGCGTGAGGCCGCTTTTTATACGACCTTTGGCGTGCCGGACACTGTGGACGGGCGGTTTGATATGATCATTATTCACGCCATGCTGGTGTTTCGGCATTTGCGAGATGGCGGAAACGATGCCGAAATTACGGGCCAAGCGGTTTTCGACCTTATGTTCAAAGACATGGACCGCTCTCTGCGCGAAATGGGAGTGGGAGATTTAAGCGTGGCCCGACATATCAAAAAGATGGCCAAGGCATTCTATGGCCGCGCCGCGATGTACGAAGAAGGTTTGGACGGCGAGACAGAGCTCTTGGGACAAGCGCTTCAGTCTAATGTCTATCGCCATCGGGCGGCTGAGCCCCAGGTCATTGCGGGGATGACGGACTATCTTCGCCGCGTGGATGCCCATATCGCCGGTCAAAATGTGGCGGATATAGTGGCGGGGCGTTTGGACCTTACGATTCCGGTAGATGGAGCAGGGCATGACACAAAAGCAACCGTCTGACCTTGAGTTTTCTTATCAGGTCGAAGTTTCAACGCTCCCGTCCGGCGGACGTTGGTACAAATTTGCGGCCTCGGACGAAGAATGCGTGAACGTTGCAACGCGGCTCGGATTGAAGGCGCTGGAGAATCTCAAAGTTGCAGTTCAGCTGGTCCCGACGAGTAGGGGCTTCATCAATGTCAACGGACATGTCGAGGCTGATGTCGTGCAAGTCTGTGTCGTCACGCTGGCGCCGATTCCGCTTCATGTGCGCGAAGATATATCCATGGTGTTTATGGAAGACTCTAGTACCTCGACCTCGAAGAAGCAGGTTGGCCCGGAAGAGTTCATTTCCGTGGATGACGACGATCCTCCCGAACTGACCCGGGATGGACGAATCGACCTCGGAGAGTTGGCTGTAGAGCAGCTCGTGCTGTCTCTGGACCCCTATCCTAGGGCTCCAGGGGTGGACTTTGGGGCGAAGACTTGGGGCTCAGAAGGGGGGGATGAGGCCGCTTCTGGGGGCAAACCCTTCGCCGCATTGGAAAAGCTTAAGAATATCAAGCCAAATTAGCAGGGAAGCTGCTTGCACCCGTGGCGGTTTTTAGTTATTTAGTCGCCCTTCCACGGGCCGCCAGGCGCTTGATTGCGCCAAAGACAAGGGCGGCCTTCACCACGAAAGACGACGACAATGGCTGTACCTAAACAGAAGACTTCCAAGTCACGCCGGAACATGCGCCGCTCACACCACGCGCTGACGGGGGGCGCCTATCAGGAATGTCCCAATTGCGGTGAGTTAAAGCGCCCGCACCATGTTTGTGCGTCCTGCGGTCACTACGACGGCCGGGAAGTAACTGCGGACTCCGAGGCTGTAGCTTAACAGCCGCGTCCAATATCCTTGCGCGAAATTAGGCGTCCGGCGGCCCCGTACGGCGGAGCGGCTAGAACTCTCACGGCGACGCCAGACCATCGCGTTTCGGCTCAACCGGTCGGGAGACCCCTTTGAACGCGCCTTTCACCCTTTCTCTGGATGCTATGGGCGGCGACCACGCCCCCGACATCGTCATTAAGGGCGTTGCCGAAGCACATATCAGATATCCGCTTGCCCGGTTTCTGCTGTTCGGCGATGAAAAGCGTATTCGGCCGGCGCTGGATGCAAACAAGACTCTTGCGGCCTGTTGCGAAGTTCGCCACACGGACGATGTCGTCACGGGCGATGCGAAGCCAAGCCAGGTTATTCGGTCCGGTCGCAACACCAGCATGTGGAAAGCCATCGAGGCCGTCAAAGCCGGAGAGGCGGGCGGAGTTGTATCTGCCGGCAACACCGGCGCGCTGATGGCGATGTCTAAAGTTATTATGCGAATGCTGCCGGGGATTGATCGCCCGGCCATCTGCTCGATGTTTCCCTCTAAAATCGGCGAAACGGTGATGCTCGACTTGGGCGCCAACGCACAATGCGATGCGCGCAATCTGGTTGAGTTCGCAGTGATGGGCGAATGTTTTGCGCGCGCCATGCTGGGGCTTGATCGCCCAAGCGTCGGACTTCTCAATATCGGCTCGGAAGATTTAAAGGGAACCGACATTTTGCGAGAGGCGGCGCAAACGCTGCGTAGCTCGCATTTGGATATGGAATTTGCCGGTTTCGTCGAAGGCGATGACATCACCAAGGGTACAGTCGACGTTATTGTCACTGACGGATTCACGGGCAACGTTGCCTTGAAGACCGCCGAGGGAACCGCAAAACTATTTTCCGAGTTCTTGAAAAATGCCATCAAGAGTTCGCTCATGGCGCAATTCGGCATGATTTTCGCCAAACCTGTTTTAAGTCAGGTTATGGCGCGCGCCGACCCACGCCGTTATAACGGAGCCTTGTTTGTTGGTTTGAACGGGGTGGTTGTGAAAAGTCACGGTGGAACGGATTCAATCGGATTTGCGAATGCCATTGGCGTCGGCGTGGATATGATTTCACGCGATCTCAATGGTCGTATCGCGGAGCAATTGGCTCATATCGCTGCGCAAGCGGCGCCTGACTCTTCGGAAGGCGCTGTGTCCGGCGGAGCCGCCCTGGCGGATTCACCGGTTGAATCAGGGGCCAAGTGATGTTTCGGTCCGTTATTCAAGGGGTCGGGGCCTATCTCCCCGAGCGAGTTTTGACCAATGCCGAACTTGCAAAGCAAGTCGACACCTCAGACGAGTGGATCATCGAGCGTACCGGGATTTGCAAGCGCCATGTTGCCGCTGATGGTCAAAAAACGTCCGACCTTGCCATAGAGGCGGCAACGCGTGCGCTCAAGGCTGCCGGCCGTGATGGCAACGAGGTGGACCTTTTTGTGGTTGCGACGGCAACCCCGGATGAAACTTTTCCCGCAACAGCCGCCCGTGTTCAAAGCGCCTTAGGGCGCCCAGGCGTTCCATCTTTCGATGTGCAAGCGGTTTGTTCCGGCTTCATATACGGCTTGGCCGTAGTCGATAACTTTATCAAAGCCGGACAATCAAAGTGTGCAGTGTTGATCGGCGCAGAAACATTCTCCCGTATTCTCGACTGGGAAGACCGCACAACGTGCGTGTTGTTCGGCGATGGGGCCGGGGCAGTGGTGGTAAGCGCGGAAGAGGGAACGGGAACGTCCTCTGATCGCGGGATTCTCTCTACTCATCTTCATTCTGATGGTCGCTACCACGATATGCTTTACGTGGATGGTGGACCTGCGAGCACGCAAACAACCGGCCATGTGCGCATGAAGGGAAAGGAAGTTTTCCGTCATGCGGTCGTAAATTTGGCTAGCACGGTCCGGGAAGCGCTCGATGCGAACGGCCTGACCATCGACGACGTCGACTGGCTAGTGCCTCACCAGGCAAATAAACGAATCCTCGATAGTACGGCCTCGAAACTTGGTATGGACCCTGCGAAGGTTATCGTCACCGTGGACCAGCACGCGAACACCTCAGCAGCCTCTATTCCGCTGGCTTTCGAGACCGGCGTGGCCGATGGGCGTATCAAGCCGGGCCAATTGGTTCTTATGGAGGCCATGGGCGGTGGATTTACCTGGGGCTCCGCTCTCGTACGCCTTTAGATAGGTTTCCTGCCGAAAAACGCGCCTGACCTCCTAAAGCCTTGTCAGACATAGAAAACCTAATTGACGCACAGAATCTGACAGTCTAACCTTTTGTAAATACGCCGCTTCTAGGGGGAGCGCGACAATGGGCGACACCATTACTCGAGCACAGTTGGCCGAGGCCATTTATCAAGAAGTCGGTTTATCGCGGAATGAATCCGCGGACTTACTTGAGTTGGTTCTCAATGAGATCACGCAAGCCTTGCTGAAAAGCGAGACCGTGAAGATTTCGTCATTCGGCAGCTTCTCTGTGCGCCAAAAAGGTCAACGCATTGGCCGCAATCCGAAGACCGGCGAAGAAGTTCCTATTCTGCCGCGCAAGGTTCTTGTGTTCCGTCCGTCGCAGCTTTTGAAAGCTCGGATTCGTGAAGGCCATGCCAATCGGTCGACTGAGACTGAAGCGCAACCAAACCAGTCAAATAATCCGCCGACAACGTGAGCGATAAAGATATGACTGAAACGGGCGATACGGGGGCGGACGATACACGCCGCCGCCCGGAGAAATCCGATAGTGCTTTCCGAACCATCAGCGAAGTGGCCGGTGAGCTTGATGTTCCGCAGCATGTCTTGCGATTTTGGGAAACCAAATTCACCCAGGTTCGCCCATTGAAGCGTGGCGGCGGGCGGCGTTATTACCGCCCGGAAGACGTTGCTCTTCTCAAACGCATCCGTGCTTTGCTTTACACTGATGGGCTGACGATCAAGGGCGTCCAGAAGCTTTTGCGCGAAGTGGGTGTGAAGGCCGTAACCGCCGAGGACTCCACTGTGTCACCGGCGCAACCGACCGCGCCTGAGCCCAAGGGCTTGCCCCGCGAAGAGGCGGCAAAGCTGCTCGCCGAACTTACAACTCTGCGCGACGATTTGCGCGGCGCGTTGCAGGGCACTTAAGCGCTCTCAAAAATACTTTCAACGGCCACTACTAATTAGTGTGAAGACTTGGTTGTTTTGCCAAAGAGTGGCGCTTATAGTGCGCCGCTTCCCGGCTGGGGCCCCCCAATTTCTGCCCCCGCCGAGGTTTGTTCGGGGCGTAGCGCAGTCCGGTAGCGCACTTGACTGGGGGTCAAGGGGTCGTGGGTTCAAATCCCGCCGCCCCGACCATTTCAAGCCCCATGCTTCCAAAGCGTAAAATCAATTGTATTTCTAATAATTTAGGGAAGAACAATCCCGTAATTAACTGAATTATAATCATAAGATTGAATGTGCCTGTTCTTCTGCAGGTCGTTGTTTTGGTGCAACTGCGTCATTTCTTGTCGGGTCGTCGGAATACCTTTATAAATGGTTAATTGTTATGGATTGGGCAGGCCGAGGAGGCTTGAGCCGGAACCATGTATATCGGTTTTGATTCGATCACCCTACAGCCGGTTGCGGCACCAACACCGCCGCCGCCACGGCCGCAAGCCTCTATTGCGCCGATCGACGAGCGCGATGCGGCGAGCCGTGATCAGCGCAAGAACACCAGAGAAGATCGGGACCCCGGCGTTACGTTCCGGTCCTTTATTACGGCCTCAACTCTTGAAGGCTTGGGCCGGGCGCTCGGCGGCGACAAACAGGTACAGAGTGATAGCTCCGCATCGGAGTATCGGCCGCGGCCGACCAAACTGCCCGATGCCGGACCAGCGGTTCTGTCAGGGGCCGAGGCGGCCAACTACTACCGCACAGTCTCAGACGACCGTGAAAGTCTTACGGCTCCCCGCGAATTTCGCGATGCCTCGTCTAGTTATGCGCGCAATTACTTTGCAGTTTCCGGCGCTTTCGCCAAGCCCGGCGAGTCTCTGGAACTGACGGCTTGATTTTAAGCCAGATCTCTAATCGCGATTAGATTGCTCAAGGGTGAAGCGACCAGAAGGCGTCAGCTTGCACACCAGCCAGTCGGGCTTGATTTGATTGGCAAACCAGGGCTCCGCCCATCCGCATTCAAGGCATTTTCGAACGACTTGCGGGCTAACTTTGCGCCCGTCCAGATCGAACAACGGTAGTTTGCCGCCGGGCTGAGTCAGCCCACGTTCCAACCACCTGCGCTGGGCAGGTGACGGTCGGGTGTGCGTGCGATCACCACCGTCCATGAACGTCCTCATCCTTTGGCGTTTGCGCCTTTGTTTTTCCAGCAGGATGCCGGAACAAGGCACTATGTCCGCCAAGATGTGAATTTTTCATAAACCCATCGGTTCGGCAATAAGTGTAAGGTATGACGTGGGGTAACGAAAGAAGGAGCTTAGCCATGAGCGTATCCACCGCAAGCCATTGTATGATTTACGTTACCGCCGTTTCGGGAGACGAGGCCCGGACCATTGGCCGAACGCTGGTCGAGGAAAAATTGGCTGCTTGCGTCAATATTACGGACGGCGTCACGTCCATATACCGGTGGGAAGGTAAGGTAGAAGAGGCAAAGGAGGCGGTTCTGATCGCCAAGACTCGTTTCGATCTAGCCCACGCCGCCCTCGAACGCATTGAAGAACTGCATAGCAACGAAGCCCCTTGCGCCGTCGCCTACGAGATGACCCTGGGCCTTGCCAACTATCTCGAATGGGTTGACGACGAAACCGCAAACTAAAAAACCGCACATGAAGCTTTACGGTGACTTAGCGAGATGGTGGCCCCTGCTGTCGCCGCCGGAGGACTACGCGGAAGAAGCAGAATTCTTTCTGAATCTATTTAAACAATACAGCGCGCACCCACCGCGCACTATGCTTGAACTCGGATCAGGGGGAGGGAACACGGCCTCCCATCTTAAAAACGATATTGATCTGACACTTTCCGATCTTTCGCCGGAGATGCTGGAGATCAGTCGAAAACTCAATCCAGAGTGCGACCACGTAAGAGGTGATATGCGCACAATCCAACTGGACCGTATGTTCGACGGTGTGTTCGTGCACGATGCCGTCATGTACATGACCTCTCTTACGGATTTGTCGGCTGTCGTCACGACTGCTTTTCGCCATTGCACGCCCGGAGGGGTAGCTGTCTTCTCACCTGACTGCACTCGTGAATCTTTCAAAACAGAATCCGGGCACGGTGGCTCTGACACCTCCGACCGCAGTTTGAGGTATCTTGAATGGTCTTGGGACCCGGACCCAACCGACAGTACCTTCATCACCGACTACACCGTCGTTATGCGTGAAGGGAACGGCGAAACTCGCGTATCCCAGGAACGCCATGAAATGGGGCTGTTTAGCCGCGCCGAATGGAGCGATGTTCTCGAGAGGGCTGGCTTTAGCGTGACCGTCGTCCTTGATAAATGGCACAGGCAGAATTTTATCGGCTGTCGGCCAGCCTGATCAGTCGCAGAGCGTATCCCACGCGCTTCCCCTACCTGCTGTTAGGCGGTAAATACTAAAGGTCAGACGCTTCGGGAATATCTCTGCCTATGGATGCAACTGCCCTACCAACCGTGCCGATCTCGATTGCTCTGGCATTCGCCTTAGGGTTCATTGCGCGGCTCCTTGGCCTTCCGCCCTTGGCCGGTTTTCTGCTCGCAGGCTTTACGCTCAGTGCCCTGGGCGTCGCGCCAGACCCCGCTATTAAGGAAATCGCCGACGCCGGCATTGTCCTGCTGCTCTTTACCATCGGTTTAAAACTAAAGGTCGGAACCTTCGCCCGACCTGAAGTTTGGGCCGGTACGTCTATCCATACCTTCGTGACAACGGCGGGCCTCACTGGAGTTCTGCTCCTCCTTGCCAACGCAGAGGTCGGCCTTTTCGCCGACTTGGGGTGGCAGGGGGCTCTGATGCTTGCCTTCGCTCTTAGCTTTTCCAGCACCGTATTTACGGTGAAAGTGTTGGAAGGGCGCGGTGAAATGGGCACTCTGCACGGCCGCTCCGCTATCGGCATCCTCATCATTCAGGACATCTTCGCCGTTATTTTCCTAACGGCAGCGACAGCCAAGATTCCTTCGCCGTGGGCATTCGCGCTTTTCGGGTTGATCTTTCTCAAGCCTGTGCTTGGTCGATTATTGGACCGTGTCGGCCATGGCGAATTAGTCCCCTTGTTCGGATTGTTCGCGGCGGTGGTTCTTGGGGCAGGGACGTTTGAACTGGTGGGCTTAAAGCCGGACCTTGGGGCACTCGTGCTCGGGGCCATGATGGCATCCCATAAGCGTGCGACGGAAGTCGCCAATTCCATATTTGGCTTCAAGGAAATTCTGCTGGTCGCATTCTTCCTAGATATCGGCCTATCAGGAACCCCGACGCTTTCTCACCTCGCGGTCGCGATGGTTCTCGTGGTGTTGGTTCCCGCCAAATCGGCATTGTTCTTTGCTCTGCTGACGCGCTTTAAACTGCGTGCACGGTCGGCATTGCTAGCCTCCTTGAACCTCGCAACCTATAGCGAGTTCGGCCTTATCGTCAGCGCCGTGGCTGTAAGTAACGGATGGTTAAACAATGACTGGATGGTGGTGATCGCCATCGCGCTCTCAATTTCCTATTTATTGTCAGCTCCCACAAATGCAGTTCCGTATAAGATCTATGCGCGGCTTCATAAAATTCTGCTCAAGTTCGAGCGCACAGAGCACCATCCGAACGACCAGCCTCTGGTGCTTGGCAATGCCACCATCGCCGTATTCGGCATGGGCCGTGTCGGTACCGGGGCTTACGATTATCTCCGCGAGCGTTACGGCAGCGTTGTCATCGGCATTGAAAGCAACGCTGAAAAGGTGCGCAAGCACCAAGAGGAGGGGCGCCATGTCATTCTTGGAGATGCGGCGGACTCTGATTTTTGGGAACGCGTGAACCGCGTTTCACGAAATTTGAAAGTTGTTCTGCTGGCTATGCCGGAGCACCGGGCCAATATTTACGCCGTGCAACAAATTAAAAGCGGCGAGTTCAACGGGTTTCTTGCCGCGCTTGCGAAGTTTCCCGATCACGCTGAAAGTCTGCGCGCCGCCGGCGCCGATGCGGCATTCAATATGTACGCAGAAGCCGGCGTGGGTCTTGCCGCCAGTGTGGATGAGGACATCAGCGCGTTGATGAGCCTGGAACAAACAAAAGCCCCTTAAGCCTTAATCCTGTACACGGGCTGGCGATTACCCGACAGTTTCATACGGTTCTGAGCCACAAACTGTTCCAAGAGAGAATCAATGGCGCCCATCAGTTCGGGGTCGCCATGAATCTCGAACGGACCATGCTCTTCAACCTGCTGAATGCCGTAATCCTTCACACTTCCCGCGACAAGCAGCGAGAACATGCGGCGCAGATTTACGGCACGCTCATGTATAGGCTGATCGAGCTGCAATGTGAGCGCTTTGGCGCTTGCGTGAGAAACTTCAAACGGCACCTGAAAATCGCGCGGAATACTAAGTGTCCAATTGAAGTTATAGGCATCGCCGGTTTCGAGACGGTGCAGTCGGACGTTCTCGAGTCCGGCGCTCATCACCTTCGCCACTTCAGCCGGATTATCGATGATTATTTCGTAGCGCGACTGGGCCTCGTCACCGAGGGTCAGGCCGACAAAGTCATGAAATCGGTGAAAGTAATCCGCCGCCGAGGAGGGGCCCGTCAGAATCAAGGGAAATTTGTGGTTCGCGTTGGCCGGGTCGAGCAGAACCCCTAGCAGAAACAGGCACTCTTCCGCGGTACCGACGCCGCCCGGGAAAACGATGATGCCGTGCCCTAGCCGGACAAATGCCTCAAGCCGTTTTTCAATATCCGGCATAATAACGAGTTGGTTCACGATAGCGTTCGGTGATTCCGCCGCAATGATGCCCGGTTCGGTGATGCCGATGTATCGGCCTCCATGAATGCGTTGTTTTGCATGGCCGATGGCTGCGCCCTTCATCGGCCCTTTCATCACGCCGGGGCCGCAGCCCGTGCAGATGTTAAGGCCGCGCAATCCCAGCTCGTATCCGACTTTTTTCGAATAGTCGTATTCCTCGCCCGAGACTGCGTGACCGCCCCAACACACCACGATATCAGGATCACTCTTGTCATCGAGTAATTTCGCATTTCTCAAAATACAAAACACGGCATTGGTAATGCCGCCGCTGTCGCTGAGGTCGAACCTCTCGCTCTCGATGATTTCGTTGGCGACAAAAACAATATCGCGCAGCACCGCAAAAAGATGTTCCTTCGCGCCTCTGATCATTTTCCCGTCAACAAACGCGTTGCCGGGTGCGTTCAGCATTTCGACCTTCACGCCCCAGGGCTGGCGTATGACTTCAAGCTGAAAGTCATGATACTTCTCGAACAACTCGCGCGGATCTCGAATTTCGTTGCCGGACGCTAGAACGGCGAGGGCACAGCGACGCAACAGGGGGTAGAGCCCGCCCTGACCGCGATCAAGTAGCTTGGCAATCTCGTGTTGGGATAAGTTTTCAAGGCTGCCGCGCGGCGCGACTCGCGCATCTACAAAATCGGTATCGTCAACGACAGTTCGAGGCTGGTTAGCGGTTTTATCATTCATGCGGTGATCATAGCACTAATCGGACGCACGCGTACGTGATCTAACGCCGGAATCGGCTCGGTATTAATCAACCTCTACCGCAAACAGTCTGTTTTAGGTCGGTTGGGTTTGGTCCGCGAGGTCAGGTGCGGGTTTAAGTAGCGATACGATGACCATCACCAGAAACGCCGCAGGCACGGAAATAATAGCCGGTTGGCTCATCGGGAAAATCGCTTCCGCATTTCCCAACACTTGCACCCATACAGTAGGGCCAAGCACGATTAACCCGACTGAAAGCGCCAAACCCACGGCGCTGCCGCTAACGGCTCCCGCCGTTGTCAATGGTCGCCAGAACATAGACATGACGAGTACAGGAAAACATGCGCTTGCCGCGATGGAATAAAGCAGCCCGGTCAGGAACAAGATGTTTTGTCCCTCGAAAGCGATGCCGAGCCCGATACCGACGGCACCGACAAACAGGCACGAAACTCTAAACACCACGGCTTCCCGTTTCTCATCAAGATTACCGCGCGCAAATACATTGGCGTAGAGATCGTGTGAGAGGGACGACGCTGCGGCTACGGTTAGGCCCGAGACGACTGCCAGGATGGTCGCGAATGCGACGGCAGCGATAATCCCGAAAAGAGCTTCTCCACCTAGAAAGCGGGCGAGATGCAAAGCAACCATATTGGTGCCGCCCTGAACGGTACCCGCTTCCGTCATTGCGTCGCCGTGGTTCGTGATGAAAGCCACGCCCGCGGGCCCGAGTATCATGTACACAATGAAGAGCGCCGAACCGACGACCACCATGCTAATAACGAGCGACCGGCGGGCGGCCTCCGGGTCGGGAACCGTGAAAAAGCGCATGAGGATGTGGGGCATACCCGGAATGCCAAGTGCAATAGCCAGGCTCAAAGATACAGCCTCAAGTGTCGATAACCCCAGACCGCCCGGCTGCATTAAACTCAGCCCAAGCGTATGAACCTCGGCCGCTCGAGAATAAAGCTCGTCCAGGCTAAAATTAGTTTGCCCGAGCGCTAGAACGGCGAGGATCGAAACCCCCATGACCAATAAAATCGCTTTGGTGAATTGTACCCAAGTTGTTGCCAGCATTCCCCCAAAGGCAACGTAGATGACCATTAAACCACCTACGATAATCACGGCGCCTGCGTAGGGAATGCCGAACAAAATTTGAATTAAGCCGCCTGCGCCCAGCATCTGAGCGATCAGATACATGAAACTCACGGCTAGAGCGCTTAACGATGAGATGATGCGAATGGGAACCGGCGAAAGCCGCACGGCGGCGGCATCTGCAAATGTGAATCGCCCTAGCCGGCGCATCGGGCCGGCGATAAAGCCCAACATGATCATGAACCCGATTAGCGCAGGAAACGCATAAAGCAACGCATCGTACCCGGCGTAAAAGAACATGCCGATTCCGCCGAGGAACGTCGCTGCGGACATAAGGTCACCCGCGATCGCCCATCCATTCTGCCAGGGTTTAATACGGCCGCCGGCTGCATATAACTCCGAAGCGGTCCGGCTACGTTTGGCCGCGACGTAGGTGATGGCGAGCGTAAGCACAACTATGACAAAGAACAGGCTAATCGCTATCGGGCTGACCGATGATTCCATGATGCATATATCCGTGTGTTAATGACCGCTGGTTTCAAAGGTCTCGGAGGAGTTGGCGTCGTCGAAGCGTATAGCTAGCCACGCGAGTATGACGGGAGCCGCGAGAGCCAGGGAGCCGAGTAGGAATGCGACTGATAAAGTTGCGCCTTGCCATAAGGGCAGCGCGAGAAAATTGGGAGCTACGTACCAGAGGCCCTGATACAAAGCCGCCACAAGAATTGCAGCAACAGTAAAGGTTACGCCGCGCACGTCCAGCGGTTGGACGTCGGGTTTCTTCAATCCCATTTTAGATTCCCCCCCAGGAATATACGCCAAACTTGCGGGCAAATTTGGCGTGGGTCATTAAGCCCAGATGCAAATATTGCACTATCTTTGGATAGCTATCAAACCTATTCGCCGATTGAGGAAGGGGCGCTAATGGGCACACTCCGGGAGCCGCTGATAAGAAAATACCTGATACGAATTGTTACATGAGCGTCTCATGCTCAGCCGTCGGGCCCGATTAAAATGGTCACGCACGAGCGTGTGCTGCAATCGTGGCAAGATCGGTCATCAACCTAGACCCTGACAGTGGCCACTGCCTGTGCTGCGATACCTTCGCCCCGGCCCGTGAACCCAAGGCCTTCAGTGGTGGTAGCTTTTACGCTAATGCGTCCGCCGCCCACGCCAAGAATGCGCGCAACGGAATTCACCATAGCTTGGCGATGTGGCCCCACCTTTGGTCTCTCACAGATGATCGTAATGTCCAGATGCACAAGCGAACCACCTTGTTGAGTCAATAATTCGTGAGCGTGTTGAATAAATTTGTCTGAGGGAGCTCCTCGCCATTTCTCGTCGCTGGGAGGAAAGTGTTGGCCGATATCGCCGGCGCCAATGGCGCCTAGAATGGCATCGGTCGCTGCATGCAGGGCGACATCCGCATCGGAATGTCCTTCCAGGGCGTTTGCATGAGGCACCTTTACGCCGCAGAGGGTGACATGATCACCCGGCCCGAACTTGTGCACATCAAACCCTTGTCCAATTCGGGTCTCGGATAAAACGGCGGTAAGCCGCGCAAGATCATCCATGGTCGTCACCTTTACGTTGGCCTCATCGCCTATAACCGTAATCACGCGCTGCCCCGCACGTTCCATGACGGCGGCATCGTCGGTGAGAGATTCACCCGCATATTTGCGGTGCGCGGCTAAAATTGCCGAGAAGCGAAATCCTTGTGGGGTTTGCGCACGTACGAGTTGATCGCGGGGCACCGTTGCGCCAACCGCGTCCCCATCGACCTTCTTAAGAGTATCGACCACGGGGACAACCGGTAGTGTTCCCTCCGCTGTCGATAGTCCGTCGATCACCGCGTCTATAAGGCGAGCCGAGATCATCGGTCGTGCCCCATCATGAACGAGCACATAGTCCGGTGGGTCGTCGGCCAGGGCCTCCAAGCCCCTTAAAACGGAGTCCTGACGCGTCGCTCCGCCGAAAACGGACTGAACCTCCAGCCCGACCGCCGTTTCGGCGAAAATGGCCGAATCGTCGGGGTGGATGGCGACCAGGACCCTGCTGATATTGGGGTGGCTGGTAAACGCACGCAGGGTGCGGTGCAACAGCCGCTCCCCCTTGAGGGGCGCATACTGCTTGGGCAGAGATCCTCCGAATCGTTGCCCCCGGCCGGCGGCAACAACAAGAACGGCACAACGGGTCACAAGAAGTCCTTTATCTACGGTCTAGCGGCAGCGCACAGTAAGGATACCCGCGATTTGGCGCAATTTCCGTTTTGGTCCAATATGTTGCGAATATGAAACGGTATGCGTCGGCGATGCCTCATATCCCTTGATTTTGCTTCGGTTTCCTGGGCAAATGCCTAATCTTTAGACAGTGTCGTTAGAGCAACAGATGAGCATGCCCCAAATTCAGATCGGTCCGGTAAGTGTGGCAGGCAACGTGTTCCTTGCGCCCATGTCCGGGGTTAGCGACAGGCCGTTTCGCCGGCTCGTACGGCAATCAGGCTGTCCGCTTGTCTTTTCTGAGATGCTCGCCAGCCAGCAAACAGTTCACGCTCATAAACACGCCGGGGGCAAAAGCCGCAGAAGCAGCGCCGATTATAGTGACGAGGAGCCTCTGGCTGTCCAGTTAGCTGGATGCGACCCAGATGTGATGGCAGAAGCCGCACGCATCAACGAAGACAGCGGAGCGGCCATTATCGACATCAACATGGGCTGTCCGGTCAAAAAGATCGTTAAGACCTATGGAGGCTCTGCCCTGATGCGCGATGAAGACAACGCTGCGCGCATCATTGAGGCCACCGTGAACGCGGTCAAAATACCGGTTACCTTAAAAATGCGCATGGGGTGGGACCACGAGAATCTCAACGCCCCGTCACTTGCGAAGAAGGCGGAAAATGCGGGCGTGCAACTCATCACCATTCATGGCCGCACACGACAGCAGCTCTATAAAGGCAGCGCAGATTGGGCTTTTATCCGTAAAGTAAAAGAGGCTGTCTCTGTTCCGGTAGTCGGCAATGGCGACGTGATCACATTCGACGACGCCACTGAACTTTTGCATCAGTCCGGTGCTGACGGCGTCATGATCGGCAGAGGGGCCTATGGCAAACCGTGGTTTCCAGCCCATGTTCAGCATTTCCTGAATACCGGCGAGCGTTTGGCTGAACCTCCATACGAGGTGCGCTGCGCGCTTACCCTCGAGCACTACGACGCGCTTCTCACTCATTATGGCGAGCATCAGGGCGTGCGCATTGCTCGCAAGCACTTGGCATGGTCCGCCGCAGGCGTGCACGGCGCCAATGCATTCAGAGCGGCGGTGAACCGTGAAACAAGTCCTGCCCAGGTGCGGGATAGCATTCAGCGTTTATTCGCCGGCGACTTCACGGAATCCAGTACTGATCGCGCTTGCGATGATGTTAAGGCTGCCGCCTAATGTCAGCGCCGGTACGACAGATTCCCCAAAGCGAAAACCATCACAACGGCAATACAAATGAATTGTCTGCAGAGGTCGTGCTTGGCGCTCTGCCGGGTGCGACTTTGGTCGTGGATGGCACTTTAGCCATTCGATACGCAAATGCCGCCGCAGAACAACTTTTCCAATCCAGCGCAACTATGCTGACCGGCGAACCGCTCACCGATATTCTGCCGCCGCAGTCACCGATCTCCTCATTGGTCGATCAGGCTGTTGAAACAGGCTCCTCGACATCGGCCTATGGAGTGGTGCTCGATACACCTAAAACCGGCACGCGGATGATGACGGTTCATGTCTCTCCTATGGTCGAGACATCCGGGTGGGCGGTGGTTTCGCTCCTGGAACAAACCCGCGCGCAAAAAATCG
>JAUIGX010000273.1 GCA_030432435.1 Alphaproteobacteria bacterium
CGGCGCCGGTGGCGGGCGAGCTGGGGCTCGGCTGGGCGCTGCATTACGGCGTTGGTGTGCTCTACGGCGTTGTTTTCGCTGCGATTGCCGGGCCGGCATGGCTGGCCGAACCGAGCTTCCTGCCGGTCTGGATCTTCTCGCTGCTGACCATCGCGGCGGGGTGGTTCCTGCTGCAGCCGGGCATGGGGCTGGGCTGGGCGGCGGCGCGGACGGCCAACCCGACCAAGGCCCGGATCATGGGGCTGATCGCGCACACGATCTTCGGCCTGGGCATGTGGGGCGCGGCGCTGGCGGTGGCCTGAGCGGCGGCACCGGCTGTACACCGGCCGTACACCGGCAGCGCACGGCGGGCCGGGCAGAACGGCAACGGGCCCGAGCGTCCGCCCTGGCCGGCCGCGACCCTTTCCGGCCCTTTGAGAGCGCGCTTCCGGCGTCCCGGCGTCCGTGCGGGACGCCCGCGCCGCCGCGACCGGACCGCCTGTCGGCCTGGCTGGCTCGGCCGCGCCCGTTCCCCCACGCCGACGGTTACGCTCCCGGTAAGGAGTTCCGTGCAAGCTGCGAGGATCCTTAGATAAGGGAGGCCTCTGCGGGCATTGTAACAGAATGATGACACTGATCCTCATCGTGACCCTCGGCGGCGCCAGGAGCCTGACGCTGCATCCCGGCCTCGACGGCGAGACCTGCACCCGGCTGGGGGAACTTTCGGTCTCTGCCGGCGAGGCGACGAGCTACCGCTGCGTCTGAGCGCCGGCGCGCCACATTCGATCATTGCGAGCGCGGCTTGAGCGAGGTCAAGGCCCGCCGTGCCAAGGCCGTGCCAGGCTTGCCTCCGGTCCCCGGACAGCACAGGAGGAGAGAATGGACATGGCGCAGCTGACGGCCGTCTTCGGCTGGATGACGCTGATCAATCTGGGCGTCTACCTCCTGTCGGCGGGACTCATCGTCTTCGCCCGCGCCTGGATCGTGCGGCTGCAATCGCGGATCACAGGCGTGCCGGCGGAGGCCTGGCCGGGGATCTATGTCGACTTCCTCGGCCGCTACAAGCTGGCGATCCTGCTGTTCAACTTGGCGCCCTGGTTGGCGCTGTTGGTTCCGGAAAGCCTAGCGCCGAGCGAACCGGGGGGTATCGGGATCATTTGTGTCACGGGTTGGTTGCGGTTTTTGGGTCACACCAAAGTGGACGAAGTGGTTTTTTGAATTAGATAACTTAGATGAAGCGTGTTCTCGGCTTGCTTTGGCTTGACCGGTCCACTTGTTTGACCATACTATTGAGGCTCGGAGAGGAAATAGACAGCATGGATAGAAGATCGCTCTTGGTTGGTGCTGTTTCATTTATTGTGGTCCCTTGCTCCCGCGTCCTGACGCAGGAATGTCCGGCCGGTACCAATGTATACTTCTTGGTCCCGAGCCAGGACGGCGCTCCCGCTGAAAGCCTTTTTGCCGGAGCGACTTACGCAAGCGAAATACTTGAGAACATATGTGATGCAGCGGTCATATTTGTGCAGACCGCCGGTGAATATGATTCTACATTTGCTGCCATTAGGGCGATCTCAGAAGAATCAGAAGATGCGGTCATAGTAGGTGCATTTGGAGAGGCAATCGCAGCTAAGTATGCTAGCATGAACCCAAATCACGTCTTTGTAGATCTTCTTTCTCAAGACGAGCGGCACTACAAGACCGTTCCAAACGTATTTTATCTTCCGCCTCAGAGCGTTTCCACTGAAAGCGGATGGCAAGCTGATCTATTTGATCAAGGTGTTGCCGCGGTCGACTTTTCCTTGGCTATTGCAGGTCAGAAAAATATCGATATGCAGTCGGGGGCGGAGGTTCATCTTGGCGCGCCCGGAAATCGTATGGCCGCTCAGTTCAATGAATACCAAGTAAATCCCTACAGTAACGAGGTTTACACAATACCTGGCTTTCAATAATCAATGTCTGAAGCTGCGAAAGAGAATGCGAAAAATTTGCTTGGGCCCGGACTAACACTGGTCGGCTGGCTCACGCCGGTTACCCTTTCCCTGATCGCACTTGGTTCCAGCGCTTCAGTTTCTCCGGAAACCGCAAACCTCATCTCCAGCGGCATGTGGTTCTTGCTTGCAATAATTGTCCTGCTTGCCGCTCATGTGATTACTTGTGTACTGGCATTGTCAGGACGCGCGATTTGTGGCGTGTCGCCCATGCATACTTTCTTAGTTTCATTTTCGGCCTTGGCGTTTTCTTTGATATTGTGGATTTTGCGGTTCCTGTGGGGATAGAGAAATGACAGCGCTGCTATCTCAGGGCGACATTTATGAGATCCGTCGTTACAACGGGTTGAAGGTGTTTGTAGAAAGCGAGCAAAAGAGAGCAAGGTATGTAGGTTTCATTATTGCTTTTCGTGAGGACAATGCGGAAACCCAAGAGTTTAATGACCCTTACATGCAGGTAGAGGTACTGAAGGGACTGCTCAAGTTGCACGCGGATGAGTTGAAAACAATAATTTACCAAATCAACCCTGCAGCAACAGACGTGGACCTGGCTGTATTTCTCGAATTGGTTTCTAGGTATTTTATCGACGTTGCGGACGGCTACATTGACTAATTTGCCCCAACGCAAACTTCTTGAGTTTGATCTGCTCAGGTTCCACCGCCTTGGCCCTCAGCGCATCCACCAGTACTCGCGGAACGCGCATGGTGATGCGGTCAGTCTTGGGCTGAATGCATCGTGCCTCACTCCAGCCGGTCGGCGATCCACATCTTGATCAGGGCTTGCCGGGTGATGCCGAGATGGGCGGCGCGGGCGTCCAGCCCCTCGACCATCCAGGC
The DNA here is from genome assembly GCA_030432435.1 of Alphaproteobacteria bacterium. GTDB lineage: Bacteria > Pseudomonadota > Alphaproteobacteria > Rhodospirillales > Rhodospirillaceae > UBA11612. The sequence continues at coordinate 2,805 of JAUIGX010000273.1, forward strand.
GGGGAAATCGACGTTGACGCGGCGCGATTCGAGGTTCGGGCGTGTGGCCTTGGCCCGGTCGAAATGCTGAAGAACCTCTTCGCCGTCGTCGAAGGCGCGATCGAGGTCAGTCGCCTTGATAGACATCGCGTTCCTCCTGTCGGGCGCGGCGGACGGAGATCAGCCGGATCGCCGTGCCGCGCATGGTGATGATCGCGGTCCAGTGGCTGTCATCGATCCGTCCGATGGCCAGCCAGCGGTCCTCGTCGACGGTGCTGCGGGACGGCAGGATCAGGAGCCGCTCATCCGCCCACAACGCCTGTGCGTCCTCGAAGTCGATCCCGTGCTTGGCGCGGTTGGCCGCGCTCTTCGCGGGATCGTACTCGAAACGCATGTGTGAATATGGTGCCGAAAAGGTATCGTATCAACACCTTTTCGGCGCTACCGCGCAAATTTCTTGTACTTGATCCGCTTCGGCTCCACCGCGTCCGGGCCGAGGCGGCGCTTCTTGTCTTCCTCGTAATCCTCGAAGTTGCCCTCGAACCATTCGACATGGGCCTCGCCCTCGAAGGCGAGGATGTGGGTGCAGATTCGGTCGA
>JAUIGX010000040.1 GCA_030432435.1 Alphaproteobacteria bacterium
CGCCCGTCAACGCAGGGCTACGACGTTTTGCCCGGCCTCTCCATTCGGTTTGAAGTAGAGCCTCTTGGCATGCTGTTCGCCATGATCGCTTCGGGTCTGTGGATTATCAACTCGCTGTATTCGGTTGGCTACATGCGCGGAAATGCCGAACCGCGCCAAACGCAATTCTACACTGCTTTCGCCGTCGCGATTGCCAGCACGATTGGTATCGCGTTTGCCGCAAATTTATTCACGCTGTTTTTGTTCTACGAAGTTCTGACCCTGTCCACCTATCCGTTGGTCACGCATAAAGGCACAGACGCGGCCCGGGCAGGCGGGCGCATGTATTTGGGCATTTTGCTGTCTACGTCAGTGCTGTTTCTACTGCCTGCGATCATCGCCACCTATTTCATGACCGGAACCCTGGAGTTTCAGCCGGGCGGTGTTTTCGACCCGCTTATGAGCGCAAGCCTCTTTGCCGTGATGTCTCTGCTGTTTATCTATGGCGTCGGCAAGGCAGCTGTCATGCCGGTGCACGGGTGGCTACCTGCAGCCATGGTTGCTCCGACACCGGTTAGCGCGCTTCTGCACGCTGTAGCTGTGGTTAAAGCTGGCGTGTTCACGGTCTTAAAAATCATCGTTTACATCTTCGGCATCGATATGTTCGCCACGTCCAGTGCAACCGACTGGGTCGTGTATGTTGCCGGCTTCACCATTGTCGTTGCTTCGATCATCGCTCTCGGCCACGACAACCTTAAAAAGCGGCTCGCCTACTCAACCATCAGTCAGCTTTCTTATGTGGTTATGGCAGCCGCTATGGCAACGCCGCTCGCCATCATGGGGGCAACCATGCACATCGCAGCGCATGCCTTAGGTAAAATTACGCTCTTTTTTGCCGCCGGATCTATTTATACCGCGGCCCATAAAACGGAAGTTAGCCAACTGGACGGTATTGGCCGACGCATGCCGATCACCATGACAGCCTTTGCCATTGCAGCGGTTTCGATGATTGGTCTTCCGCCGACCGCCGGATTTCTGGGCAAGTGGTACATCCTATCGGCGGCCATGGAGACTACGGATATTTTCGTGCTGTTCGTTCTTTTCGCGAGCACTCTTCTAAATGCGGCCTACTTCATGCCTATTGTTTACGCCGCGTTTCTAAAGCCGCCAAAGGATACGGGAGAGGCACCGCACGGAGAAGCGCCCTGGCCCGCCGTCCTGGCCTTGTCGTTGACCGCCGCCGCAACGCTGGCGTTGTTCTTCTATCCCAATATTGTGCAATCCCTCGCACAGCAATTGGCGGGAGTATAGCTCATGGCTGAACACTGGCTTCGCCGTCCCGAGACCATTCGCTGGCTGTGGCGCATATTTATGATTGTGCTCGCCGCAACGGTTGTCGCGGAGCTCTTTATTCATCGACATGCGCATTTTTCGATCGACGCGCTGTTTGCTTTTCACGCCTGGTATGGACTCGGGACCTGCGCGGTAATGATCGTGCTTGCAAAAGCCTTGGGCTTTTTACTGAAACGCAAGGACACATATTATGACGATCAGTGACCTTCTGTTTCACCCGGGATTGATTCTGATACTAGGCGGCGCACTCTTGCCGCTGCTGCCTAACCCTGGACGGAAAGTAGCGCTCTTAGCCATACCGCTGGCCGCACTGTGGTGTGTCTGGCTGCTGCCGCAGGGCGAGGCGCTGACCTTGCCCTTCCTCTCCTATGAGCTGATGCCTTTGAAAGGCGATCCTCTTGCTCGGCTTTTCGGAACCGTGTTCACGCTGATGGCGTTCACGTGGGGTCTTTTCGCGCTGAAGCAAGAGAACGTCCTGGAGCTGTCGGCAGGCATGATTTACGCGGGGGCCGCGCTGGGCGTCGTGTTCGCCGGAGACCTGATGACCGTGTTCATCTTCTGGGAGCTCATGGCTCTGGGCTCGACGGCTGTAATCTGGAGCGCCGGTAAACCGGCCTATTCAGCCGGTATGCGATACCTCGGTATTCATTTACTGGGCGGCGTCATCCTGATGGCAGGCATCACCGGACATATACAGGCCACGGGCGACATCGCGTTTCTCCCCATGACTGCGGATGGATTGCCATATTGGTTGATTCTGACCGGATTTTTGATCAACGCCGGCGCTGTGCCCTTGTCATTCTGGATTTCGGACGCTTACCCCAAATCGTCCTACACCGGCATGGTTGCGCTGTCGGCTTTCACCACGAAGACCTCTGTTCTTGTTTTGCTGCGCGGGTTTCCCGGGGAGGAAATTCTGATTTGGCTGGGTGTCGCCATGATCTTTTACGGGATCATCTACGCCATCCTCGAGAACGACATGCGACGCATCCTCGCCTATAGCATCGTCAATCAGGTCGGCTTCATGCTGACCGGAATCGGGATCGGTACCGAGCTCGCCCTTAACGGCGCGGCGGCCCATGCTTTTGCCCACATCATATATAAAGCGCTGCTTCTCATGTCCGCTGGGTCGGTGTTCTACATGACCGGTAAGGTGAAATGCAGCGAACTTGGCGGTTTGTATCAATCTATGCCGCTGACGGCCGTGTGCGGAACCATCGGCGCCTTCGCCATCTCATCCTTCCCGCTGACCTCGGGCTTTGTAAGCAAGTCCATGATCGCTTCCGCCGCTGCCGGCGAACACATGATGCTGATCTGGACGTTGCTGGCAGCAGCCTCGGCCGGAGTGTTCCTACATGCCGGAATCAAATTTCCCTGGTTCGTCTTCTTTCAGAAAGATTCCGGCATGCGCCCACCGGACCCACCCTGGAACATGCGCGCTGCGATGGTACTCTTCGCTTTCCTTTGCATTGCCCTTGGCGTTTACCCCGAGCCGCTTTACGCCATGTTACCCTATCCCGTTGACTACGTGCCTTATACCGCCGATCACGTGGTGACGCAGTTGCAGTTGCTACTGTTTGCAGGACTGGCCTTTTTTCTTATGCTTGGCTGGCTACGCAGAACCGAAACCATCACGCTGGATACGGACTGGCTCTATCGGCGCTGGGCACGGTCCATTTCCGTACAATTTGTCGAGAACGCAGGCTTGGCCCGCGATAGCCTGATGAACGATCTGCGCAGCGGCGCACGCGCCACCATTGAAGCTGTGCGTCACTACCACGGCCCCTCGGGCATTCTGGCGCGAAGTCATCCGACCGGTCGCATGGTATTCTGGGCCGTAGTGATGCTAGCTGCCTACCTATTGCTGGACTACGTCATTGGCGCGCGATGAATTGTGACCGGCGCCTAAAGTAGGTCAGAAGCATTTTTACAGACCCGCGTCGAAGGCATAGGCACGCGCCACGGTTACCGCCCTTTCTCGTTAGTCGCAAATGCGCCAAAGGAGCGTATCGCTTGAATATCTACATCGATGCCGATGCCTGCCCGGTAAAAGACGAAACCGTCCGGGTGGCTGACCGGCACAGCATACCGGTGACATTGGTGAGCAATACCTGGATGCGCGGACCGGACCACCCGCTCGTACGCCGGATCACCGTCGCTGAAGGCGCCGATGCGGCAGACGATTGGATTGCTGAGCAGGTTGTCGGCGGCGATGTTGTCATAACATCCGACATCCCCCTGGCGGCGCGCTGCGTTGAAAAAGGAGCCAAAGTTCTTCGGCCCAACGGTAAACCCTTAGGACAAGACGCCATCGGCATGGCCGTCGCCATGCGTGATTTGTCGGCACACCTTCGGGAAACCGGCGAGATCACCGGTGGCCCGGCACCCTTCACAAAGCGTGATCGTTCGCGGTTTCTGGACGTTCTGGAAGCATCCATACAAGCCTTGAAACGCGGAAAGTGATTGACGCCGCTTGTTTAAACACGTACTGAGCGCCATCCGCATCATGCGGACAACGTCTCGCGATACGCGCGCAGATGCCCGCCTCGGCCTTCAGGCCCACGCGGCACCGTCTCCTGAGAAGTTTTATTCTCCCTCCCGTCGGTTGCGTGCCCACCGGGTTACAGCAGACCGTTCGATGCCCCGCTGCCCCGACTCTTAAGTTGGTTCGGCGCTGGATTGTGCGAACGCACATGCATATTTTTTGAAAGCTAAAATACCTATGACTAATTTTTCTGAACTCGGCTTGACCGATGCCATTTTGCGCGCCGTCACCGGCGAGGGCTACACGGTTCCCACTCCTATCCAAGCCCAAACCATTCCTTATCTGCTGCAAGGCCGCGATGTTCTGGGCATCGCTCAAACAGGCACCGGCAAGACAGCCGCCTTTGCGCTGCCGATTTTACAACGATTGTCGGAGAACCCGCGCAAGGCCATGCCGAAGAGCACCCGCGCCTTGATCCTGACGCCGACCCGCGAGTTGGCGCTGCAAATCGACGAAGGTTTTAAAACCTACGGTCGCCATCTAAACCTAAAACGCGCTGTTGTTTTTGGCGGTGTGAGCCAAAGACCGCAGGTGGGTGCGCTACGCCAAGGCATAGACATCCTGGTGGCAACGCCGGGACGATTGCTCGATCTTATGAATCAGCGCCATATTGATCTTTGCTCGGTCGAGATTTTTGTTCTCGATGAAGCCGACCGCATGCTCGACATGGGCTTCATTCGCGATGTCCGCACCATTGCGGCAAAAGTTCCGACAAAACGGCAAACCTTGCTGTTCTCGGCGACCATGCCGAGCGCCGTTGACGGATTGGTCAAAGGCCTGTTGAAAGATTTCGCGCGTGTAGAGGTTACGCCTGAATCGACTACCGTCGAACGCATTGCCCAACGCGTCATGCTGGTCGCGAAGGAAGATAAACGCAGCTTGCTCGGCGACGTCCTGAAGGACTCCTCGGTAAGCCGCGCCATTGTTTTTACCCGCACCAAACATTGCGCCAACCGCGTGGCTGAGCAGTTGCAGAAAACAGGCGTCGCCGCCGACGCCATCCACGGCAACAAGTCTCAAGGCGCGCGGCAGAGAAGTCTTGCCGCGTTCAAGGACGGAAAAGTGCGCGTACTCGTAGCCACCGATATTGCCGCGCGCGGCATTGACGTTGACCACATCTCTCACGTCATCAATTTTGAACTGCCGATGGAACCGGAAAGTTATGTGCATCGCATTGGCCGTACGGCACGCGCCGGCACCGAAGGCATCGCGCTATCCTTTTGCGATGCCAGCGAGCGCGGACAATTAAGAGCTATTGAACGCGCCATCCGCCAATCGATTCCGGTGGATGTTACACACGCCTACCACGGTAAAGTTTCCATGACCGGCGGAACGACTGAGGAAGCCCCGCAACGCAGAGGCCGGAACAATCGTCGTGGCGGCGGCGGTGGTCGTAATGGCGGCGGCGGCGGAAAGTCCTGGGGCCGCAAGTCCCGCGCAGCCTAAATTTTAAGGGTATTTACGAGGATATAATTAAATCTAAGATTGGGTATCAATTACCGCGGCGTTATAAATACTATTTTAGATTTAAATTTTGTTGCAAAACACTCATGAAATTGCACACTTGAGTATGGCTGCTGGATTCGCGCGAGGGAGGGCGTGAAACCAGCATCGTGCTTATAGTGTGTCAGTTTGTTGTGAGCCGTTATGCTCGATACCTCCTCGCCAAAATCCGATAGCGAAGACCTCTCTTCGTCCGCATCTATTCGAACCTTACTGAACGCGATATGCCTGGGATTGGTTGTAACCGGCATCTGCGCGGTTCTTCTGCTGTGGCTAGAACGCCGAAGCGGAATTGATCTTGATGGAGATCAATTCCGCACGTTCTTGGCGATCATTTTTCTCGTTGTGGTGCTGACCACATATTCGGTTTTGGAATTTATACGGAAGCATCTTGGCAACCAGCAGCCAGAACCTGCGATCAACCGTACGCGAGCTCGAAGACGAGGCCCGACTGACGATGAATGGGCCGTTGTCGGCGAGCCGTCGTTCGATCCGATCTTTAAAACCTCTGAAGATTCCGACCAAGCGAACGGAGACAGAAAACTAGAGCGCAGCAAACCTGACGAGGAATACGAAGCAAAGCCGGCACCTTTTGAAACCCGTACAGGAACTTCCAGCACTGAAACCAATCGGTCGCCAGAGATCCATAATGGGGAGGCGCCGACGGCCACGGCCGAGATGGGCGCTAACCCGGACACGCAAACGCAAAACACCACAGTTGCCGATGCTGCACTTTTCGCTCGAATCGTTGCCGATGGTCTTGAAGAGACCGGCGAGACCTTTTCACCGTTTTCAAAGTTTGGTCAGCACCTCTTCCTTGCCGGCGCTTGCGGAGAACTGACCCGACAGTATCTGCTATCCGCAGATCAGGGGAAAAACCTTCTCGTCTCGATGCTAAAGCTATTGGATGTCGGGAAACAAACAGCAGAAGCCTTTGCCGCTAATGCCAACGTGTTTTCTCAAGTCCCTCACTTTCGCGGGCCAATAGATGCCGGGTATCGCGCCATGGCACAGTTTATCTCGGACGGAACGGCGGATGCGGCCGATTTGGAAAACGTCCTGGCACAATGGCAGCCCCTGGAGACCATCTGCGAAGTTCCTGAATACGTCACCTTCTTCGCGACATCGGTGGGCGTAACCTCTCAAGACAATGTCATGACGGAAGAAGACCGCCAGCGGGTCGTGCGAATGCATAACTCTACGATATGGAATGCGCTGGAGCGTTACCAAGGCCGCGAGCTTCACAATCTAGGAAGCGGAATTGTTGCCGTTTTTCCTAGCGCGGCTGTCGCTGTGCGCGCAGCAACGATCTGCCAGGGGTATCTCGATATATTCGCAAAAGAAAACCCGAGCCTTACCGTCGGCCTCCGAATCGGTATAGACACCGAACTCGCTGCAAAGGTAAACGAAGAGTACATCTCTGTAGGCACCACCCGCGCGGTCAGCATTGCCGCCTATACCGACGAGAGCACCATACTGTGCTCCGAGAAAACACGCGAAGACGCCCTCGAAAGCGTGGAATTTGAGCCCTTTGTCGTCACAGACGGCCACCGGGACTTTCCTCCGCTGTTTACGGCTCAATGGTCGCGTTTAACCAACAGCGGGGGACGAGCCGTGGAGTACCGCCAAATCGGTACCCTGGCGGAGGCACGTTAGACTCAAGAACATCTAGCGCCTTCCCTCACCCAACAGCGGTTGACCATCCGCCGTCCCCGCCTGATACTCACGGCATCCAAGGGGTGCCCCATGATGGGGCTGAGAGACTAAAAGCCTAAGGCCATGATCGGCTCTAGGCTTGCGGTAAACCCTTAGAACCTGATCCGGGTGATACCGGCGTAGGGATGGAATAGCCTCATCAACGCTCTCATCCTGAGCTTGCTAACCCGGATCTCCACACGTCAATGCCGTCGTAGGAGATCCAGCATGAATATTATTACCCGCCCACAAGACCTAAAGGTCACCACCGGGCCTCTACCTGCTTCAACCAAAATCTATGTCCCGGGCAAAGTACACAAAGATATCCGTGTGCCGATGCGCGAGATCGTCCTTGATCCATCGGCCAATGAGCCGCCGGTGCGTGTGTACGATACCTCGGGCGCCTATTCAGACCCCTCGATTACAACCGACATCCGTCAGGGTCTTGCGCCGGTGCGCACCCCCTGGATCGTTGCACGCGGAGATGTCGAGGAAGTTGAAGGCCGTATTGTGCGTCCGGAAGACGACGGCCTCGCCCCCGGCGAGACCAGCAACGTGCCGATGTTCGACCGCGCCGGCCGGAAGCCCTTGCGCGCCAAGCCGGGAAAGGCGGTCACTCAGCTTGCCTACGCACGCGCCGGCATTGTGACGCCGGAGATGGAATACATTGCCGTTCGAGAAAATTTAGGCCGCGAAGAAGCCTTGAAGAAGGCCCGTGACGGCAACAGCTTCGGCGCCGCTATTCCCGATCATGTCACCCCGGAGTTCGTGCGTGATGAGGTCGCCTGCGGCCGCGCCATTATTCCGTCCAACATCAATCATCCAGAGTCTGAGCCGATGATCATCGGGCGGAATTTTCTGGTGAAGATCAATGCCAACATCGGCAACTCCGCCGTCACGTCTTCGGTAGCCGAGGAAGTCGAGAAGATGGTGTGGTCGATCCGTTGGGGCGGCGACACGGTTATGGACCTGTCCACAGGCCGCAACATTCACACCATCCGTGAATGGATATTACGCAACTCGCCCGTGCCCATAGGCACGGTGCCGATTTATCAGGCCCTGGAAAAAGTGAACGGCGTGGCCGAAGACCTGACCTGGGAAGTATTCCGCGACACATTAATCGAGCAAGCTGAACAGGGCGTGGACTACTTTACGATTCACGCCGGCGTACGCCTGCCGTACATCCCGATGACCGCCAAACGCGTCACCGGCATTGTCAGCCGCGGCGGCTCGATCATGGCCAAGTGGTGTCTTGCTCATCACAAGGAAAGTTTCCTCTACACCAACTTCGAGGAAATTTGCGAGATTATGAAGGCCTACGATGTCTCGTTCTCACTCGGCGACGGCCTTCGGCCCGGCTCGATTGCCGATGCCAACGACGAAGCGCAGTTCGCCGAGCTAGAGACCCTCGGCGAGTTGACAAAAGTGGCCTGGAAGCACGACGTGCAGGTGATGATCGAGGGCCCGGGCCATGTGCCTATGCACAAGATCAAGGAAAACATGGACAAGCAGCTGGAAGTTTGCGGCGAAGCCCCGTTCTATACGCTTGGGCCACTGACCACCGATATCGCTCCGGGCTACGACCACATCACCAGCGCCATCGGGGCGGCCATGATCGGCTGGTTCGGCACCGCTATGCTGTGTTACGTCACGCCCAAGGAACATCTGGGTCTACCTGATCGGGACGACGTGAAAGTAGGTGTTATCACCTACAAGATCGCAGCCCATGCCGCGGATTTAGCGAAAGGCCATCCGGCGGCCCAAATCAGGGATGATGCCTTATCGCGCGCGCGGTTTGAGTTTCGCTGGCGCGATCAGTTCAACTTAAGCCTGGACCCGGAAACGGCAGAGCAGTTCCACGATCAAACGCTACCGGCCGAAGGCGCCAAAGTGGCCCATTTCTGCTCCATGTGCGGACCGAAATTTTGTTCCATGAAAATATCGCATGAAGTGCGTGAATATGCCGCGAAGGGCATGGAAGAAATGTCGGATGCCTTCAAAAAGGGTGGTAGTGAGATCTATCGCAAAACCGAAAGCGTAAGCTGAGACTAACGGACGGAAACTGTGAACGAAAAACTGCGGGCAAAAAATACTGATCGGGTAACGCGTCCGCGGACATCAAAAAAACGTTTACGGATTTCGAGAATAGTCGCGTGGGCGCTGGCAGTCGTGCTGCTGGCGCCCGCTTTTTTTGTACTCGTTTATCGCTTTGCGCCGCCGCCGATCACACCTCTCATGATCATCCGCAGCTGGGAGGGAGAGTCTCGCAATTACGAGTGGGTGCCGCTGGACCGCATATCACCGCAGCTGGCCCGCGCCGTCATTGCTGCCGAAGATCAAAATTTCTGTTCGCACACCGGCTTCGATATCGAGGCCCTCAAGAAGGCCTGGGCCAGCTACGGCCACCCGGGCGAGACGATGCGCGGCGGCAGCACCATCAGCCAGCAGACCGCAAAAAATTCCTTCCTGTGGCCGGGACGAACCTGGCTGCGCAAAGGCCTAGAAGCCTGGCTGACCTTTTATGTGGAAGCCCTATGGAGCAAGACGCGCATTCTAGAGGTCTATTTAAATATCGCTGAGTGGGGACCGGGCGTTTACGGGGCCGAGGCCGCTGCACGCCATCACTTTGGCAAAAGCGCCATTCAACTCACAGCGTATGAAGCCGCGCTTCTTGCAACCATACTGCCGAGCCCGCGCAAATGGTCGGCATCCAACCCCGGGCCTTACGTTCAATCGCGCGCCGGAGTTAATCTAGGACGGGCGGCACGACTTGGTCCCCTCGCCGGTTGCCTCTACATCAAATAACGATGCCTGCGGTCTCGTTATCGAGCAGCCGCATAATGGACAGCGCCGCCATATGCGAGGTTTTGGGATTGTCCGGCGAAGGATTCCCCGCAATGTCGAGGGTCATGGAGCCGAAGGTGCCTTCCGCTTCGAGGTGATGCGTGTTGCGCGCGAGACCCGGGTCGGCCACCAATTCCACTGTCGTCTTTTCAAAACCAATGCCCGCCAGTGCTGCGGTAGCAGCCACGTTGGCGTTCTTCGGGAAGGCCGTTGCCGCTTCACGCGCAGTGCCCGAAAAAATAACCACGGGAGCCTTTATCGCACCTAGGTCATGGGAGGATTCGGCGGGTGTGCCTTTCCAGGCATGGGGCGGTTTGGCCGAGCGCAAGGTGACCCGCGCAAGGCCCGCGAGCTTGGCGGAGGACAGCGCATCGACGCCCGGAAGCGCACCTGCCGGAAGCTTGACCTTGGCCGTCGATTTCTCAGAAGCGTGGGTAATGGCCTTAAGAAGGCTGGCATCGGCAAGGCTGCCGGTTGAAACAATGATTTGATCGACACCCTGCTCAAGGAGAGGCACAGCATAGGCGCTGACGGCAGAATGACCGGCACATTCGACAACAAGATCCGGCGAATAAGCCAGCAAGTCCTTAAGCGTGTAGACGACCGTGTGCGCCCCCACCGAGTCGCTATCCTCTGAAAGACCGAGCGCGCCGACCAATGTGTAGCGGCTCGGGCGTTCCGCGCAAAATTGAGAAACAAGTTTAGCGATGGCGCCATTGCCAATAAGAGCAATCTTCACGTTAAGACCTTTGAATTCGGAAGCACTAGGACAAGATACGTTGATAAAAACTGTCGAGAAGACGGAAATACAGCGCGTCTTTCAATATTTCATCCTCGACACCCGCGTCTATGTTTGGATTGTCATTGACCTCGATGACAAACAATCCTTTGTCGGTTTGTTTGATATCAACGCCATACAGGTTGTTGCCGATCAACCCGCCGGCCGCGACCGCGACATCAATAACGCCGGCTGGCACCTGCTCGACACCAACCGTCACGGATGGCCCAGAGGTAGCCCGGCCCGATGCCGAGTGTTTGTAAATTTGCCAGTGGTTGCGGGCCATCTTGTATTGCACGGCAAACAACGGCTTCCCGTCCAGAAGCCCGATGCGCCAATCGTATTCGGTATAGAGAAACTCTTGGGCAAGTATAATGTCCGAGGCCTTGAGCATCTCAAGAGCCTTGCGCCGCAGAGTCTCGGGCGAGTCCACTTTAAAGACGCCGGTCGAAAACGACCCGTCGGGGATCTTAAGAACCAACGGAAATTCAAACTCGGTCAAATCTTGCTCGTCTAAGAATCGCCGATCGATAATCCAGGTTTGCGGCGTGGGCACACCGTTGGCGGTAAAAAGCTCGTGCATAAACACTTTGTTTGCGCAGCGCAGAATATCGGCCGGCGAATCGATGACCTCCAGCCCCTCCTCTGCCGCCTTTACAGCAAAGCGATACGTATGATGATGAATGGCTGTGGTTTCGCGAATAAACAAGGCATCGTATTGAGGCACCAGAGAAAAATCGCGCTTGCGAATAAGATCCACGGCAAGCCCCATGGACTCTCCGATCCGAACGAACTTTTCGAGCGCGCGCTTGTTGGACGGCGGCCGTGTGTCCTTCGGATCGTATAAAATGGCCAGACTATAACGCGGTGCACGGCGTGATTTAGCCGGACGCCAGCCCACCTTAAGGTACGCGCTAAGGGCTTCTTCAAATTCCTCGTCTTGGTCAGTCTTGATATCATTTACCGACAAGCGGCTTGCGGTGGTGAGCACCCATTCGCCGTCGCGAAACACAGCGCGGAGCCGCAGAATAGGTGCACGAAACAAGTCGAATGCCTCGCGCGCGAGGCGTTCAAACCGCGAATCCTGACAACGGCCGAACATAACCGTGAGAACCAACGGTTTGTCGGTTGGAAAGGTACGCACCCTTTTGAGAATACGCCGCAGCGTGCGTTCCAGGATATCGAGCGTTGTGCCACCCTCCGTGTGTAAATGAACGTCCACGATGGTGCTTGTAGACGGCAGAATGCGATGACCACGCGCCTGAGCGAGCAGCGAACAGTAGTAACCAAACCCGAGGTATTGATAGTCGCCGCTAAGATTTATGATGGTCGCCGTCTTGAAAGAGGCATCCGGCGGCAACTTGATATAGTCGCGCGTGCGCATAAGAGTCACGCCCTTTGCATCCCAGCGGAAGTCTTTCAACCGATTGACGAGAATTACGACCTTAGAGGCTTTCATGCTTGGCCTATTGATGCTCGGCGCGACCTCAGCGGCTTTTCAAATTTAACCGCGGCCATGCCGTCTTGATAGTAGTCGCTCACCACAACGCGCGCGCTGTACCCTTCCGAAATGTATAAGGCCCGCGCTTTTTTGTTATCGGCTCGCACTTCGAGCCGTATGTAAGTTCGGCCACAGCGCCGGGCATTTTTCTCGCAGCCCAGCAGAAGCGCGCGTCCAACACCACGCCCACGCGCTTTTCGGTCCACCGCAAGGGAATAGAGACGAGCCGCCGAACTGTCAGCGCGAAAAAGCAACAGAGCGTATCCAAGACATGACTCGCCGCTAACGGCAACAAGCATTTTTGCAGTGTCGCTTTGCAAATGTCGGTGGAGACTGCGCTTAGACAGCCGGTCGGCCGAGAATGTTGCGTTCTCCAAAGCAACTAGGCTCGGAAGATCGGCAATGTTGGCTGCGCGAATGGATACGGAAATATCTGCGGCGCTTTTATGGCGGGCCGGAGTAGACTTCCATGGCTTTGAGCTTTTTGACATATGCGCGGATGCGTTGTGCATTCTTGCCCACGTCGCTGAGCCCGACGCGGGACACTGATCTGACATCAACCATACTGCCGATCCCTTCCGGCGTCACGCGAACAACGATGTCGTCAACGAACCCATACCAGGTCGTTTTATCCCACGCTTCGATACGACCGCGTTCTTTATCGGCGGCAATAATAGTCCACCCCATGTCCTCCGCCGCGGCCAAGGCCAAATCAAAGCCCTCGTAAAATGACAGGCCCCACAACTCCTCTGACTGAATATCCGGGTAAGCTTCTTTCTGAGCTTCAGGAACATTGATGGTATTCTGCCCGACCGTGACTTCCCGCACGTATTCGGCCGTATTACTCGCGCCGGACGCTTCCCGCAAAGCCAGAGCCGCTTCAAACGCAGGAGGATTTTCCAAATCGGTCGTAATGTCGTGAATGCGCGGAACGGATGCCGCCGTCTGCTGCATGGAGTAGGGAACATAAAACGCAAATACGCCGATGACCAACCCAAGCACGGCAACCGCCGATTTCGCCAAGCCCTCTCCTTTGTAAAAAGCGAAGGAGGTGATGATAGCGATCAGACACAGAACGCCACCCGCAACCGCAATACCCGCGCCGTAGCGCAAGATCGTGAACGCGAGGCCGCGCTCCCACATCTCAAGTCGATATCCAGTCCCAGATAAAATCGCGACCAGCGCGCCCAAAACGGCAACGGCGAAGCCGACGGTTACGATGCGGCTATGATTGCGGGCCAACCAACTGGACTGTATTGCCTCGGACATTCATGCCCTCCTCATTATTGCGTGATCGGCCGAGATCGTTAGCCTTCCATACCCTTAAGAGTGCCGACATAGGTGCGGATACGCTGGGCGTTTTTGCCCACATCGCTACCACCAACCCGCGACACCGAGCGAACATCGACAATGCTGCCGATACCTTCCGGTGTGATGCGAATGACGACATCATCCACAAAACCCATAAACGTGGTTCTGTCCCAAGCCTCGATACGGCCCTCTTCCCGATCTGCGGCAACGATTGTCCACCCCTGACGCTCAGCTGCCGCAAGAGCCAAATCAAAGGCTTCATAAAAACTTAGGCCCTCTAGTTCGACGGGCTGGATATCCGGATATCCCTTCTTCTGCTCCTCAGGAACATTCAGGACACGACCGCGCGTTTCGTATTCAACCAAGTATTCGGCGGTATTGGGCGCGTTATCTGCCTCACGCAATGGCAGAATAGCGACGAACTTCGGCGGGTTGGAGGTATCCGTACTGATGTCATGGATCGGCGGAACTGACGCGCCTAACTGCTGCTGCGCATATGGGATGTAAACGGCGATACCGCCTACAATCAAACCCATAACAGGCAGTGCAGACTTGGCGAGGAACTCACCTTTGTACAAAACGAGTGCCACAACGATGGATAAGGCACACAGCGCCGCACCCGCCGCTGCGATATAGGCCCCGTAGGGCAGCAATGTGCGTAACGCGGTCATCAGCGGCACGATGTCGAGCCGATAAAGAACACCGGCCGAGAGGCCCACCAGCACACCGATAATGGCGACCGCAAAGCTGAGCAGTGCAAGACGTCCGTAATTACGCGCAAGCCAGCTCTGTTGAGTACCGTCAGACATCGTAAACCCTCCCTAAATTTCTAGCCTTCTGCAAGGCGTCGCTCCAGCTGATCCAGCCGATCCGCGCCCCAGAATGGCTCCCCCTTAAACACCAAAAATGGTGCCCCGATCATACCGTCTGCCTTGGCTGTGTCCACGGCAGACAAAACGGCCTGTTTGGCGGCTTTGTCTTCGGCCGCCGCAGAAATTTCGGCCTCGGTTACCCCCGGGACGGTTCTACACGCCTTGGTAATTTCGGCCACCGTACCCACGCTGCGGCCTTCCCCGAAAACGGCTCTTGTCACCGCCTTAGCGTACGCCCGGGCCAAGGCATCATCTTTAGCCTTAAGGCGCCAGAAAGCGAGGCGGGCCAATTTGACCGGCGGCGGAAACGACTCAGGTAGTTTCGACGGCAAATTCGCAAACGCGCAGCTTCGGGCGAAATCAACGGCGAGGTATTTAAATTTCTCCGGGATCAGGGGCGGGGGCGTGATGCCCTGTTCTTTAAATAGATGCGCCAAGGACACCGCGATCCAGTCCACATCATGATTGTGGCGCGCCGCGAGATCATCAATCTGCTGAGCGGCGATATAAGAAAAGGTTGAATTAAAATCGAAATAAAAACGGATAGATGGAGACATTAGACAAGCGCCCTCCTGGTTAAATCCGCCGGACGCTAACATGGGAGTGAGGCCCTACCCCATCATCTTCATGTGCATAGGCCCTATGCGATGGATGCTACCGCCCGCTGCGCCATAACGCCGACAAGATGCGCCCGATAGTCGGCGGTCGCATGGAGATCCTCGTTCAGATCATCAACAGGCACCGAAATGCCACTGATCGCATCCGCTGCAAAACGCTTCGCCAGCGCAGATTCCATTTCCGGAACACGAAACACGCCGGGGCCCGCACCGACCACAGCAACCCGAATATCCGAAGCTGTCTCGGCCACCATCACCCCGACAACTGCGTAGCGCGACGCCGGGTTTGGAAATTTCGCGTAAGCCGCCCGCTTCGGCACCGGGAAGCTGACCTTTACAATAAGCTCGCCGGGCTCAAGCGCCGTTTCGAACATACCTGTGAAAAAGTCATCGGCAGAAATTTCACGCTTCGAGGTGTGGACCGTCGCGCCCAACGCGACGAGAGCGGCAGGGTAGTCGGCCGCAGGATCGTTGTTGGCAATGGATCCGCCCAGGGTGCCGCGATTGCGCACCTGAGGGTCGCCGATGTGCTGAGCGAGATACGCCAGCGCCGGTATGAATTTTTGCACCTCGGCGGAAGCAGCAACATCGGCGTGGCAGACACCGGCGCCAATAACGATCACCGTATCGGACGCCGTGAACTCCTGGAGATCTTTGAGACCTCCAATATCAACGACATCGGACGGTTGCACCAACCGCTGCTTGAGCGTGGGAATAAGGGTTTGGCCCCCGGCCAGAAACATAGCATCGTCGCCCGCGCCGAAAACTGTCTCGGCTTCAGCGATAGAGGCCGCGCGCTTATAATTGAATGCGTACATGACTTTTGCTCCGGATCAGGATGCGACTTTGGCGCCCATGGCCGCCGCCCCGGCGGCAACGGACTTCACAATGGCCTGATAGCCGGTGCACCGGCAAAGATTGCCTTCAAGTTCCGCGCGGATCAAATCGTCCGTCAAGGCGGTGTCCTTGTTACGTTCAACAAGGCCGAGGGCGCTCATAACCATGCCGGGGGTACAAAAACCGCACTGCAAACCATGGTGTTCACGAAAAGCGGCCTGCATGGGGTGAAGGGTGCCGTCTTTCGCCGCCACTCCCTCAATCGTTTTCACAGCCTGGCCGTCAGCTTGGACCGCCAACGTGGTGCACGCTTTGATCGACCGCCCGTTCAAATGAACCGTACAGGCACCGCACTGGCTGGTATCGCAACCTACATGCGTGCCGGTAAGGCGAAGTTTTTCACGCAGAAATTCGACCAATAACGTCCGCTCTTCAACATCGGCGGAGTGTTCGGTTCCGTTTACGTTGACGGAAATTTTCACCATGACGATACCATTCCTCCCTTGCGGCTTAGCTTCGGTTCACGCTGTAGATACCCGCCAAAACGACAATAACCAAGACCGCTGCGATCAGGAACCATCTTCCGGCCCCGATCAGGCCGGTGGAGGGTACCTCAGGTATCTGCGCTGAAGCGGCTGGCTCGGTGTCGGAAGGTGAGTCCACCGGCGAAGGTGGAGGCATCGACGCTGCGGCTTCAGCTGCGCGGCTTGCCGTGATCTCTCCAAATTTAGCGAAAAACTCATCGGCTAATTTCTTCGCAGTCGAGGCGATTAACCGACCACCGATTTGCGCCAGTTTTCCGCCAACCGCCGCATCGACCTCGTAACTGAGCCGAGTGCCGGCGGGATCGTCAGCCAGCCCTACCTTGGCTCCGCCTTTAGCAAACCCTGCAGCCCCCCCCTTGCCTTCGCCGCGAATGGTGTAGCCGTTGGGAGGGTCAAGGTCTGACAGCGTAACAAGACCGGTAAAGGTGGCTTTGACGGGGCCAACCTTGGCGGTCACGGTCGCTTCAATCTCGGTCTCTGACAGACGCTGGATGGATTGGCAGCCGGGAATTGATGCTTTGAGGACCTCGACATCGTTGAGGGCCGCCCACACCGCCTCGCGCGGGGCGGGGATGATGTATTCCCCCTTCATATCCATGCTGGCTCTCCGGTCGTTCTGTATCGTTTAAGTGAAACAGATGGCACACGAACGCCGGGCAACGCAACCGCTAGGCCCCTATCGATCCGCGCGGCCCTTACGAATCGCGCGCCGGCCAAACTTGGCGCGCACGGCATCCATAGCACGCTCCACTTCGGCATAGTGGGTTTCATCACTTTGAACGTTATCGGCAAAAAGGTCACCCTGATCTGCAAGCGACGTTTCGGCAAGCGTATCCACGCCAACCCCGATAAGACGGAAACTCTTTCCCTGAACTTCTCTGATCATCAGAGGTTCGGCCGCCCGGAAAATGGTCTCCGCAAGTTGTGTGGGTGTCCGCAAAAGATTGTTTCGCGTCATAAGCTTGAAGCGAGCAGTCTTCATTTTTAGCGTTACTGTTCGCCCCGCTAGACCCTTCGCTTTCAGACGTTCAGCCACGCGCTCGCAAAGGGGCCACAAACGGCGCCGAAGCTCGGCCGGATCATTGATGTCGCGGGGGAACGTGGTTTCAGCGGATATCGTTTTCGCGCTTCTTTCGGACCGGACAATTCGATGATCCACGCCGTGGGCAAGGCGAGACAAATACTCACCGGTCTCTCCATACCGCAGGCCGAGATCGGCCTCGCCCTGACGCTGTAAATCACCGACCGTATAAAGGCCGTCAACCTTCAGCCGATCCGCCAGCGACGGGCCGACACCGGGAAGCCGGGAGACCGGCATATCGTGCAAAACTTCGATAACGTCACTATTGCCAATAACGGCAAAGCCGCGTGGCTTGTTCAAATCTGACGCGATCTTGGCGAGAAACTTGTTGTAACTAAGACCCACCGACACAGTGATGCGCACCTCGCGTTCTATTTCTCGGGCGATATGCGACAGGGTAGCCGCGGGTGACCTACCGAACAGCTTCGACGTTCCGGCAAGATCAAGAAATGCTTCATCAAGCGACAATGGCTCGACCATCGGCGTAGCGGATTCGAAAATGCGGCGAACTTGATCGCTCGCAATCTTGTATTTGGCCATGTCGGGCGCGATGACCACTGCATTCGGGCACAGCTTTAGTGCCTTATACATGGGCATGGCCGACCGTGGCCCATAGCGCCGCGCAATGTAACAGGCTGTGGAAACCACGCCGCGCTGCCCGCCGCCGACAATAACCGGTTTATCTTTGAGCGCTGGGTTATCCCGCTTCTCCACCGCAGCGTAGAAGGCGTCACAATCAATGTGGGCAATGGAAAGACGCCCCAGTTCAGGGTGACATATCAGCCGCTCGGAGCCACATCGCTTGCACGATGTTGTCGGGGTGGTCGCCGCGGCGTACTCGCCAAGACAATCGCGGCATACGGCAGTGATTTTGTCAGACGGCGGCGATTGTAACGGCATGGCCTGAGTCTAAGCCCAAAGGGAACCGGGAAACCATGAAGATATGATCTTCTGCCGCCCTCTAGCCAAGGCTTACATTGACTTTGGACAGCAAAAAGCCCCATTCATCCGCACCAAGAATGGATCTATTTGAACGGAAGGCGAATCTCCGGTGAGTGATCAATCCCGCGGGCCCTCAAAGTGGAATCTGCCTGAACGGCCCAAGAGCAAGAATTACGCCTACCTGCGCCGCACCTTTGGGTTCATGCGACCCTA
>JAUIGX010000274.1 GCA_030432435.1 Alphaproteobacteria bacterium
GCCTTTGGTCACAACGCTCACCGGATGTTTAAAGCGTGCGAGCACTTCAAGGATAGACCGGGTGATTTTGTGCTCTCGCTCGATTGGTTGATATGGGTCCGTGTTCGTGCCCATGGCTATCGGACGACACGTGTACTTGGGCATACGCAGCGCTTTTTCCAGCAGAGCAGCGGCCTCGGGTTTGGCAAATAATCGGCTCTCGAAATCAAGACCGGGCGAAAGGCCTAGATAGGAATGTGTTGGTCTGGCGAAACAATAGCTGCAGCCGTGTTCGCAGCCTCTGTACGGGTTTATTGACCGATCAAAGGGAATGTCGGGGGAATTATTCCGGGCAATAATTGTACGACTGCTGTCTCTAAAAACCTGTGTTCTTAGCTGGGGCGGTGGAATGTCTAGGGTGTTCCAGCCATCGTCCGTACCGACCCGTTGGTGGCGCTCAAATCGGCCTGAAGCGTTACTTGTTGCAGCTCTTCCGCGCCGACCGTCTGGATGAACGCCCGGGGTGCCCTCCAGGGCACCGCCGGGGAGGCGGGCCGTGGAGAGGCTGGGGCCAGGGGTGGCCGGGGTATGGGCTGCAAAGTCCATGCTGAACCTTACCCCAACAAAAAGAACAAAACAAGAACATAATATTGATAATGGAAAGAATGACGTCAAAGCCCAGGAGATACGCGGGAGGTGAGGGCGCACCCTACGGAGAGTGGTTTTCTCTACTCATTCGACAGAGGGGCCCTACCTAGAATCATGTCGGCGGCTTTCTCGCCAATCATCATGGTCGTCGCGTGAGTGTTGGCCGAGGGCATCGTCGGCATGATCGAGGCATCGGCGACACGCAATGCATCTATGCCGTGGACCTTCAACTGATCGCTAACCACGGCGCGGCGATCAGTGCTCGGTCCCATCCGTGCCGTGCCGATAAAATGGAATACGGTTGAACCCTTGGTGCGCAGATACTCTAGAATCTCATCGTCGGTTTGTACGCCCTCGCCGGGCTGAATTTCTCGGTCGTAAAAAGAAGCCAAAGGCTGCGTGGCCAACAATTTGCGGCCCAAGCGTACGCCGGCGATTTGGGTTTGACGGTCGATGTCGAGATCTAGGTAATTCGGTTGGACTTCCGGGTGCGTAAAGGGGTCAGAAGACTTGGCACGCACATATCCCTGGCTTTCGGGGCGTTGTTGCCACATTCCGCAGGTCATGCCCGGGATGGTATCGAGCAATCCGGCTATGCCTTCCATGTAGCTGGCGGGTGTAAATGTGAACTGAAGATCTGATGTTGAGAACGAAGAGTCCGATTTCCAGAACACATGAGCGAGGGATGGGCTGATCGACAGAATGGACGGTAGTCCCAACATCCATCGGGCAACTTGGCCCCACAAGCGGGGTGCTCGGGTCAATTCGTTGATGGTGTTTACGCCTCGAACTTGGGCGACCATCCGAACTGCATAGTGATCTCGAAGATTTTCTCCAACGCCGGCCAAATCTGCGACCACCGGCACTCCGAGGTCGTTTAATAAATTGCCCGGACCGATCCCTGATATTTGCAAAAGGCGCGGTGTATTGAGCGCTCCCCCGCACACAATCACCTCTTGGCGCGCCTTAACGATTCGTTCAGTGCCGCCGGGTCCGCCAGAAAGGTAGCGAACGCCGACAGCGCGTTTACCTTCCAGTAGAATCGCGGCTGCATGGGCATTGGTACGCAAGGAGAGGTTCGTGCGCCTGCGCACGGGGTGGAGGAACGAGCGATAGGCGGAAAAACGGCGGCCCTTGTGTATTGTGCGTTGGTAGTAGCCAACACCATCTTGACTGTGGCCGTTGTAGTCGGGGTTAAACGGAATGCCCAACTCTTGCGCACCTTCGACAAACGGCTTCAGCAGCGGATGGCGCCAACTCAAATCTGTGACCGGCTGTTCTCCGTCTGTGCCGTGGTACGCATCAACGCTGTTCGTAATCCGTCGCTCGCCGCGCTTGAAATACGGCAGCACATCGGCGTATCCCCAGCCGCGATTACCGGATTGAGCCCAATTGTTGAAGTCATTGGCTTGGCCGCGGTTATATATAAGGCCATTGATTGAACTAGATCCGCCCAATGTGCGGCCCTGCGTGACGCCGATCACGCGTCCGCCGATGCCTGGGACCGGCTCACTTTTAAACGGCCATGTATATTTTGGATTGAAGAGTGTTTTGATATATCCGGCTGGAACGTGGATGAACAAGTGGGCATCGCTGGGGCCGGCCTCCAGCACACAAACATTGTTCTTTGGATCTTCAGAAAGGCGCGCGGCGACAACAGATCCGGCAGACCCGGAGCCAACGACGACAAAATCGAATTCTTCTTCAGTTGCCGCCATGCGAGAGTCCCATCTGGGCGGCTGCTATTGAGTGGCCTCTTTGAGATAAGCGATGATGTTGTCTTGAATTTCTTCCGATGCATAGCCGCCAAAGGGCATTTTAGTGCCTTTGATAAAGTCCATAGGCTTTTTTATCCACGCCCGTAGATTTTCCTCAGTCCACACGATGCCAGACTCCTTCAGCGCGGGCGAATAGACGAAATCGTCACGCATTCCAGCGGTCTGTCCCATGATCCCATGAAGGTTGGGCCCGACTTTATTTGGGCCTCCAGCCTCAACGGTGTGGCAGGCGGAGCAGGGGGCAAATTGCCGCTTACCCATCGCCGCATCGCCATCGGCCTGTGCGGCTGAAAGCGGCAACGCAATCAATGTGGCCGATACAATAAATATTTTACGCATAATCAGTACTCTCCTGCAGGCCGCGGCCCCGTATGGAGCGCGGTTACAGCATCATGAGGGGCGAGATGCGCCTACTCTTTGAGCGTGTTGAGATAGTTGACGACGTCCCAGATTGCTTCATCCGAGATGACGCCTTCGTACATGGGCATATAAAGCTGTGGCAAAATACCGCCTTTGATCACGGAGAAGAGTTCGCCGTCGGTGCCGCCGAAGTCGGTGTGCTCGTCGATAAGGTTAGACGCAGGCGGACCGCTCTCGCCCATGCCGCCTTCAACGCCGGATGCGTCATCCATGTGGCAGTTCGCGCAGTGTTCGTCGTAATACTCTTTGCCGCGCGCGATGGAAGCTTCATCGGCTGGCACCGGATTTGTCATCTTGGCGGCTTCGGGATTGCCTCCGCGCGGGGTCTTTACTTGTGCCGCCGCTGTTCCGCCGATCAGAGCAGCAGTAATAAGGCCAATGGCGATTTCTTTTTTAAAACTCATTAGGTGTCTCCGTGGGCTTTAGCGTGGACTCTGGTAAGCGCAACGAATGGGACTTTAAGAATTGCCGCGCGATGAACTTTTACTTCGATG
>JAUIGX010000041.1 GCA_030432435.1 Alphaproteobacteria bacterium
GAGCGGGAAATCGTCTTACGCACGACCGGCGTCGATGAACCTGAGCCCAAGCAAGTCTTAGACGCGAGCGATTTGCTGAAAGCACAGAATTTGGTACGCCAAGTCCCGGTCGGCGACAGCGTCGTTACGGCGATCTTGAATCTGGTGCGCGCCGGACGTCCCGGAACCACGGATATCAAGGATGTAAAAGAGCATGTCGCCTGGGGGCCCGGACCGCGCGCAAGCCAGGCGCTGATGCAGGCTGTGCGTGCCCGCGCGCTTTTGCAAGGGCGGCTATCGCCGTCGATCGATGATGTTTTGACTTTGGCCCGCCCGGTTCTTCAGCACCGCATGGCTCTAAACTTCGGTGCGCGCGCCGACGGCTACACTTTACCCGCATTAATCGACAAACTTTGTCAGCGTGTGGATGCAGGTTAAGGACTTGCTGGCCACGAGCCGGCAAGACGTGACGCGATGAGCGCAACGACCAGACAAGACGAGAGTCACCGCCTGCGCGTACAGGCGGATGCCATTGCCTCGGCCATGCCGGCTTTGTTGGTATCGGCACGGCGCATTGCCGCCGCCATCAACATGGGAAGCCACGGCCGTCGGCGGGCCGGGCCCGGCGACAGTTTCTGGCAATTCCGCCCCTATTCCAAAGACGACACACCCGGGGCGATTGACTGGCGACAAACTGGAAAGTTCGACACCGTCTTTGTGCGCGAGCGCGAGTGGGTGGCGGCCCAAACCGCCGCGCTTTGGTGCGACACATCACCGTCAATGCGTTACCGCTCGGCAAAAACTCTTCCGACCAAAGCCGAACGTAGCGCCGTTATGCTTCTCGCGCTCGCCGAGCTCTTAGTCGACGGCGGCGAACGCATTATTCGCCTCGATAGCGATGGGCGGCCACAGCGCACAGCGCGCGCGGGTAGATTGGCCGTCGCTCACATGGCCGATGCGGTCGTCACCGAACTCATGAGTGAAGATGAACGCAAAGACATTCCGCCGTTGCCGCGCTTTACGGCCGCCCTTCCGCGTCATGCCGCGGTGGTTTTGTTCAGCGATTTCCTGGCGCCACTAGAGGTTATTGCAGAGTCGGTGCACACACTCATGCGTCAGGGTGTAACCGGCCATATGGTGCAGATATTGGACCCAGCCGAAGAAAGCCTGCCCTTTACGGGCCGCGTTCGATTTGTCGGCATGGAGGATGAGGGCGCCACAGTCATTGACCGCGCGGAAGAAGCGCGCGATGCCTATATCGGTAAGCTACGAGACCATCGCGAAGGTCTGAAATCTCTCGCGATGCAGGCGGGATGGAGTTTCGGTGTCCACCGCACGGATCACTCACCGCAACTGGCCATGGCGGCGCTACACAACGCCATAACCGGCCACCGGCATTGATGGTAAATCAGTACGTATGTGGAACTTAGGTCTCATTTCATTTGCCACGCCGTGGGTACTCGCCGCTGCGGCGGCGCTGCCCATTGTATGGTTGCTGCTGCGTTTGACTCCTCCGGCGGTCAGGCAAATAAATTTTCCGGCAGTCCGCCTTCTCTTTGGTCTCGACCCGACTCAGCGCACCGCGGCACATACCCCGCCGTGGTTGATTTTGCTGCGGCTTGCGATTCTTGTTCTTGCCCTTCTCGGTTTGTCCGACCCGATCTTGAATTTGAAACCAAACGAGAGTTCCGAGACCATGATTGTCGTGGTCGACAACGGCTGGGCCAGTGCGGCCAACTGGGAAGGCCGGGCAAACACCATGCGCGACACTCTGGACGGCGCAAACCGGCGCGGTCAGTCGGTTGTACTGCTGGCCACGGCCAAGCTGCCCACCGGCGCGCTGTTGCCGCCAAGAATATCAAGGGCGGGCGATGCTATCGCCACCGCCGCGCAGATCGCGCCGCAACCCTGGCCGACAGATTATGCAGAGGCCATTCGCCAACTGGACGAACTGGATATCGCATCCCCCGCGTCCACGGTTTGGATCAGCGACGGTCTGGGCGGCGATGATGCGATCAAGCTGGCGTCAAAACTAGATAGCTTGGGCGATCTTACGGTTATCGACGCTGGCCCGCTGTCCCCGGCGCTCGTCCTCCATGCCCCCGAACGCAAAGTGACCAGTAGCGGCGGCATTACCACCAACACGATTGCGCTGCGAATAACGCGCGTTGCTTCTGATAGTGACACTGAAATCGCCGAAACAGTCAGAGCCGTAGATACAAACAATCAGGTCCTCGCTCGCACCACCATGACATTCGCCAGCGGCGCAACAACATCAACGGCGATCCTTGAAATGCCGTCGGAACTCGCCAACCGCATTTCCCGGTTCGATGTTGAAGGCCGCCCGGGCGCTGCGACAACCATCTTGGCTGATGATCAGTGGCAACGACGTCCCGTCGGAGTTGCGCAAGCAACCGCGCAAGGTATTACCGCACCGTTGTTGGAGAACTCGTACTACATAGATCAGGCGCTCTCGCCCTTCGCCGACGTCCGCATGGGCAACATGGACGAGTTGTTCAGTAGGCCGCTGGCCGTACTCATCATGGCCGAGGGTGGCCGCATACTTGACGATGACATAACGCGCCTATCCGATTGGATTCAGGACGGCGGCGTGTTGGTGCGCTTCGCTGGCCCCCAGCTCACCGAAAACGTAGATACCCTCCTGCCGGTAAAACTGAGAAGCGGCGGACGCACATTGGGCGGGGCTATGTCATGGAGCGAACCAGCGCGCCTTGCTCCGTTCCCTGAAAATTCACCGTTCAAAGGACTGGTTGTTCCAACCGACGTCACCGTGTCTTCCCAGGTATTGGCGGAACCCGCCGCTGATCTGACCTCTAAAACCTGGGCGCGGCTTGGAGATGGGACACCCCTGGTGACCGCAGAGCGGCGCGGCCAAGGCTGGATTGTGCTGTTTCACGTCACGGCGACCCCCGAATGGTCGGCTCTTCCTTTGTCCGGATTGTTCGTGGAAATGCTACGCCAGGTCGTGGATATCAGCCGGGGTATTCCTCCCGACACACCCGCCGACGCAACCGGTTTTCTAGCACCGTACTCGGTGATGGATGGCTTTGGCCGACTGCAACCACCCGGCCCAACTGTCACCGCAATTGACGGCGCCATGTTCAATGAAGCCCGCTCCACGCCTCAACACCCTCCGGGGCTATACGGTCCCCCCGGTGCAACGCGCGCGCTTAACTTATCTGCGGCGTTGCGCAACCTTGAGCCGTTGGATCAACTGCCCATCGGCACCACCCGACTGACCTTTACCTCTATGTCCCAGGAACGCGTGCTTAAGCCGTGGCTTTTAACGGCAGCCCTTCTTTTGCTGCTAGTGGATTTGCTGATCAGTTTCATGTTGCGAAAACTAATCCCCGAACCGTCGGCTCTTCTGAAACGGGGCGTGGCAACGGGCGCGGCGGCGACCCTGCTGCTGGCTGTATGGGGCGGCGGCACTTATGCCGCAGAAGACTCTACAAAGCCCATCGACAGCCTGGTCCAGGCCGCGATTTTAGAAACCCGGCTGGCCTACGTCTCAACCGGCAACACCGACGTAGATAGGGTTGCCGCGTCCGGCCTAGAAGCCCTCACCAAATTGCTCGCATCGCGTACGGCTGCGGAACTCGGAACGCCAACCCGCATCAACCTGACCGCGCCGACCGTGACCGAGGACTCGCTGACGCCCTATCCGGTCATTTACTGGCGCATAACACCCGGTCAGGACAATCCGTCATCACAATCCATCGACGCCCTGAATCACTACCTCCATAGCGGCGGCACGATCATATTCGACGCCCCGGACCAAACCGGCGCCCTCGGCAGTACCGAGCCCGGCGCCAACGGCACGCGCCTTGACCAGATTCTCCGGCTGCTCGATATCCCGCCGTTGATGCAGGTTCCGCAAGATCATGTGCTGACGCGAAGCTTTTACCTGCTCAACGGCATGCCCGGCAGATACGCAGACTCGGCGGTGCTGATTGAAAGCACCACCACGGAGAATGACGGCGTCTCGTCTGTTGTGATTGGGGGCAACGACTGGGCCGCGGCTTGGGCGCGCGATTCCAACGGGATTCCTTTGCACTCGGTTATTCCCGGAGGTGAACGACAACGCGAACTCGCCTACCGGGTTGGCGTGAACATGGTGATGTACGCATTGACCGGCAATTATAAAGGGGATCAGGTCCACTTACCCTCCATCATGGAGCGTTTGACACAATGACGGGCATCACATTTGCACCGATGGTGCCTGTACCTCTGATCCTCCTGTTGCTGACGCTTGCAATAGGACTGATTGGGTACGGACTCTGGCGCAGAGCGCGCGGCGTACTTTTAAGAACGTTGCCTATTGTCGCCCTGCTTATTGCCATTTCAGACCCTGAACTCATGCGCGAAAACCGCACGCCTTTACAGGACGTCGCCGTGGTGGTCGTGGACGAGAGCGCCAGCCAGCAATTGGGAGAGCGCAGCGAACGCACGGCCAACGTGCTTGAACGACTGCGGGAAAATTTAAACGGCACAGATGACCTTGAAGTGCGCATCGTGCGCGCAGGACGCAGTGAAACCGGCGGGCAAGACGGAACACGCCTTTTCAGCGCCCTCACCGCTGCGATGAGCGATGTCCCATCCCAGCGCCTGGCCGGCGCTGTTCTGATTACCGATGGCCAGGTGCATGACGCTTTAACACCGGAACAGGCCGCACAAATTCAAGCGCCCTATCTCAAGGCTCCTCTGCATGTCCTGCTGACCGGTGAAAAGAACGAATACGACCGCCGGGTGCGGGTAGAGCGTGCCCCTGACTTCGGTTTGGTCGACAAGCCGGCCCTGGTGATGCTGAAGGTTGAAGACACCGCCGTTCCTGAAGGCACCCCCATCGCCGTGACCATCGGCCGCAACGGCGGCGAAGTTCAGTCTCTGACTTTGCCTGCCGGCGAAGCCACCGAGGTGCCACTGCCCATTGAGAATGCAGGCGCGAATGTTTTTGAAGTGGAAGTTGCCGCCGGCGTTAACGAGCTTTCGGAAGCCAATAACCGGACGCTCATCACAATCAACGGCGTACGCGACCGGCTGAGAGTATTGCTGGTGTCCGGACAGCCCCATGTGGGTGAGCGCGCCTGGCGCAACCTTCTAAAATCCGACCCCAATGTTGACCTTGTTCATTTCACCATTCTACGGCCGCTCAACAAAGATGACGGCACGCCCCTTAATGAACTGGCGTTGATTACATTTCCCATTCGTGAGCTTTTCGAAGAGAAGCTGAACGATTTCGATCTTCTCATTTTCGACCGCTACAGCCAAAGAGGCCTTGTGCCGTTCCAGTTCATGGCCAATGTCGCCGACTATGTACGTAATGGCGGCGCCGTAATGTTGGCCGTCGGCGCAGAATACTCAGACAGCTTTTCGCTATTCGGCGGGCCTCTGCAAAGCATTTTACCGGCGGAACCCACGGGCCGCGTATTTTCTGGCGCGTTTCGTCCACATTTGAGCGCTGTTGGCCGGCGTCACCCTGTGACTGCGGACCTCGCCGGCGCTTTGACGAGTGGTGACGAGAACAGCGAGCCCACCTGGGGTCGATGGCTCCGGCAAATTCAAGTGCGACCCAATGAAGGCGAACCGGTGATGACCGGCCGCGAAGATGAACCGCTTTTGATTCTAGACCGGGTCGGCGAAGGACGTGTCGCCTTACTTCTCAGCGATACAGTGTGGCTGTGGGGCAAGGGCTTTGACGGTGGCGGCCCCCAGGTAGAACTTCTTCGCCGGGTAGCGCACTGGCTAATGAAAGAGCCTGAACTGGAGGAAGAGCACCTCTCCGCCGAAGTGCGCAGCGGTGCGCTCGCGATCACACGACGGAGTCTAACCGAAGATGTTGTGCCCGTGACGGTGACATCACCCTCGGGGGAAACGCAGACAGTCGTTCCCGAAGATGTCGGCACCGGAAAGTTTACCGCACAGATTCCGATTGAGACCCCGGGCCTGTATCAACTGACCGATGGCACCAATACCGCCGTCGCCGCCGTCGGCTCGCCCAACCCGCTCGAGACCTATGACGTGGTCGCAACCGCAGAACGCGTAACCCCGCTTGTTCAAGCTGCGGACGGCGGTGTGTACTGGCTGGAAAACGGAACAGCACCGGCGGTGCGCCGCGTTGCCCCGGACCGGACTGCCCACGGTTCAAGCTGGCTCGGCCTAAGAGCCAACGAGCAGTTTGTCGTGAGCGGTGTCACACAGACACCGCTCGCGCCGATCGCTCTTATTCTGCTTCTTGTAATGGCCGGTGCGATGCTGGCCTGGTGGCAGGAAGGCAAGTAGCTGCGCTACTGCACTCCCTTACTGTACACCGGTCGTAAGCTCAGCCCGCATCTTCTGGCGAAACATGTCGATGGCGACAAGATTAGTGCCCATCCGCACATGCCAGAACGTCCATCCGTTACAGGCAGGCGCACCTTGCACGGCCGCGCCCACTTGATGAATGGAGCCCCGGTGGTCGGATGAGATCAATGTTCCATCAGCCCGCACCCGCGCCGTAAATCGTCCGCTTGGATCTGAGAGTACTGACCCGGCCCTCAGCAAACCACGTTCAACTACGGTGCCAAACGGAATGCGCGGCTCAGATCTTTTGCTCGGCGTCAGAAGCAGCTTCTCGTCGGCAACCGGCTTGACCTGCGCAATACGTGCGCGCGCGCCAGCGATATACTCTTTGCTCCGCTCGATGCCGATGTATTTGCGACCCAGAGCTTTCGCGACAGCGCCCGTTGTGCCCGTTCCAAAGAAGGGGTCGAGAACAATATCGCCGGGTTTCGTCGCCGCCATGATCACGCGGTACAGCAAAGACTCGGGCTTTTGTGTTGGGTGCAACTTGTTGCCGTCGTCACCCTTCAAACGCTCATCGCCGGTACAAAGCGGCAGCGTCCAATCGCTGCGCATCTGCAAGCCGTCGTTCATGTTTTTCATCGCATCGTAATTGAAGGTGTAACGCGCATCTTTAGACTTCGCGCACCAAATCATCGTTTCATGTGCATTCGTAAAACGGGTGCCGCGAAAGTTGGGCATGGGATTCGATTTACGCCAGACAATATCGTTTAGCATCCAGTAATCGAGATCTTGCAAGATCGACCCGACGCGAAAAATATTATGGTACGAACCGATCACCCAAAGGCTGCCGGTGTCTTTTAGCACGCGGCGCGCCGCCGCAAGCCAGTCGCGTGTGAAATCGTCATAAGCTTTAAAGTTTGAAAACTTGTCCCAATCGTCATCGACACCATCGACGCGCGAATTGTCGGGACGGCGCAAATCTCCACCGAGTTGCAGGTTATAGGGCGGATCCGCAAAAATCAGGTCGACGCTGCCTTCCGGCAACTTGTTCATGGCCTCGATGCAGTCGCCGCCATAGATCACATTGGTTTTGAAGGCCTCTGATTTCTTAACGGTGGATTTCTTCGTAGTCATAGTCTCTAGCCCCTGACCTAAATTCCCGGCGCGTTAACCGCGCCTTTAAAATTGCGCGACATTTGCCGCGCCCTTTAATTGTGTGCGCCCCCGAAACTTGAGGCAGTACTCCCTCCCCACCCCGCAACCCCGCTAAGCGGGCGTTCGGGCGGGAAGCCCAGTTGCGCGGAACCTCTTTTGATTTGCGCCGTCACTCTGGACAGCGTTGGGCTCCGTCACGAAGAATCATAGGAATCAAAGGTTTAGGGGATGTAAAGGCCGCGACCGGGCCAATGCTAGATATAGAGTCTCACGCGACTCCGAGACTCAATCCCTAGAGGGACGCTAAAAATTTCTAAAATTTATTTAGAAAATCTTTCTAAGGGCCCGCTGCATTCAAGGCCGCTTTGATCGGCGCGAACGAGCGACGATGATGCACAGTGACCCCCAGCCGGGCGATCGCATCTTGGTGTTTCGCCGTGCCGTACCCCATATTTGTTTCCCAGCCGTAGCCGGGAAATGTGGCGGCCAACCCAGCCATGAGCCGATCGCGTGTAACCTTCGCAATCACCGAGGCTGCGGCAATGGATAAGCTTTTGCCGTCACCCTTGATCACCGTAGTGACAGCACAGGGCAGCGGCGGCACCCTGTTCCCGTCCACCAACGCCAAATCAACCTGCTGCCCAAGGTCATCAATTGCACGTGCCATCGCAAGGTACGTCGCCTTCAAAATATTAAGCGTATCTATTTCCTGCACGTCGGCCAGCCCCACGCCGATCGTTGCCGCGCCGCATTTTTGCAGCGCCGTAAAAAGGGCGTCGCGACGAATAGCTGTTAGTTTTTTGGAATCATCAAGTCCGCTCAGCAGATCGGGCGGCAATTTATCAATATTCAAAACCGCCGCAGAAGCAACGACAGGGCCTGCCCACGGCCCGCGGCCAGCTTCATCTACACCCGCGACAATCGCTCTCGGGTGGCTTTTTAGATAATCGTATTCAAGGTCAAAATCAGGCATAGGCCCAGCAGACCGTCACGCGGCCGAAGTGGGTTTCTTTTTGGAAGCCGCCAAGTGCTCAGTTAGTCGGGGCATCAACTCGACAAAGTTGCAGGGTTTGTGACGATTATCGAGTTGGAACTTTAGAATCTCGTCCCATCCGTCCTTCACTGCGCCGGTCGATCCGGGCAGGGCAAACAAATACGTCCCGCCGGCAACCCCGGCCGTGGCACGGGATTGAATTGTAGATGTCCCGATACTCTTGAGACTTACCCAGCGGAAAAGTTCGCCGAAGCCGGGAATTTCCTTCTCGCACACTTGCGCGAAGGCTTCCGGGGTTACGTCGCGCCCGGTCACGCCGGTGCCTCCCGACGTTATAATGCAATCAATGTCAGGGTCGGCAATCCAGTCCCTAAGCTTGGCGACGATCACCGCGACATCGTCCGTTAAAACAACGCGGTCGGCGAGTTTATGTCCGACGCCCGTTAAGCGTTCAATCAGCGCAGCTCCCGATGTATCG
Source organism: Alphaproteobacteria bacterium (assembly GCA_030432435.1). GTDB lineage: Bacteria > Pseudomonadota > Alphaproteobacteria > Rhodospirillales > Rhodospirillaceae > UBA11612. The sequence goes on from JAUIGX010000041.1 coordinate 8,913, forward strand.
GTCTCTAGCGTACGCGTGTCCGATACGGTCATCACGGCAATGTTGATAGGAACAAAGGTTTGGCTTTCGTCGAGTCCGGCCATGGGCGGAGGGTCCAGCTTCTTGAGTTGAGACGTTATACCGGCAGCGCGGCGTTCAGTTTTTGTTTGATGGCAAGAAGATCGCGCCATGCAAAGCGCTTTTGCTGAGGTGACCGCAATAGATAGGCCGGATGGAACAGCGCCATACACGGCACGGGCCGCACCATGCCCGGCGTTTCATATTCATACCAGTGCCCACGCAGCTTGGTGATACCGGCAGTCTTGGCGAGCAGCGTTTTTGCCGACAGACCACCAACGAACACCAGCACAGCCGGGTCCACCAATTCTACATGCCGCTGCACGAAGGGCAGGCACGACGCTATTTCCTGATCGGTCGGCGAACGATTGCCGGGCGGACGCCAGAACACAAGGTTGGTGATATAGGCGTTGGTTGCCCGGTCGAGGCCGATAGACCCGAGCATTCTGTCGAGAAGCTGACCCGATACGCCAACAAAAGGTTTTCCCTGACGGTCTTCATCCGCGCCCGGCGCTTCACCAATAAACATGATGCGTGCCTTGGGGTTGCCGTCGGCGAAGACCGTGCTACTCGCAAATTTTTTCAGGCCACAACCATCATAAGCCTCGACCGCGGCTCGAAGCTCCTCGACGCTCTTCGCCGCCTGGGCGAGATGAGCAGCGCCCTGGGCCGCGTCACCGACATCATGCTGCGAGCGCGGCGAAATAACCGGGCGTGAAAGCGCAGGCCTTTGCACAGCGGGCTCTGCCTGCGGAGCCGGTTGCACCGCGCCCGGACCCGCATCCGCCTGAAAGCGGTCAATGGGGATCTCACCGATGGCCTCATCCACGCCGGCATCTGTATACCAGCGCAGCAGAGCGACAGGATCGTTTGCGAGAGTTTCAGGGGCGTTATTCATGAGCGAAATGTGCGGTGCGGGGCGCCAAACTGCAAGGTGCGCCTCTATACAAAGAGTTCTTAGTGATAGCCATCACCGATCCGCACCTTGCCCCGAAACACCCGGTATACATAAACCGTGTACGCCAGAATAACGGGCAATATAATCAACGTTCCCACCAGCAGGAACATTTGCGTTTTTGGAGCCGCCGCGGCCTCCCAGATGGAAATGGATGGCGGCACCACATACGGAAAGCGACTGACGGCAAGGCCAACATATCCCAACCCGAACAGAACAATCGCCATAACAAAGGGCATGGCCTCGCGGCCTGTCCGTAAGGCCCACCAAAGATTAAACGAGACCGCCGCAGTCAGCACCGGCACCGGCGCAAGAAAGAAAATATTGGGCAGCGAAAACCAACGTTCACGAATACCCGGATCAAACGCCACCATCCACAAGCTCACCGCGCCCATAGCCATCAGAACAATGATGAACAACCTGTTGGCCATACGCCGCGCATGGGCTTGAAGATCACCTTCAGTTTTCATGACAAGCCATGTGGACCCGAGCAGGGCATAGCCCGGCAACAGAGATAGCCCGACGAGAATCGTAAACGGGGTCAGCCAATCAAAAGCCCCGCCGGTGAAGACTCCGTCTGTAACCTCGATACCTTGAACGAAGGCCCCCAGATTAACGCCCTGGAAAAAGGTGGCTGTAAACGAACCGCCGAAGAACGCTAAGTCCCAGAACTTTTTTGAACGGTCTGCTTTAAAGCGAAACTCAAAGGCTACACCGCGGAATATCAATGCGATCAACATAATCATCAGCGGCAAATAAAGGGCCGGCATAATTGTCGCATAGGCGATTGGAAACGTGCCCATCAGTCCGGCACCGCCGATAATCAGCCACGTTTCATTACCGTCCCAAACCGGAGCAACGGTATTCATCATCACATCCCGCTCGCCTTCCGCTTCACGAGACAGAAACAAGATACCGATCCCGAGATCGAATCCGTCCAGCACCACATACAAGAAAACGGCCGCAGCAATAATGCCGCCCCAGATAATCGGAAGGTAGAATTCCATAACCTATGCCTCCCGCTTTGAGGCGGAGCCCGGAAAGACATGCGGTTGGCGCGACGTAAGGTCCGTTTCGGCTGAATCCTCGCCGACCGGTCCGCGCCGCACCAGCTTTACGATGTAGTAGGTGCCGGCGGTAAATACGATGCCGTAGGTGACAACGAACAGCGCCAACGAGACCGCGATACTGCTGCCGGGCACAGGAGATGCGGCCTCAATCGTGCGTATAAGCCCATAAACGATGTACGGCTGGCGACCAACCTCGGTGACAAACCAGCCGGCAAGAACCGCAATAAACCCGGAAGGAATAGAAATGACGGCGAGCTTGAGGAACCACGGCGTCGTGTAGACCTTTCCGCGAAATCGTAGGGCCGCACCGGCCAGGGCGATAAAGATCATCAAAGTGCCCAGCCCCACCATGATCCGAAAACTCCAGAACACGATAGCGACGGGCGGGCGATCTTCGGGCGCAAAGTCTTTGAGACCAACAACTTCGCCGTCCATCGAGTGAGTGATAATCAAACTCGCTGCACTAGGAATTCCGATTTCGAAATGGTTTTCTTCGGCCTCTTCATCCGGCCAGGCAAATAGCAGAAGCGGCACATTGCCGCCGGTTTCCCAATGGCCTTCCATGGCCGCGAGTTTGGCCGGCTGCATATCCCGGACATTGAGCCCATGCAGATCGCCGATGAAAAGTTGGGCCGGTGCAAAAAGCAGAACGAACCACAAGCCCATCGAGAACATGACCCGCGCCGGTTCCTCATGGCTGCGGCGCAGCAGGTGCCATGCCCCCACACCGATGACCGTAAAAGCCGTAGTGAGATAGGCTGCGACGATCATGTGCGTAAATCGGTAGGGAAAAGACGGATTAAAAATAATTTTGAGCCAGTCCTGGGCGTAATACAGGCCGTCTTTAATTTCGTATCCGGCCGGAGTGTGCATCCAACTGTTCGCGGCAAGAATCCAGAATGCCGATATCAGCGTGCCGACAGCAACAATACAGGTCGAGGCAAAGTGTAAACGGTCGCCCACCCTCTCCCAGCCGAACAGCATGATGCCCAGAAACGAAGCTTCCAGAAAAAATGCGGTAAGCACTTCGTAGGCCAGTAGCGGCCCGAGAACGTTGCCCACCAGATGCGAAAAGCCGCTCCAATTGGTGCCGAACTGGTAGCTGAGAACAATTCCCGAAACGACGCCCATCCCAAAAGACACGGCGAAAATTTTGAGCCAGAACTTGTAGAGATTTTTGTAAACGGGCTTTCGGGTTCTCAGCCACAGGAATTCCAGCATAGCCAGATAACTGGCAAGCCCGATGGTAAAGGCCGGAAAAATGATGTGGAATGAAATTGTGAATGCGAACTGTATGCGGGCTAATAAAACCGGATCGAAGTCCATAACCAATCCCTGCACCGTTCGCTCGGAAGAGATTTAAATGTATCATAAGATAGCCTGCAGGCCCACCATGATCTGATCAAGCGCGCTTTATGAAACAGTTGTCGCCGACCATTCGCAGAGTTTTATGGTTTGCGGGCATTTGGCTCGCAAGCTTAGGCGTATTTACTGTTGTCGTTTATGGACTGAGATGGATCGTGATGCCGTGATCCAGAATCCGCCTTAGGTGGGCGGCGTATATTTGTAGCCATCAAGGCTGCGTTCACCCGTGGCGGCTTTGCGATAAAACCATATTCCGAACCACACCACAGCCGGCACACTTAGAACGCCGGAAATTTCCATCAAGAGCGTGACATTGTTCTCGCCCCAGCGCAGGGGAAGAACGCCGATAGCCTCGAGCATTTGCTCTGCAACCCGCAACACTCCAAACCCCGCCACAGCAATCAGAACACCGAGCGTGCCTGAAAAAAGGGCGGTGGTCACAGCGGCTACAACTTTGGGATTGGTGCGCACAAACATATCCTCGGTTTAAAGGCCTGTGAAAAGCAGTGTTTTCGGCGGCACTCGGGATACAGCCCCCGATGAGATGGTGCTTTTTGCCTTAGGTAGCGCCAGGAAACAAGGCTAGGCGGTGCACGCTTGACTCCTTTCGCCCCCAATAATAGAACAAAACAAGAACAATGGGGCGTGCCGCTATGTGGATAAATGCAGACTCCTTCACGTCCGACCTAAATGGCCCGGCCCGAGATTTAGCCGCCGTAAAAGCCGGGTTACGCCAGGAGATCAGCCGTCTGGAACGCAGCGGCCGCGCCTTGGAAAGGACGGTGACCTCATCGGGATGCCTCGCCCTGGATGCCGCTTTACCTTGGAGGGGCCTTCCTCTCGGCGGACTCCACGTCATTCAAGGAAGATCGGGAGATGGAGCTGCATTCGGATTTGCGGGCGTTCTGGCCGGACGCCTGCGCACAAGAAACCAGACCGAGAACGGGGTCGTCGTTTGGGTTCAATACGGCCGGGAGCCCCAGGACTCAGGCGTCCCCTACGGGCCCGGACTTGGACCAATAGGATTGAGCCCACAAGGGCTAGTGTTGATCAAAGCCCGGCGTGCAGTGGATTTGTTATGGAGCATGGAAGAAGCCTTGCGCTGCCCGGACTTGGCCGTCGTCATCGGTGAAGGCGTAACGCCATCCCTAACAGCAGCCCGGCGGCTACAACTTGCCGCTGAGGCCGGCAGCACCACGGCCTTGTTAATTTCACCGCCCAACCAAACACCAACCGCAACCGCACTGACGTGCTGGCGCGTGTCCGCTGTTCCTGCAGCAAACTCCGCACGGCCTCCACGCTACCCAGCTTGGAATGTGGAACTGATGCGCTGCCGCGGCGGCAAACCCGGACACTGGCGCATGGAATGGCAGCATGAGACGCTTCATATCGATCTGGCTGCCCCATTGGTCCACGGACCGCTGGCGGCGACAGGCTAAAAATAAAACGGCACGGCAACCCGGCCCCCTGGTCCTAATCACTGAAGGTCAAGGCGGTGTAAGGCTAAGCGCCGTTGATCAAGAAGCTGCGGCGAATGGCCTCTCGCCGGGCATGCTGCTGGCTGACGCCCGCGCCTTGGTGCCGCAGCTAAAAACAGCAGCCGCGGATATTGCCGCAGATGTCGCCATGCTGAGAAAGCTTGCCGATTGGGCCATGCGTTACACCCCATGGAGCGCAACCGATAGCCATGACGGTCTCATTCTTGATGTCACCGGCTGCGATCATCTTTTTGGCGGCGAAGAACGGTTGCTGGGCGATCTTGCCGCACACCTTGCTGGCTATAATTTAACTGCCAGACTGGCGCTGGCGGACACGCCCGCCGCCGCCTGGGCCTGGGCGCGATATGGCAAAGGCGGTGTGCTCATTGCTGCCCACAATAGCGAACTCAAAACGCTACCGGTCGCAGCGCTGCGCATTTCTGCACATAACACACACGATTTAATGCGCCTGGGCCTGCACCGTATTGAACAGATCGCAGCTTTACCGCGCGCCCCATTAGCCGCACGCTTTGGAAAAGAGCTACTGAACAGGCTCGATCAAATCTTAGGACGCAGCCCTGAACCTCTCACATTAAGACGCCCGCCTACGCCGCATCGTCGTCGCATCGCGTTCCCCGAACCGATCGGCCGACGTGAAGACATTGAAGCCGCGCTTCAACATTTACTGTCTGAACTTTGCAAACACTTGGAAGCTACCAGCCTAGGTGCACGAGAACTGGTGTTCACGGCATACGGCGTGGACGCCACAACGCAACGTATTGGCATTACTTGCGCAACGCCTGGCCGAAACGTTTCACACTTCGCCCACCTATTTCACGATCGGCTAGATCACATCGATCCTGGTTTCGGTTTAGAAAGTTTTACGTTGGATGCGGCAATCGTCGAAACACTCGCACCTTCGCAAATGCCGCTGACAGGCAAACGCAATGCTAGAACCAGCCTATCGCAATTGGTGGACCGCCTGCAGACACGGCTCGGCGCGGGGGCCGTTGTCGAGCTAAGGCCCATCGACAGTCACATCCCCGAACGCGCGGTGATGATGACCCCGGCGTTTACCCGGCCCGGCAAATCTCACGAAGCGGATGACTGGATCGCACAACAGCCAAGACCAATACGCCTTTTACCATGCCCAGAGATCATTGACGTGGTCGCCCCCGTGCCCGACGACCCGCCGCTTGTTTTTCGCTGGCGCAAAGTCAGCCACCGCGTTGCCCGCAGCGAAGGACCGGAGCGTATTGCCCCGGAATGGTGGCGGCAAAAGGATCATTCCCAGGCACGCGATTACTACTGGCTCGAAGACACGGAGGGACGCCGTTTCTGGGTTTATCGTGACGACCCCTTCACCCCGGAAAAGGCCCCGCGCTGGTACCTGCATGGATTGTTCGCATGACACCCGCTTCCTACGCCGAAGTGCAGGTCACTTCAAATTTCAGTTTTCTACGCGGCGCTTCGCATCCCGAAGAATTGGCAGGAACCGCGGCGGCTCTCGGCCTGCATGCCATTGCCGTGACCGACACGAATACTTTAGCGGGCGTTGTCCGTGCACACGGCGCCGCAAAAGACGCCGACATTAAACTTCTGGTGGGCGCACGGCTCAGCTTCACCGATGCGCCCGATGTTTTGTGTTTTCCGCAAAATCGCAATGCTTACGGCAGGCTTTCTACCTTGTTAACCCTGGGTAAGCGCCGAGCGGAAAAAGGCCAGTGCATACTTCATTTCGAGGACTTAGCAGAGCATGGCCATGAATGTGAGATTATCGCACTCACCCCGCTGCAGATTGACGCTACTTTCACGGCGCATCTTCAACGTCTAAAGCAGCATTTTAAAAAATCTGCCTGGCTTGCCGTACACCACCTCTATCGCGGCGATGATCGGGAGCGCATCAAGCGCGCCGGTGATCTCGCCGATACATTCTGCACGCCGCTCATCGCCACCAATGATGTGCTGTATCACACACCTCAGCGACGGATACTGCAAGACGTCCTCACTTGTATCCGTGCTGGCTGCACCATCGACACCGCCGGACGGCGTTTACTGGCTAATGCTGAGCGCCACTTGAAAGATCCCGGCGAAATGGCACGACTGTTCCGCGACAGGCCAGACGCCGTTCACAACACACTTCATCTTGCAGGGCGCTGCAATTTTTCTTTGGATGAACTGCGTTATCAATATCCGGTAGAGCCCGTGCCCCAGGGATGCACCGCTCAAGAAGAGTTAGAGCGGCTCACATGGCTGGGCGCGAGAAAGCGCTATGGCAAAGAGTTTCCAGATGAAGTGCGGCACCTGCTGCAAAAAGAACTCGCGCTGATCGCAAAACTTAAATACGCGCCTTACTTCCTGACGGTGTACGACATCGTTCGCTTCGCCGAAGAAAATCACATCCTATGTCAGGGCCGCGGGTCTGCCGCCAACTCGGCAGTGTGTTACTGCCTGCGCATAACCGCCGTTGACCCTCGCCATCATAATCTTTTGTTCGAGCGGTTTGTCTCGGCCGAGCGTAACGAGCCGCCAGACATTGACGTGGACTTCGAACATGAACGGCGCGAGGAGGTCATCCAGTACATATATAATAAGTATGGCCGCGACCGAGCGGGCCTGGCCGCCACCGTCATAACCTACCGTTCACGCAGCGCCATTCGCGATGTGGGTAAAACGCTTGGGCTATCTCAAGACACCGTCGGCGTGATCGCCCGCACCGTCTGGGGCTGGGGCAACGACGGCGTGAACGAACGCTCGCTGCGAGAGGCAGGTCTTGATCCGGCCGATGATCGCTTACGCATGGCGGTTGACCTGGCGCAGGAGCTGAAAGGGTTTCCCCGTCATCTTTCACAGCATGTGGGTGGCTTTATCATCACCCATGGCCCGCTCCACGAGATGGTGCCCATTGAAAACGCGGCTATGGAAGACCGGACCGTCATTGAATGGGATAAAGACGATCTCGACACCCTGGGTATTTTGAAAATAGACGTGCTTGCGCTGGGCATGCTGACCTGCCTGCGCAAAGGGTTCGACCTGCTGCGCGCATACAAAAATATAGATACAAATATGGCGACCCTCCCGCCGGAAGACCCGGCGGTTTACGACATGCTGTGCCAAGCCGATTCCGTCGGCGTGTTTCAAGTCGAAAGTCGCGCGCAAATGACCATGCTGCCGCGGCTTAAGCCGCGCACGTTCTACGATTTAGTTATTGAGGTCGCCATCGTCCGCCCCGGACCTATTCAGGGCAATATGGTCCATCCATATCTGCGGCGTCGCAATGGCGAAGAGCCCGTTACCTTCCCATCGAAAGAGTTGGAGGATGTGCTCGGAAAAACTTGCGGGATTCCATTGTTTCAGGAACAAGCCATGCGCATCGCTATTGTAGCAGCCGGCTTCACGGGCGCAGAGGCCGACCGGCTGCGCCGCGCCATGGCCACCTTCAAGCGCAACGGCACCATTCACACCTTCGAACACAAATTCATCGACGGCATGACGGCGCGCGGCTACGAAAAAGATTTCGCCGAGCGCTGCTTCGAGCAAATCAAAGGGTTCGGGGACTACGGATTTCCGGAAAGTCATGCCGCCAGTTTCGCACTTCTGGTTTATGCCTCGGCATGGATGAAATGTTTTCATCCCGATATTTTTGCCTGCGCTATTCTTAACAGCCAACCCATGGGATTTTATGCATCTGCTCAGTTAGTCCGAGATGCGCAGAACCACGGCGTAGACGTACGGCCCGTAGACATAAATCACAGCTATTGGGACTGCACCTTAGAGCCGAACGCAACCGGCTTTGCCCTGCGCCTCGGATTTCGGCAAATCAAGGGCTGCGCCCGAGCCGAAGCCGAGACCCTAATCTTTCACCGGCACACTGGGTACGCCAGCATATCCGACCTTTGGCAACGAAGCGGTTTGCGATTATCGACACTCGAAGTTCTGGCTAAAGGTGATGCCTATACGTCCCTCGGCTTATCTCGGCGCAGCGCCTTGTGGCATGTGCGCGGCCTCGATGTATCCCCACTGCCTTTGTTCAAAGCCGCAAAAAACAACCTATCCCACGAACCACACGTATACTTGCCAATGATGAAACTCGGAGAACACGTTGTCGAGGACTACACCCACCTCGGTCTATCGGTGAAGAGTCACCCTCTCGCCCTGTTACGTTCCCGCCTTTCAGCCGAGCGCATCGTCACCAACAAGCAACTTTCTGAAACCCCTGACGGCGCACAAATAAAAATCGCCGGACTTATTTTAGTCCGACAAAGACCCAGCACCGCTTCCGGCGTAATATTTGCCACACTGGAGGATGAAACCGGCGTGGCCAACATCGTTATCTGGCCGCGCACATTCGAACAGTATCGCCGCGTTGTTCTGGGCAGCCGCCTGATGGGTGTTCAGGGCAAAGTGCAACGGGAAGGGCTTGTAATCCATGTGGTTGCGAACAGTTTGCAAGA
>JAUIGX010000275.1 GCA_030432435.1 Alphaproteobacteria bacterium
AGTCCGGGGATCTCGTCACTGCGGATCACCTAGATGCGCTCTCCGATCGTCTTCGTGCGCGCCTGCCGGGGCCGAAACGAGCGCGGCTTGAGCCCGACATAGCAGCGCTGCTGGAAGCAGATGGCGTCGCCCTTCGCCCAGGTCCACGCGAGCGCATTCCAAATGAAACGCTGAATACGCTCCGCGAAGCGATCCTTGCTGGTGCCTGGATCAATGTCGATCACCGTGCGCGCGCTAGCGGCCTTCTAAGCCGCAACGCGCGCCTCGGCCCGCTAGCAATGCTGCTCGGCGAGGGTCGGCAATACCTCGTGGCGTTCAGCGACTATGCGCAAGACGTACGCCTTTTTGCCCTAGCCGGCTTTGAGCGGATCGAACTGACTGAGGACATCTTTGAGCGCCCAGAAGACTTCGATCTGGGCGCCTGGATGCAGAGATCGTTCGGGATCTGGCAGGAAGATATCTACGATATCGTTTGGCGCTTCACCCCCGAAGCGGCAGCAGACGCTCGCCTCTATATGTTCCATCCGGCACAGGTCATGACTGACGAGTGCGACGGAAGCTTGACTGTGTCATTCCGCGCAGGTGGGCTGCGCGAAATGTGCTGGCATCTGTTCCGGTGGGGTAAAAATGTCGAAATACTGGAACCAGAAGCTTTGCGCGAGGCAATGACAGATTTAACAGCTATCGCCCAGCTCAACCTGTCGAGGCAACCCCGCCAAAACAATTAACCTCCATTTTGTAGCAGGTAGCGCCGCCAAGGATGAGGGTTTCGTCCGCCCTTCGAAAACAGGCATAATTCGGTTTCTTCCGGGCTAACTTTATGCAGAGCCTGCGTTAACGCCTCCACCGCACAGCAGAAATTTTCATATACAGCCTCGCTATTGCGGGGGTCAACATGATTTTTGACCCGCATTTTGACGACAGGCGGTCCGTCAATTAACAAATTTATCGACCGCGAAGTCCATTGGTCCATAATATATCCGTCATGTGCCGGATTTGCGAAAAAGATGAGCTTGGTAAAATAAGCCGGACCAATTCCAGAAGATCCCACACCTTTTATTGCATCTTGACAGAGACGATAACTTGCCCGTCGATCCAAGCCGTCTCCTCGTAGTTTTCCAACGATTTCAGTCCATAAAACTTCATGTTTTGCGAGGCGGCGCGCTGCATCCCGCCTCATCCCACCCCACGCGAGGATCGACCAAAGAACATCACGATCTGAAGCGTCCCCAGAAACGCTCAGCTGTTTAAGAATTGATCGGGATAAAGGTCGTGAACTCGCCTTTTCACCCAAATCGTCGACACCCACACTTTTAACCCAAGAAGATGCGTTCCGATCTTTCCAAACACCGGGCAGAGCCATAGATTGAAATGCATCAAAATGATTGCCCCGAAACGAAAACCCTATTTTCAATTGATACCCCAGTGAAGCAACGCATGCTCCAAAATAAGCTCTCGCGAACCAGCAACATAAGAATAGGTCACGAGGGGACCATCGGTTCCAGCTGAATAGTCGAGACAGAGAGCATTCGCGCTCTGCAACTCCGGCTCACCGGACATCCAGTAATGCCCGAAAAACACCGGCTTATCCCCTGCAGGATAGATGGTTGCAAAAACATTGTCGGGCAAAGGATCATCTGGAAGCTGATTGACATCCGGCACCGACATCGCGATTTGGCGCCAGCTTTTCGCATCACCATTCCACCATTTCACTCTTATATGATGCCGATTTTTTCCGTTTTTATCCTTGAAGTAATACGGATGAGGCAAACGCGCCTCTGGCCCCTTTGCGATCGCTTCAACAAGGCCGTAGAACAGATCGTCTTTACGGCCCGCCCAGATCAGTTGTTCCGGCGTCAAGACACCAGTGCCAGTATGCTGTATGAGGTCATCGATTGCAGGCTGAATCCACGCCGCGTGAACAGCGCGAAACTCTTCCGTCTCAATAAACAGGGGCAGTCCACGCATCCAGTCTAGCACATCTTGGGTCTGGGATGCCCCCACAGGGAACTCGTTCAGAAAACTTGCATGCTGGGCGAGGTTATCGTCGTGATGCGGCCGTAGTGGGTCTCCTGTCTCAGGGTCAGCAGTATGGAAATGAAGCGCGTTAAGCTCATGGTTGCCCATGATCGCCTGGGCACGCCCCGCATCCATTAATTCACGTACAATCCGGATGACGGCAGCATTTTCAGGACCACGGTCGATAAAGTCACCCAGGAAAACAATCTGACGATTGGGTTCGGCATGAAGCCAAGTCGTTCCGTTCCTGCGCCAGCCAAGGTTCTTGAGAGCAACGCGCAGCTTCTCGGCCTGACCATGGATGTCGGGAATAATATCTATGATGCTCACAACGCTTCACTCCTTATTTTGCGAAAGCGATCCACAGCGCTAGTTGTGCAACCAGGCGCCAGCCGATGGTTCGCTCCTCTATTCATTGTGCTTCGTGATCGACGAGAATTTCCAACTCGGCCATGTCGATCCAGTGAATCGCCACTTCAGGTTTCAGTGTCTGACTCGGTTCCGCGAGAAGGCCTCGATAAGCATCAAGCTGCGCGTAGTAGTCGGCAAAGCTTCCAGAACCGCTCTTGTGATCAACAATCAGTCGCTTGCCGTCGCCCGTCGCCAGAAGGTCGATAATACCGTTGAATTCGGCGCCGGAGGCTTCGCGCCTCTGAATGGGGACCTCACACTCAATCCGCGTATAGCCTTCGGCCATCAGCCAATTTTTAAGGCTGTCAGCCTGCGGTTGCAGCATGTCCAAGGTGGACTCTTCAAAACCCGTGGCTGCGGAGAGACGCGGACGCAAGTCCGGGCGTAACAGCAGCACACGCATCGCCTTGTGCAGTGCCGTACCTCGTTCAGCGGCAGTCGCCGCGAGCGCTGCGGCCTCTTGCGATACGTCCAACTGCACAATGCGCGTCTGCACCTCAGGCAGCGGTTCCTGCACGATCAATGAGGGCCGTACACGCCACGCGGTTTGAGAGGTCTCCTGAATGGACCGAAGCTCACCAAAAGCCAATCTCTCTGATACGTTTTCTATGCCAGAACCTTCTAACACGCCTGGGGCCTCGGCACCGCACATCAAGATGCGCGCCGGGAAACTGGCGCCACCAACCTTCAGGCTGCCGGACTCCGGCTGCATCTCAGCCTCCAGCACCAGCATTTCAGCGTGGCTCGCGGGCCCATCACTTTCGCCGAGCTTCTTCAGCGCAAAATCCGGCCACTCCAGGATCAGTCGATCTCGCCCTCGGGTCAGCGCCACGTAAAGCAGGCGCCGCGCATCAGCCTCTGACGCTGCGCGGCGATCGGCAATGAA
>JAUIGX010000042.1 GCA_030432435.1 Alphaproteobacteria bacterium
GGCGTCCGCAAGATTTACCCAGGCACAAGTCCGATCTCGGACATTGCCGGACGCTACAGTCTGACGTTCAGAAAGGCCCTATAGGTTAGCCATGTGAATTAGGACCAATGGCATCTGAAACAGATCTACAGGAGACCTTATCGGGACGCATTCAGGTCCGCTCTTATGCAGCGTACAGTTGGGCCCCGTAACGGCCTACAGCCTCGAATCCAATAGATTCATAGGCCCGCTGTGCGGCTTGGTTGGTTGTCGGTGTAAACAGGACCGCTTTGTGGGTACCGGCATTGCGCGCCGCAATCAGTGCCCCAGCCGTTACCGCGCGGCCATAGCCCCGGCCCCTCAGATCCGGCGGTGTCCAAACGCCGCCGATCTGAACAACATCCGGAATCTGGGCATTGTACGAAGCCATCGCCAGGGGACGGTCCGACTCCAAAATAAAAACTGTTCCGCACTCTATCCCGTAGGAAATTTCATTGCGGGCAGCCTGAACGGTTTCTGCAGTGTCGGGCGAAGACAGAGCTTCGACACAGTAGTCGGCGCGCCATTTGGCCAGCCCCTCAGCATCACCCGGCACAGCCGGCCTGCATCGCGCCGTGCCTTCCGCGAGGATGGCCGGGGTTTGAAGATCTTCGAGATTCAATGCGTAGAGAATTTCGGGCTTATCCAGCATCGCACGGCGCGCGCGTAGCCCGAGATCCTCCACGGCGGTTTCCACCTGATCCCACGGCCCAAGCACGCCATTGATAGGCACCGTCTGTAGAATGCAGGCTTTCGCAACCGCGGCGACATCCGTGGGCGCCTGAAGAATAATGTTGCCAAACGACGTGTAGTGAGCGGCGACATCCGTGATGCGTGAGCCTTCAAATTTCGCCGCATACTGTCCGGCAAAACGCCCCGATGCCCCGATCGGTGTTTGGCGAGCATTCGACCGCAGAAACATCGACGACGTCCAATGGGCCGCCAAAAAAGCTTCCAGGGCCGGAGCATCCTCGGCTGTAAGCAGACGCACCTCGCTCATGGTTTCCCCGCATGACGCGCAGTCAGTGTGTAAAAATTATTTGCCGGTATAACTCACGCGCCATACGGACGAGGACACATCATCGGCAATGAGAAGACTGCCGTCCCGCGCCACTGCAACATCGGCGGGGCGTCCCCATACTTCTGCGCGGCTATCGCCGCCCGACCAAAAGCCGCTGGCGAAAACAATGTAGCTGCCGGTCGGCGCACCGTTTTCAAACGGGGCATAAACAACGTTATATGCGCGCGGCTCGGCGGCATTCCACGATCCGTGCAGGGCAACGAAAGCGCCGCCGTTGTAGGCCGCCGGAAACTGATCGGCCGTGTAGAACGTCATGCCAAGCGGTGCCGAATGCGAGCGAAACGGCACATCAGGCACGATCGCGGTCGCCACCAGATCAGGGCGCTTATCGGCAAAGCCGGGCTGCGGGTGAGAACCCATGTAGCTATACGGCCAGCCGTAAAAACCGCCTTCACGCACCTTGGTCAGATAGTCGGGCACCAGCTCATCGCCGAGCCCGTCGCGCTCGTTGACCACGGTGTAAAGATCGCTCGTGCCCGGATAGAAATCGAGCCCGACCGGATTGCGCAAACCGCGCGCAAACGTCTCCTGGCCCGACCCGTCGATGTTGAACACCTGGATCGTCGCACGCGGATCGTCCTCAACTTCTATGTTTCCGGCTGAGCCAATCGCCACGTAAATTTTTGATCCGTCCGGACTGACAGCAAGATTGCGCGTCCAATGTCCACTCGGCCGTCCGAATGCCCCGGCCGGCGTTATGCGCTCGGCCTTTGTCTGGGCCTTCGTGTCGCCCGGTTTGTACGGAACGCGCCACACGCCATCCTGGTCGCCGATGTAAAGCGCACCGCCGGAAATATCGAGGCCGTAGGGCCGTGTGAATCCATCGGCAAAAGTGGCGATCGTCTCGGCTGTGCCGTCACCGTCACTGTCGCGCAACAGCGTAATTTTCCCCGCGCTTGATTCAGCGAGCAGAACATCGCCGTTCGCCGCAACTTTCATGTTGCGCGCATGCTCTAACCCGCCGGCAAACAACGTTGCGGTAAAACCCTCCGGCACGGTTATGGCTGCGTGCTGCGGTTTATCGATGGTCTTCGATGCAGATGCCTTGGCGGGCGTCGCATAGGGCTTGGCGAGATTGGCGAGATCAATCGTAATGCGCGTTCCCGGCGTCTGATCGGAAGACTGCGCGGAAACGATCGGGGCAAAACTCACCCCCGCGACCGCCGCGACAACAAGACCAAAGACACCTGCTCCATACGTTCTTGCTTTTGTCATCGCGCACTCCTCCTGGCCGAATCACAGACTCGTTCGATTTTAAACCGCATCATTTTTCGCACAGGGCCAACATACGCCACAAGCAACTGATAGATAAGAGACTGATGATCGAAAAGAAAAGCCGGCGCACGAATCCGCCGGCGCCCCCTCAGCCTTTAAATCAACGGTTTGTGGCGAAAACACTTCGCTTCATGATCGTTGACCATCCCGACGGCCTGCATAAAGGCGTAACATATCGTCGAGCCGACAAACTTGAACCCGCGTTTTTTTAGGTCTTTGCTCATCGCGTCAGAGACCTCGGTTTTCGCAGGCACGTCCTTCATGGTCTTGATCTTGCCGTTCAAAGGCGTGCCGCCGACAAAACCCCAGACGTAAGCGTCAAATGATCCGAACTCTTTTTGCACGTCAAGAAACGCCTTGGCGTTGCTGATCGCGGCTGCCACCTTAAGTCGGTTTCTGACGATTCCAGCGTTCGCAAGAAGCCGCTTTACGTCGGCGGCGCCGTAGCGGGCAATTTTCTTTGCATCAAATCCGCTGAACGCGGCGCGGTAATTTTCCCGCTTGTGAAGAATTGTCTTCCACGACAACCCCGCCTGCGCGCCTTCAAGAATGAGAAACTCAAACAACGTCCGGTCATCATGAACCGGCACGCCCCATTCTTCGTCGTGATACGCGATCATCAGCGTATCATCGCCGCTCCATCTGCAACGATACTGCTTTGCCTTTTTTGCCATGGCGCAGTGATCACTTTATTCAAATGTGCGCGAGATGTGCGCAGGCCAAAATCACGCCGTCGTGTCGACTCCCTCGCCATCCGCTGCCGGAGCGCTGCCCGCCGGAGCCGCAGCACGTTTCGGACCGCCGCGAGAAACCACAACCATCGCCGGACGCAAGAGCCGATCATGAATGACGTACCCGTCCTGCAAAACCTGGATGACCGTGCTGGCCGGCACTGTGGTGTCTTCAACTTCTTGAACCGCGTTATGCAGATTTGCATCGAATGCCTGATTGAGAGACTCAATACGGCGAACACCCTGACTTTCTAAAACCGTCGTCAGTTCTTTCGCCGTAAGATCCACGCCCATCGCGAGATTCTTCAGCATCTCGTTTTGTTCGCGCGCTTCCGGCGGCGCAGCCATCAATGCGCGTCCAAGATTGTCGGCAACTTGCAGCAAGGATTTACAGACGTTTGAAACGGCGTACTTGGCGTTGTCGGCAATTCGTTTGTCGGCGCGCTTACCGGCATTCTCGGCTTCCGCGAGCGCCATAAGGCGCTCGTTTTTCAGAATATCGACCAAGGCCGTCAGCTCTTGAATCCGTGCGCCGAGATCCTCGTCCCCCGCAGCGTCTTGCGGCGGCGCGGATGCGTCAGCGTCTTCGGGCGCGAACGGCGGCTCAGCACCCTGGTTCGAAGAAACAGCGGGATCTTGGTCAGGCTTGGCGCCTTGAGGTTGATTGGGGTTTTGGCCGGGATTTTGATTGGTCATGATCTAAAGTTGCTATCCGTTGTTGTGCGTAAAGTTTGTGCTGGGCGGACCTTATTGTTCAAGCATCCGTCCGACAAGTTTCGAGGTGTAGTCCACCATAGGAATGATGCGTGCATAGTTAAGACGTGTCGGGCCGATGACGCCGATCGCGCCGACGATTTGTTCACGGGCATTTTGAAATGGGGCGACAACCATCGAACAACCGGCAAGCCCGAACAACTCGTTCTGCGCGCCGATAAAAATCTGAACGCCGTCGCCGGTTCCGACAAGATCCAGGACGCGCACCATTTCCTCGCGCGCCTCCAGCGCTGAAAACAATTGGCGGATGCGCTCTAAGTCCTCTAGCGCTGTGACGTTGTTCAACAGATTGGACTGGCCTTTGATGATCAGCGAGCCATAGCGCTCTGCGTCGGTGTCGCCGCTCCAGACCGCAAGGCCGTCCTTCACAACCTTAGCCGAGAGGGCGTCCAGTTGCGCGCGCCGCGATTCAAGATCGTCTAAAATGTCCTTGCGCGCCTCGGCGAGGGTTTTGCCCGCAAGCCGCGCGGCGAGAAAGTTACCCGCTTCCACCAGGGCCGAGGCGGGTAAGTCATTCGGCACTTCTATGATGCGGTTTTCCACCACGCCGTTCTCGTTGACCATGACCACGAGGGCGCGGCCCGGTTTGAGATTTACAAACTCGATGTGCTTTAGCGGTGCTTCGATTTTCGGTGCCAGTACCATGCCCGCACATTGCGCGAGACCTGCAAGCATACCGGTGGCCTGGCCTAGAACTTCGTCGGGCGAGCGACCCGCAGCCCGGCAATGCGCATCGATGGCCTTGCGTTCCTCGGCATCCAGCCCGCCGGACTGTAGAAGCCCGCTCACGAACATATGTAGACCGGCCTCCGTCGGCAGGCGCCCCGCCGAGGTATGCGGCGCGAAAAGAAGGCCCGCGTACTCCAAATCCGCCATCACGTTGCGGATGGTGGCCGGAGACAATGAGCCGCCCAATTTGCGCGCGATGGTGCGCGAGCCGATAGGCTCGCCCGTCTCGACATACGCATCAACAATGTGCCGGAAAATTTCCCGGGACCGGTCGTTGAGGGCGACGACACTATGGGTGTCTGAATCGGCCATGACGCCTTTCAAGTGTGGGGTGAGAACGTGCCTGCTATGTAAGACGGGCTGCACCCCTCGTCAATGAGCCGAACCTGAAGTGAATTACCCGCAAAGCGCGGAATTCCTACGCTTTGACCCACCTCGCGCGGGGTGTTAGAGGATGCGCCTATCTTCATACCCCGGCTCGCTGGGCCAGATTCAGGACCGAAATTTATGACCGCCACCGCATCCCGCCCCGCTGACCGTCCCTCGGGCCGTACTCCCGACGCTCTTCGATCCGTCAGTTTCGAGCTGGGAGTAAACAAACACGCCGAAGGTTCGTGCCTGGTGAAGTTCGGCGACACCCACGTGCTGTGTATGGCCAGCGTCGAAGAAAACGTACCTTCGTGGCTTCGCGGCGGCGGTAAGGGCTGGGTCACCGCCGAGTACGGCATGTTACCGCGGGCAACCAATACCCGCATGGCCCGCGAAGCGGCAAAGGGCGGACAATCGGGCCGCACCCAGGAAATCCAGCGGCTGATCGGCCGGGCGTTGCGCGCGGTCACCGATCTTAAAGGATTTGGAGAAATTCAGGTGCGCGTTGACTGCGACGTTCTCCAAGCCGACGGCGGCACACGTACAGCCAGCGTCACCGGCGGATACCTCGCGTTGTATCAGGCCTTCGCCGCCATGAAACGGCTTGGCGCGATAAGCAAAATTCCGCTGCAAGATTCCGTCGCCGCCATAAGCTGCGGGTTATTTCGCGGCACGCCGGTGCTTGATCTTGATTACGCCGAAGACTCGACCGCGCAGGCGGACGCGAATTTTGTGCTGACGGGTTCGGCAAAGATTGTCGAGATTCAGGGCACCGCCGAAGACTATCCGTTTGCCGAGGAAGAGTTTCATGCGTTGATGAACCTTGCCAAAAAAGGCATTGCCGATTTAACCGCGCTCCAGACCGAAGCGCTCGCCAAGGCTGGGCTTTAATTTCCATGGCGCGCAGTTTTGACGGCGGCAAACTGATCGTTGCCAGTCACAATACCGGCAAGGTTCGTGAAATTCGTGAACTGCTTGCGCCGTTCAGCGCCGACGTTGTCTCTGCTGCAGAATTAAATTTGCCCGAACCTGAAGAGACCGGCGATAGCTTCATCGCCAATGCAAAATTAAAAGCGCTTGCAGCCGCAATAAACGCAAACTTGCCGGCGCTAGCCGATGATTCTGGTCTAAGTGTCGAGGCCCTCGACGGCGCGCCCGGCATTTACTCCGCCCGGTGGGCCGGGCCGGAAAAAGATTTTACAGCGGCAATGAGCCGAATTGAAAAAGAACTCGGCCAGACCGAAAGCCGCCGCGCCCGCTTTGTCTGCGCCCTTGCGCTGGCTTGGCCCGACGGACACTGCGAAATTTTTGAGGGTACGGTTGCCGGCACGCTTCGCTTCCCGCCCCGGGGCGCGAAGGGGTTTGGCTACGACCCCATCTTCGTTGCCGATGGACATACGATCACCTTTGCCGAGATGGAACCGGCGGCCAAGCATGCCATAAGCCACCGTGCAGATGCGTTTCATCAACTGGTCGCGGCCTGTTTTAAATGATAGAGCGCGTTCAAGGCGATGAAGGCTTCGGCCTTTATGTCCATTGGCCGTTTTGTATTTCCAAGTGCCCCTATTGCGATTTCAACTCGCACGTCAGCGATGATGTTGATCACGCGCGCTGGCGCGATGCGTTACTTATGGAACTTGAGTACTTTGCAGCACGCACGCCGGGGCGCAGGCTGACGAGCATTTTTTTCGGCGGCGGCACGCCGTCTTTGATGGAACCCGACACGGTTGCAGCCGTTATTGATGCCGCGCGCCGTCATTGGACGCCGGCAAACGATATTGAAATTACGCTCGAGGCCAACCCCGGCACCGTCGATGCAAAGAGGTTCGCGGACATTCATGATGCGGGCGTTGCGCGATTGTCCATGGGCGTACAGGCGCTGAGCGACACCGACCTCAAATTTCTCGGACGGCGACATACTGTTGATGATGCACGCACGGCGTGGCGCATAGCGGCAAAAATTTTTGATCAAGCTTCCTTCGATTTAATCTACGCACGCCCCGGACAAACCGCAAAAGCATGGCGAGCAGAATTATCAGAGGCTTTGCGCGAGACAACCAACGAAGGCCTTGGGCATCTTTCGCTGTACCAGCTGACCATGGAGCCCGGCACGACGATGTTCGATGCGCATGCGCGCGGCGAATTCACATTGCCGGATGAAGACGAGGCCGCCGCTCTTTACGACATCACCCAAGAGCTGTGTGAAAACGCGGGCTATCCCGCCTATGAGATTTCCAACCATGCCAAGAGCGAGGCGGCCTGCCGTCACAATCTTACCTACTGGCGCGGCGGCGATTACGCGGGCATCGGCCCCGGCGCCCACGGACGCCTAACGATGGACGGTTCGACCCGTGCGATTCGTCAAGTTAAGGCCCCCGCTTTGTGGCTAAAGCGCGTGGCCGCGGCAGGGCACGGCACCCAGGAGGAAGACACTCTGGCCGCCCACGAACGCGCCGAAGAGCTGGTGATGATGGGTCTGCGCCTGACCGAAGGCCTGGATAAAGACCGCTTCGCCCGGCTCGCGGGGCAGCCGTTGACCGAGGTGATCGACCTCGCCGCCGTCCGGCGCCTGATCGCAGACGGCTACATAACCGAGACCCCGGCGGCCCTCGCCGCCGCCGCCAAGGGCCGCCTCGCCCTTAATGCAGTCCTGAGGGATCTGCTGGCTTAGCCTTCTGTATAATCATGTGGAAAACACCATTATACACATATTAATCAACGGGTTATGTGTGTATAGATGCGGGATTAAGTAATGACTCAGGTTTATCTACGATATATCTGAAAATAAGGCATTTTTTGCCTTTCATTTACTCTTTGTATACCATGGTCGCCGAGGATTGAATTATCCGGTGCGGGGCTGCATCGGGGTTCAGAATTTCGCGGACAAAACCTGATGTACAATACCCGTTTGGATGGGCTGACGGACTACCCGTTCCAGCGCCTTGCCAGTTTACTGGTCGGGATTGAGCCTCCGCGCGGCACCGCTCCCATCGTAATGTCGATCGGTGAGCCGCAGCACCCAGCACCCGCCTTACTTGCCGAGACCCTGGCCGCCAACGCGGATGGATGGGGCAAATACCCGCCGACCGCCGGTACGCCCGAGTACCGCAATACGGTCGCGGCCTGGTGTACCCAGAGATTTGGACTACCCGGCGAATTCCTCGACCCAGATTTAAACGTGCTGCCCCTGGCCGGAACCCGCGAGGGCCTGTTTATGGCCGCGCAACTTTGCATCCCGCCCCGCAAAAATGGCGGAACGCCCGCTGTCTTGATGCCCAACCCGTTTTATCAGGTCTATGTGGGGGCCGCCGTGATGAGCGGCGCCGAGCCCATCCTTGTGCCCGCCGTTAAAGACACCGGATTTTTGCCGGACTACGCCGCGGTTTCCGAAACCGATCTGGCGCGGACCGCCATGGCCTATTTATGTACGCCCGCCAATCCGCAAGGCACGGTCGCGAATCTCGACCAGTTAAAGACCATGATCCGCCTTGCCCGCGAGCACGACTTCGTCCTGATCTCGGACGAATGCTACTCGGAGATTTATGACGAGGCGCCGCCGCCGGGCGCTCTGCAGGCTTGCGCCGAGCTCGGCGAGGGCCTCGCCAACGTTCTCGTTTTCAACTCTCTGTCTAAGCGCTCCAGCGTGCCGGGTCTGCGCGCCGGGTTCGTGGCCGGTGATGCCGACCTCATTGCTAAGTTTTCAAAGCTGCGCGCCCACGGCGGAGCGGTTCAGCCCCTCCCCGTTATGGCCGCAGCGACAGCCCTTTGGGCGGATGAAGCCCACGTAGATGCAAATCGGCGCCTTTACCGCGCAAAAACCGGTGATGCTGAGCGCATTTTGCAGGAAAAGTTCGGCTTTTACCGTCCGGAAGGCGGTTTTTTCCTGTGGCTAGACGTCGGAGATGGCGAAAAGGCCGCGCAAAACCTATGGCAATCCGCCGCGGTAAAGGTGCTTCCTGGCGCTTATTTGGCCCGCGAAACCGGCCCGGGAGACACAAATCCTGGGGCTTCGTACATCCGCGTCGCGCTTGTTCACGACCAACAACGCACGTCTGCCGCCCTAACCCGGCTTGCTGAAACCCTATCCGCGTCATGTCAGTAAATCAGTCTGAAATCCATGCTTGAAATCCATGCTTGAAATCAAGGATCCGACATCATGAACACCGCCGCCCGCGCCAAGAACGTTCCCTTTTTGCCGCCTGCATGGGCCGACATGCTAAGACGCAGCGCCCTGTTCGCCGCTGGCAGCGCGGTGATGCTCGTGTGCGTCGGCGCCGTTGCCGCGTTGGTCAGCTACGTGCCCGCCGATCCGTCGCTAAATACCGCCTCGGGCGCATCTCCGCAGAACGCGCTTGGCATTCCAGGCGCCGTTTTCGCCGATGCAGCCCTCCAAACCGTGGGCCTTGCCATTGTCGTTTTGATTTTGACAGTCGCTGCATGGGCGGTGCGGTTGATGCGCGCGGAATCGATTGGCTGGCTTTGGCTACGCACCGTCACCGCCATTGCCGGCATGCTGGCGCTGACCATGACACTTGAAGTTATTCCGGCCGCCACGGCCTGGCCAGTCGTCGCTGGTTTCGGCGGATCAGCAGGCCATGTACTGGCGGACCTTATCATCTATCACAATGGGCCGTTCATCGGCCTTGATCCCGTGCGCACCACTCTTGAAGTTGTTGTCGCGATTCTAGGTGCAGGACTAGGTCTTTCCGCTGCTCTTTGGGCCATGACAGTCAAGCCCGCGACAGCCGGTGCAACCCTTGTACGCGTCGGCCACGCCTGCGGCGCCGGACTGACAAAAGCTGTCGAAGTGCCGCTCGACATGTGGCGCGACTATGTTCATAGCCGCAGTGTAGCTGCGGACAACGCACCGGCGCGTACGCCTGCAAAGCGCACGCCCATAATTGACAGCGCCGAGGGTGAGAATGAAGCGGACGATACTGTCGATGAAATTACATTCGACGTTCCGCCTGCGCCTGCTCCTAAAGCCAAAGATACAATCGCCGTTGTGACCGAACGCAAGTCGGCAAAGCCATCGAAGCGCGAACTTGATGCGCGCCAAGGCAGCTTACTGCCGACGACAAACAAGGGCTTCGACCTGCCGCCGCTTGAGATTTTATCCATGCCGGTCACGGACCGCAGCGCCTGCGCGGTCAGCCGCGAAGCGCTAGAGAGTAACGCACGTATGCTTGAAGCCGTGCTTGAGGACTTCGGCATCAAAGGCAAGATCGTGAAGGTGCGTCCCGGCCCGGTCGTCACGCTCTACGAACTTGAGCCGGCCCCCGGCACGAAAACCGCTCGCGTTGTTTCCCTGGCCGATGACATCGCCCGGTCCATGAGCGCGGTATCAGTGCGCATTGCGGTTGTACCCGGCCGCAGCGTGATCGGTATTGAGCTGCCCAACGCTATACGCGAGACCGTCTTCCTGCGTGAAATGATGGCATCGAGCGAGTTTGAAAAATCCGAAGGCCGACTCATCATGTCATTGGGCAAAGACATCGGCGGTGCGCCGATCTTTGCCGACCTCGCACGTATGCCGCATCTGCTGGTGGCAGGAACCACCGGCTCGGGCAAATCCGTCGCGATCAACACGATGATCATGTCGCTGCTTTACCGCAATACGCCCGATGACGTGCGGTTGATCATGATCGACCCCAAGATGCTTGAATTATCGGTCTATGACGGCATTCCCCATCTTCTGGCTCCGGTCGTGACCGAAGCCGGTAAAGCGGTGATGGCGTTGAAATGGGTTGTGCGCGAAATGGAAGACCGCTACCGCGCCATGAGTCAATTGTCGGTCCGCAATATCAGCGGCTACAACCAACGCCTTCGAGATGCGGCTAAGAAGGGCAAAACCCTGACACGGACCGTGCAAACCGGATTTGATCCCGGCACGGGTAAACCCATTTATGAAGAGCAGGCGCTCGACCTCACGCCCTTGCCGTACATTGTCGTAATTATCGATGAGATGGCCGACCTCATGCTGGTCGCCGGCAAAGATGTAGAAGCCGCCGTACAGCGCCTTGCACAAATGGCGCGCGCCGCCGGCATTCACGTGATCATGGCCACGCAGCGTCCGTCTGTGGATGTGATCACCGGCACGATTAAAGCCAACTTCCCGACCCGGATCAGCTTCCAGGTTACATCCAAAATCGATAGCCGAACTATTCTTGGAGAACAGGGTGCCGAGCAACTCCTCGGTCAGGGTGATATGCTGTACATGGCCGCGGGCGGACGCATCACCCGCGTACACGGACCGTTCGTAACCGACCGCGAGGTCGAGGAAGTTACCAATCATCTGCGCGATCAATCGCAGCCCGACTATGTTGAAGCCGTCACCGAAGAAGCCGACCTCGACGACGTTCCCGGGTTTTCCGGCGCGGCCGGCGGTAATACCACAGGTGCCGACGGACTCTTCGATCAAGCCGTTGCCTTAGTCGCCCGTGAGCGCAAAGCATCGACTAGTTTCGTTCAGCGCCATTTACAGATCGGTTATAACCGCGCCGCGCGGATCATCGAGGAGATGGAGCAGCAGGGAATGATTTCCCGCGCAAACCATGTCGGCAAACGAGAAGTTCTGCTTCCCGGCGGCAAAGAGATGTAATGTAGAACGCCGATATAGCCTTAACCTTGCCATAGTGTCGGTGTAGGTTTGCGCTCATGAAAAGAAGCATATTTCGCGCAGCGTCGTTGAGTTTTGGTTTGCTCGTCTGGGCGATCGCAGGCCCGGCGTACGCCTTAACCGGCGCTGAAAGTGCTGCCGTAGAAAAGGCAGAAAACTATCTAAACGCCATTACGACCATGCAGGCGCGCTTCCTGCAGGTGAACCCTGACGGCAGTACGCTTGAAGGCGATTTGTATATTGCCCGCCCCGGCAAGATGCGTCTGGTTTACGATCCACCGACACCGATGCTTATGGTGGCCGACGGCGCATTTCTTATCTATGTCGATACGGAAATGAACGACGCTAGCCATATCAATTTAGGCGACACCCCTGCGGGCTTGCTGCTGAAAGAAAATTTGTCTTTCAGTGATTCAGACGTTCGCCTTGGAGCCGTTAAGCTTGGTGCCGGCACGACCGAAATCACGACATCCATGGCCAACGACACAGCAGCCGGTACGCTGACTTTAGTTTTTAGCGATGCTCCGTTTGAGTTGCGTCAATGGCGGGTCGTTGACGCTCAAAACAAAGAAGTCGCGGTGACGATCTTTGAGGCAAAACGCGGCGTGAAACTGGACAGCGCGCTGTTTCGCTACGACACGCGGCGCAGCGGTGAGCGCGACTAACCTGCGGCTTCAATGGCGCACGCGAATGTCGCACAAGGCCAGGAAAGACTCCTCCAGGACCGCCCGCGAAAATTTCCCGAGGTCTACCGCAGTGCACAACGCTGGTGTTTGCCGCTAAGTGAAAACGGCCTCTCTTTCCAATTCCTCGCATCGCATTGAAATAGTTTTGTTTTCCATTTCTAAAAAGCCTTTCGCGAAATGCATGGCGGCTATGCGCCGGTTCAGGTTTGCGCAGGAAAAAACACACCCCATATTAGAGGCACGAGACGTCAGCGCTGCAAAGGCGCAGACGCGCCAGGACTCGGTCTCCCCTACCGCTCTTGGCGAGGTAATAATCGCCCGATGTTTCCCCCAACATCGGGCGATTTCTTTTCAAAATCTGTTGAACTGGGATGCTCGCAGGAAGGCTCTGTCATGTTGACGCCGCCCACCCTGACCATTGCCAGCTGGAATATAAACTCCGTGCGCCGGAGGCTTGATCAGATCGAACGGCTCGCAAACGAGACCGGCGTTGACGTTATTTGCCTTCAAGAAACCAAAGCGTCCGAGCCGGATTTTCCGGCGGCTGAAATTGCTGCATTTGGATACCCACATCAAGCCGTGGCGGGATTCGGCGGATACAACGGCGTTGCGATTCTATCGCGGTGGCCGCTGGGCCAAATTGAGCGGCATGGCCATTGCGAACGCGAGGATGCGCGCCATATCAGCGCTGTTATCACCATCAACGACAGTGAACCGTTAACAATTCATAGCGTTTATGTGCCTGCGGGCGGAGACATCCCTGATGCCGCCGTTAATCCTAAATTCGCTCACAAACTACGGTTCATTGATGCCATTGCAGACTACTTTGCCGGAGGCTTTGGATTTCGCGACAACGTCGTAGTGGCGGGCGACCTCAATGTAGCGCCATTACCGTCGGACGTTTGGAATCATGCGAAGCTAGCACGCATTGTGACGCATACTCCTATTGAGATCGCTGCTTTGGAACGCTTCAAGCGATCCTTACATTTTATCGACGCCTTGCGTGAGGTGGTCCCCGAGGACGACCCCGTATTCACGTGGTGGAGTTATCGGGCGGCCGATTGGAAGGCGGCAAATAAAGGACGGCGACTTGATCACATATGGGTCTCAACACCTCTGAAAGATAAAATCGGCGGGGTAGAGGTTTTATCCGATGTTCGCAATTGGGCGCCGCCCTCTGATCATGTGCCCGTCGTTCTAAAACTTGATATGATCCGGGAGCAGCTTGAAACATGAATGCAAACACTTCATCTTCGGCGACACTTAAATAAGGCATGGTTTTTCATGGCTAACGACGACCCTACAAACTGGCATGGCACGACTATTCTCGCAGTTAGAAAAGGCGGAACAGTGGTGATCGGCGGCGACGGGCAGGTGACATTCGGGAATCAGGTCATCAAATCAAATGCCCGCAAGGTCCGCCGTTTGTCGGACGGAAAAGTGATAGCCGGATTTGCGGGCGCAACGGCAGATGCATTTACGTTATTCGAACGCCTGGAGGCCAAACTGGAGAAACACCCCGGCCAGTTGACGCGCGCCTGCGTGGAACTTGCAAAGGACTGGCGTACTGATCGTTATCTACGACGTCTTGAAGCCATGATGGCCGTTGCCGACAAAGAAGTCTCCTTGGTTCTGTCTGGAACAGGGGATGTTTTGGAGCCGGAGGACGGACTGATCGGTATCGGATCCGGGGGCGCCTTCGCTCTTGCCGCTGCACGCGCCTTGATCGATCGCGACGACATGGACGCCGAGAGCATTGCGCGAAGATCCGTAGAGATCGCTGCCGATATTTGCATTTATACCAACAGAAACATTGTGATTGAGTCCTTATGAGTTCTTTTTCTCCCCGCGAAATCGTTTCGGAACTTGATCGGTTCATCGTCGGACAAAACGATGCTAAACGCGCCGTTGCCATTGCCCTTCGCAATCGGTGGCGCCGGCAACAGCTGCCGGAAAATCTGCGCGAGGAAGTGCTCCCGAAAAACATTCTTATGGTCGGCCCGACCGGCGTCGGTAAAACCGAAATCGCACGGCGGCTTGCCAAGCTGGCAAACGCGCCCTTTTTGAAAGTCGAAGCAACGAAGTTCACCGAGGTCGGCTATGTCGGACGCGATGTGGAAAGCATCATCCGCGACTTGACCGAAATCGCGATGACCATGACCCGCGAGCGGATGAGAAAAGAAGTTACCGCTAAGGCCGAGTTGGCCGCCGAGGACCGCGTGCTTGATGCACTTGTCGGCGACACCGCCGGGGAAGATACGCGGCAGAAATTCCGAAAAATGCTGCGCGAGGGGAGCATCAACGATCGCGAGATCGAGATTCAAGTTCAAGAACCCGCAGGTGCGGGAATGCCGACCATGGATATTCCGGGGATGCCCGGCGCGCAAATGGGCATGGTCAATATGAGCGAGATGTTCAGCGGCATGTTCAGCGGCCGGACCCGCGAACGCAAGATGACCGTCGAGGACTCTTACGAAGTGCTTGTGCGCGAGGAATCGGACAAGCTGGTGAATCAAGATGCGCTTGTGCGCGAAGCCATTTCGTCTGTGGAGAACGATGGCATCGTTTTTTTAGACGAAGTAGACAAGATCACCCGAAGCGACAGCACACACGGCGGTGACGTCAGTCGTGAAGGTGTGCAGCGCGATTTGTTGCCGCTTATTGAAGGCACGACCGTTGCGACAAAACATGGCTCTGTAAAAACTGATCACATCTTGTTTGTGGCCTCCGGCGCTTTTCATCTCGCCAAACCCTCAGACCTTTTGCCGGAGCTGCAGGGCCGGCTGCCTATCCGGGTAGAGCTTCAGGCACTGACCCGCGATGACTTCGTGCGTATTCTAACGGAGACCGAAGTTAGCCTCATTAAACAGTACAAAGCGTTGCTGGCCACAGAGTCCGTGACTCTCGACTTCGGCGACGATGCTATACATGCCGTGGCCGATCTCGCCGCGGAAATTAACACCAGCGTGGAGAATATTGGCGCCCGGCGTCTGCACACTGTTTTGGAAAAATTACTGGAAGATATAAGTTTCAGCGCAACTGATAAGTCCGGTGAAACATTCAAAATTGATGCAGACTATGTGCAAACCCAGGTGGGCACCCTTGCGAAGAAGGGCGACTTGAGCAAGTTCATTCTCTAGGCCGTCTTTGTTATTCGGCGGTAATCGTTTTCAAAATTGCAGAGATTTGCGCTTCGCTGAGTCTTGGAAGGCTCTGTTTTAATCTGTTGGCCATCTCGGTAGCTTGCGGAGAGAGGCCTGCGGTATCGAGCGTTACCTTTGGCTGCGAGAGCGCGGCAAGACGCTTGAGTTCTTCCGCTTCATCCCAAATCAAATCAAGGTGCCCGCAAATTTCCAGCACAAGGCCGGGGCCAGGCCGGCCGCGGCGGCCATGTTCAAGGGCGGAAATATAGGCAGCGGAAACATTCAACGCGGCCGCAAACGCTTTTAACGTAATGCCGCGCCGTTTACGCAAGGATCTAAGTTTGGCGCCGAATGGTGTCATCGCAGACCCTCGGATCGATTGCGTTTCAGCAGCACATAAAATGCCCCCGCGCCGCCATCGCGAATTTGCGCTTCCGTAAAAGCAAGAACCAAAGGACGGAGCGCGGGCTGATTAAGCCAGTGCGAGAGTTCGCCGCGAATTTTCCCCGTGCGCTCACCCATCCGCCCCTTGCCGGTCACAACAAGAACGCAACGGGCTTGACGGTTATACGCGCCCTTGAGGAAGGCCGTAAGTCCGGCGTGGGCTTGGTCAAGAGTCAGTCCGTGCAAATCTATTCGTCCGTCGACCGGCAGCTGACCGCGTTTTAATTTAGTCCCGGTGCGCCGATCGATATTGGGCATCGCTCCGGCAGTAACCGGATTCGGCTTACTCAGCGCAACCGAAGGCCGAACCGGGGTTCCGTGTTTTGTTGTATTAACTGGGGACGGTCGATTTGGTTTGCGCACAACCGGCACCACAGGTGTTTCGATGGGCTGCGCGGCGGGCCGGTACGCTTTGACGTTGCGCGTGACATACTGCCATAGATGTTGGTCGGCGGCACTAAGATCACGGCGAGATTTAGACATGAATCTTAAACTGGCATCTAGTCGTATCCATGGGAGTGGTCGTGGAATTCATCTGGCGACCAATACTAGCGAGGCTACATGTTCACGTCTTGCAGGCGCGAGGTTCCAGGCCCGCTGTCCGCACCACGTTGGACGGCTTGAAAAGCGTTGTAGGATTCAACCCCTTCAAGTTCCATCTCCGGCAGATAGCGGGTGACAAAAGCTCGCCAGTCACCATCAGGCGCAACGCAGCGTGTCTTGTTCATGTAATTGAGCGTTAGAACCAAACCGCCCATTTTCCACAACAGATTCCAGTTGTGGAGATTTTCCGTCGCGGCATCGATTGCCCGCCGATAAACGCGCTGCGCAATCCAGGGGCGCATCACAAAAAGATAAAATATGACACCAAGCACCATCGTTGCTGTTCCCAGCAAGAGGTGAACAAAAAACATGAGCGTCAGAGAGCCGATAAGAATCAGCAACAAAGGCGTGATATTTTCCCAGGGGTTCCACACCGGCGAGCGAGGATTGTTGAGACGATCGAAATCGACAAAAATGCCGACACGGTCCGCCTGATATGATTCGACCAGACGGGCATAAAGTGCGCGATCACGTTTTTTTTCGCCGGGCTTTGCCGTCATTTCTTACCCTATACCCGCGCTTCCGTGGACACATACATCTGCTTGCCATTTGCTTGGTGTAGTAAGCGTATCAACCAATGCTTACCTGAGTCTAAATAGATGTGGCACGCATGCGTCAATAATTTCGTTATTTAGGAACAAAAACAAAGTACTGGCCATCACTTTTCATACGCCCGGCCTTGGAAAAAGCGTCACTGCCGTGACCCCAGAAGAAGTCCCCGCGCACGGTGCCTTTGATGGCTGAACCGACATCCTGGGCCGAGACGAGGCGCTGCAAAGGGAGACCGTCGGGATCGCTTGTGTCGAGCCACACAGGGACGCCGAGGGGAATAAACTTCGGATCAACTGCAATTGAGCGCATGGGTGTAAGCGAGACACCGAAGGCGCCGATTGGGCCGTCTTCGGTTTGCGCCGGGTCGAGACGGCGGAAGAAAATATAGCGCGCATTCATATTCATATATTCGGCGGCTTGCTCGGGGTGGCTTCTGAGCCAATCGCGCACCGAAATCATGGAGCCCTGGCCCGATTTCAATACGCCTGCCCTGAGTAAAATGCCGCCGATTCCGCGGAACGACAGGCCATTGTGACCGGCGAAACCAATGCGGATAACGTGACCATCCGGCAACGTGACGCGCCCCGATCCTTGAATATGAAGAATGTGAACGTCGACAGGATCTTCCGCCCACACAATAACATCGGCATCGTCCGCGATAGCACCGGATGCATCAATTTCGGCACGCGTGTAATAAGGCTTGAGCTGACCGCCGTTTTCTTGTGGCACCACCCGCCCAACAATACTCGCAGGACTACCCATCGGCGGCGGGTCTGCGTTGTCTGCGAAATCTTTTAGATTCACCGTCACAAGATTGCGCGGAGGCCCGTAGATCGGTGTTTGATATACGCCGCCGCGGGTTAACGATCCCTTCAAGTCGGATTCATAATACCCCGTGAAGGTCCCCTGAGTGCTTGTCTGTCCATCAACCGATGCCGCCACACTGAAAGCAGCGAAGTGTGTGGTGAGAACAACGCGCAGGCCTTGTTCATCCGTAACAGTATCCAGGGCAGCGCAGGCAGCATGCCAGCTTCCCGCAGGGCGTGCTATGAGCCCCTCACCAATCACCGTCTCAGCCGATTTTCCGCGGAACAGGCGGCACGAGCGTTGCAACGCCGGTAACGCCTGAAGGGTTGTATCATCGGCCCAGCCCGGAAGGCTTTCAATTTCTACAGGCGCGTAAACCGCGCCTACCTG
>JAUIGX010000276.1 GCA_030432435.1 Alphaproteobacteria bacterium
CTGAATTTACGCAAACCTTTTCACGCTATCTTGGACGGGCAGTTACCGACGACCGCATTAAAGACGGTCAGGAAATGATGCGCCGTCATGCAACGCTGCTATCCGCACTTGAGCGCCAATACGGTGTTCCGGGCCGGTTTCTCGTGGCGTTTTGGGGGCTGGAAACCAACTTTGGGCGGGTCAAAGGGGGCTTTCCGGTGATCGGCGCGCTAGCGACGCTTTCTTTTGACGGCCGCCGCGAAGCCATGTTTCGGCGCGAGTTGTTCGATGCGCTGAGGATTCTGGACCGCGGCCACATCGACGTAAAATCTATGACTGGGTCCTGGGCCGGAGCAATGGGCCACACACAGTTTATGCCCTCAACGTTTCTGGCCCATGCGATCGACTATGATGGCGATGGACGCGTGGATCTGTGGAACAGCGTCCCCGATGCTCTGGGTTCGGCGGCGAACTATCTTCACCATATCGGCTGGAATGTTGGTTTCACATGGGGACGGGAGGTTCGGTTGCCGGAGGGGTTCGATATTGATTTAGCCAGCGTCAGCGCCTCAGCAAAAGAAACCAAGCTTTCCCTTCAGAGGTGGACGGATCTCGGAGTAAAACGGGCAGATGGCGGTTCTCTGCCTCGTGCCGACATTACGGCGGCTCTTGTGGTGCCTGAAGGCGCCGAAGGCGCCGCATTCCTGGTCTATGACAACTATAATGTGGTGCTGGATTGGAACCGTTCGGTCTTTTACGCAATCGCCATCGGGCACCTTGCCGACCGGCTCGCGGGGATGGGCCCGCTGGTGGCGGCTCCTCGCAACGACGAGCCATTGTCACGAGCCGAAGTCATAGATTTGCAAAGGGGCCTCATTGCCCTTGAGCATCTAACGGGTGAGGCGGACGGTATTTTGGGAAGCGGCAGTCGCCGCGCGGTCAAGTCTTTTCAAACAGAGCACGGTCTGATTGCCGATGGGTACGCAGACCGGGAGCTGGCGGGGGCGGTCATGGAAAAGTCCGGTATCGAGCCAAGCCCGAGCCCCTGATGCAGACAGCCCGCGCCTTGTCAGAAGGTTGGTTCTTGAATAGACTACAATATATTGTAGGGGCTTCTTTTTTCGGCGCTAGGTGATGACACATTCCGCGCGAGCAACTCGCATATCCGCTGTCTTGCTGTGTTCCGTCTGGGGGCTAGCGGCATGCTCGTCCACACCGGCCCCAGGGCCGGTGACACAACAAGTTCCACCAACGGTCCCGCAGGATAGCGCGGCGTTCGTGCTGCCACCCGGGGTGACCTACAAGGTGGGAAAGCCCTATAAAATCGCAAACATTTGGTACTACCCGTCCGAGGACTATAGTTATGTCGAAGAAGGGGTTGCGTCTTGGTATGGGCCGGATTTTCACGGAAAACGCACGGCAAACGGCGAAATCTACGATATGAATGATTTAACGGCGGCCCACCCAACTTTGCCTCTGCCAAGTATTGTTCGTGTGACCAATTTAGAAAACGGCCGCAGTGTGAGGCTGCGGGTTAACGACCGTGGGCCTTTCAAAAGTAGCCGCATCATCGACGTTTCGCGCCGCGGTGCTCAGCTGCTTGGCTTTTACGAAGCGGGAATAACCCGCGTGCGCGTCGAAATTGATTCCGCCGAGAGCTTAAACATCAAGAATTTGGCGTTGAGTCGTAACCCGGGAGATATGCCCGTCATTATTTCCTCGCCGCGTCCCTCCGTTGCGGCGAGTGATCTTCCGCCTCTGCCGACAACTGAAATACCGCCACCAACCGGTGCCTCGGCAGCAGTTCAAGTTCCCGTTGCGCCCAAGGCTGTGTCCACTGCTCCGGTAAAACTGCCGCTTAAATCTGTTCCGGCAGATATCCCGAGGGGTGGGCTGTTTGTTCAGGCTGGCGCATTCTCGGAAGAGTCGAATGCTCTTCGGTTGGCCCAGCAATTGGATGACTTCGGGGAAACGCTAGTCGTGCCTGTTGAAGTGAATGGCACTCAATACTTCCGTGTGCGTCTTGGCCCTCTGGACGATCAGACGGCTGCCGATGATCTGCTGGCCCAAGTGAAGTCTTATGGCTACAGCGACGCTCAGGTCGTTCGAAACTAGCCTCTCGCGGTCTGACTCTCTGTATAGTTCTGATACTGTATTTTTTGCGGGCCTAATAATTTTGGTGGATTGAGAGTTTGAGATGACACGTTGGTTTGCTCTTCTGTTTGTTGGGCTTTTTTCATTTTCCGCACACGCGCAATCTGCATCGATTGAGGTGAATGCCCGCGAATATGTTTTAATGGATTTTCTTACGGATGCCGTCTTGGCGGCGAAGAATGAGAACGAGCGTATGCCGCCGTCGTCCATGAGCAAGCTCATGACCACATATATGGTCTTCGATGCTTTGAAGGCTGGCAGGCTTTCTTTGGATGATGAGTTGAACGTCAGCGCGAATGCTTGGCGCCGTGGCGGGGCGGCTAGCGGCGGCTCGACTATGTTTTTAGAGCCTGGCTCGACCGTAAAAGTCGAGGACCTACTGCGCGGCGTTATCATTCAGTCCGGCAACGACGCATGCATCGTTCTAGCCGAGGCACTTTCCGGAACTGAAGAAAATTTCGCGGCAGCGATGAATACCAAGGCCGAAGAGATCGGGCTCACCAATAGCCATTTTATGAATGCGACAGGGCTGCCTGATCCCGAACACTACATGACAGCAAGAGATTTGGCCGTCCTTTCAAAGCGGATTATCAACGATTTTCCAGAGTTCTACGCGCTCTATAGCGAGACATCTTTTACTTTCAATGGCATTACGCAAGGCAATCGCAACCCGTTGTTGTATCGGGTCGGAAGCGGTGCCGATGGCTTGAAGACCGGCCATACATCGGATGCAGGTTACGGACTTACAGCATCGTCCATTCGCAATGGCCGCCGGATCATATTGGTTGCGAACGGCATGGACAGCATTCGGGCTCGCGATGAAGAAACAATCAAGTTGATGGATTGGGGGTTTCGCGAGTTCGTGAATCGCGAACTCTTCGCGGCAGGAGATGTCGTGACAGATGTTGATGTTTGGCTCAGCAATGTCGCGACTATTCCGGTTGCTGTTCAGGAAGATGTCGTCATTACCATCCCGCGCGCTACTGCACAGGCTCTGGAAGTGAAAGTGGTTTACGAAGGACCAGTTCCCGCTCCGGTGAAGCAAGGTACGCAGGTTGCCATGCTCGAAGTCAAAGCCGGTGATCTTGAGCCTATCAAGCTGCCGCTGCATGCGACGGCTCCAGCCGATAGGCTCGGATTTTTAGGCCGTTTGAAAGCGGCTGCTA
>JAUIGX010000043.1 GCA_030432435.1 Alphaproteobacteria bacterium
TTGTCTAACTCTGCGTAATTTCGACATCTTACTTGCTGCTGGCCTCTCCCGAATACAACGCTATAAATTGCTCTAGGTCCTCGAATGATTCTTCGATGGCCGGCAGCAGGGCCGATACATGTTTCCAACCGGTCGCGCGGAGTGAAGTTTCGAGCGCTTTGAGCTGCTCTTCCAGAATTCTCGCACCGCCCAATGCCAATGCGCCCCGGGCGGCATGGGCAACACGGAGGAGTTCGTGTTCATTCCTCTCGGCCGCGAGTTGCCGTAATTCGCTTGGAGTGCCGGCCACCGTTTCCCAAAGAATATCGAGCGATTGCTTGATGTATGCAGGGTCATTGTTACTCAGCTGATTCGCCAGTAGCGAAACATCCACAGCAACTGGCGTCTGTGCCGCGCTATCCTTATTTGCGGATTGCTCGCTATTCGATGCACGCCATTTTCGCAGTTTTGCTGCCAACCGCTCGATTGTTGCGGGTTTGCTAACAAAATCATTCATGCCGGACGCAAAACATTTCTCCACATCTTCGCGAAAGGCATTGGCGGTCAGGGCAATGATCGGCATGGGGGGCTGCTTGCCGATCTTAGCCTCTTGTTCCCGTACGGCCCGGGTAAATTGGTAGCCGTCCATCACCGGCATGGAGCAATCGCACAAGACAAGTTCGAAAACACCTTCCTTTAGAGCCGCCAAACCCTTCTCGCCGTCTGCTGCGAGGGTGGGCTCAATACCTAGAGTCTTAAGTTGATTGCGTATGACGCGCTGATTTATCAGGCTATCTTCAACGACCAATACGCGCATGCCCTCCACACCGGATTCCGGGCGAAACGCGCCCCTGGCAACTTTTTCGCTTTTTACCATGTCTGCGCGCGTCTCCGTATTTTCGGCTATCACGCGAATGTTGCGATCAAGGACATCTGCGCGGAAGTCAGGACTTACGATGGCCGCAAGCCCGACACGCAACGATAAGCGCTGCATGTGATGTCCCATATCAGCGCACATAAGAAGTGGAATGGTTCCATGTTCGCGAAGCTCTAAAACCGTTCCGCTTGGTTTATCGAGTGAATTTGCATCCAATAGCATGGCCACTTGGTAGGGGTCTTTGCGATCACGCCTACGCCGCTCGGCGAGGGCTGATGCCTGGTATTCGTCTGGCACCCACTCAACTTCGCCGCCGCGGTCGATGAAATATTTTTCAAGACGTAACGCGGACGCGTTGCGCTCTCCGATAAACAACTGGTGCTTGCCGTTTAAATTTGGAATGGGAACAGATTCGGAGGATGCGTGTTCAATAACTTTGACCGGCACAGTGAACAAAAATGTCGCTCCTTCACCGGGCGCGCCCTCGCACGTTAGTTCGCCACCAAAAAGAGTAATAAGACTTCGGCAAATCGATAATCCAAGCCCTGTGCCTTCGCCGGAAGCGTTATCATTTTGCGCAAACGGTTCGAATAAGCGTTCGGCCAACGCGGGTGGAAAGCCGACACCGGAGTCGTGGATTTCTATCCGGAGCACAGATGAGGCATCGTCTGTAGCCTCGGCGGTCATCCGCACACGAATTCCACCCCTGACAGTGAATTTGAGCGCATTGCCAATCAGGTTGAGAAGTATTTGCCGAACTCGCTGGGCGTCACCACGAACAAGTCGCGGAACATCGGGGCCGATTATGGAGACAATAAACAAACCCTTTTGCCGGGCCCTGCCTTGCAGCACGTGAATCGATTCCTGGACGACCGCGATGGGGTCCATCGTTCCGATCTCAATGCTTAGCTTTCCAGCTTCGATCTTCGAGTAGTCGAGAATATTTCCGATGAGGGCGAGTAGTGATTTAGCGGCTTTATCCGCGTCATCGACGAGAACGGAGAGTTCGTCATTCAGATCGGTGTGGGCCATGAGTTCTAGATTGCCGACGATCCCGTTAAGCGGTGTTCGAATTTCATGACTCATAGTGGCCATGAAAATTGATTTAACTTCGCTCGCGCGTTTGGCGATTTCTGCATCTCGCAACGCTTCTTCCGCCCTTTTCCGCGAACTAACGTCGCGAATGGCCGCGGCGATCCCCGTGCCGCGTGATAGCGAAATGCTGCTTAGGCTTATCTCGGCGGAAAATTCCTCACCGGTACTTTTGAGAGCCGAGAGGTTAGCGCCACCTGCCATCGTGCGTGAGGTGGGCGCTGCCATGTAGGCCTTTCGCAGGTTCACATGATGCTGCCCGACGCTTGGGGGAATAAGGCATTCAATATCACGACCAGTTAACTCTTGTTCTTTGTACTCGAATAGGTCCAGCGCCTTCCGATTGACCATGATGATCTTGCCGTCGGTATCAACAACCGTAATTGCATCCGACAACTCTTGAATGAAACTGAAGTAGTTGCTGTCATTTATACCTGCGGCGCGACTAACCTTCCGAAGGCGGGTACTAATACCTTCCAGTCTTCGCCGCTGGTAAAGTAGGGCAGATGTCAGAAATGTGAGTACAAGCGAAGTTATCAGTACGCTGACCGGTAAAACGCTTAAATTACCTCGCTCGAGTGCTGCGGTAGAAAACCCGGCGACTTTAAGAATTTCGCCCCCGAACTGTATTTCGGATTCCGCGCGCGGCAGATCATCCAGATTCAATACGCTCTGCCCATCAGGATAATATTCTATGCCGTTGTGGGTTACGACAATATGCGCCGTTGCTCCGGATTGGTCGTATAACCGTCTTAGTAGGCGGCCAAAATTGACACGCATAAGAAGGTAGCCGTCGAACCGGTTGTCGCTTGTGTAAAGCGGTGCCGCCGTTATTCCATAGGAAGCCGTATGGGCGTCATTCCATGAAACCCGGACAACCGAATAGGTAGGGTTATCGCGAGATGGGTCCAATGTATCAAAGGCAACACTCTCAGAATCGCTCTGAGGCGCATTGTTCTCAAGGTAGCCACCTTCACGGCTCATGCTTGCTCGATCGTAACCGCGGGCGTCTACCAACCGAATGTTATCGAGGTGGGGAAAGTCGGTGAGGTAAGAGCGCGCGTCTGCTGGCCAAGACGAGGTCTCGAGCGGTCGGGATAAATCGCCCCATCGTCTTGCCATCCGCATTTGCGCGCCGTTGAGAGACTTCGCCTCGCTAATTAGGAGGTTTGCGAACGCCTCGGCCTGAAACGAAAGCAATGCGTCGCGCGAAGCTTGCTGCTGCGAGTGAAAGGCCCACCAGAGGCCCAGAGATATTAGTGTTCCAGCGACTGCAGCAAACCATATTGGCTGGCGTGATGGCGGGCCGTCATTTTCTTCGACGGTCAATGTATCAACCGGTAGGCTGCCGAACAGGGGGCGGGCAAAAAGCAGACCGCTAGCCAGTGCGAACGTTACCAACGTAGTGTTCCCCGCCATGGGGAAGTAGTCCACGAAGTCGTACAATGAACGCTGGCCGGAGTAATAACCAAAGATTGCCAGTGCCGAGATAACGGCAGCCGCGAAGGCGCAGACTTGGCCGATGAAAATCGTTCTTTGGTTTCGGTACGTTAGAGAAACGACCGCGATGCTCAATAAAATCAGGTTAACAGCGGCATTGGGCGCCATAGGGAATTCGTTCGCTGTGGTTTCCGACGCCAGTCGTGCCGCAAAGATAAATCTATCGACCCCCGAATTTGTACCAAATGCGACATCAGCCAGTTTGATGGCGCAAACCCCTGTGACCACGGCGGCGAGGATGCGTCTTGGCCAAGCCGTGCCCCGGAATGAGCTTTGTAAAATTAAGGCCACACCCAGGAACACGCTGCACGTTGCTGTTGCTGGGTTCATCGCCACAAATTGTGGAGCAAGACGTTTTAACGTTTCATTCTCAAGCGCCCAGCCGATCAACGCCCCCCCACTGAGGGTGACAGCGGCCACGCCCGCGAGGCAAACCAATATTTTTCGAATTGAAACCGGCTGAAAAAAAGTCAGGCGAAGCACAAAGCACCCCCGCGATCAGCGAGGAACAGCCGTGATTTTATCGGCGTTCCATTTTTCACACGAACGATCTCGCGGCTGTTACCGGGGCAACCTCACCATATCTTTTGCTCTCGCCTCTACGATAACCCCGGCGTGCGTGAGAAGTTAGCCGAAAGGGTGTCGAGGCGATTAAAATATCGCCATTACAATAGTATCGCTGAGTATCCTCTCATAGTATCCGGGCTGCTTTCTAGGTTTATTCTGTTATTTAGTGCCTAAACTGAAATCAGCGACTCAGGCTTGGTGTCGTCCCAGTGGGGAAACAGCCAGCGTGACGGTGAGGGTTCACATATGGTGCGGCGCGCCGATTTTTATGCGCGTGCCCCACTCGTTTGCATTTCGCTCCCTCCATGCGGAACAGTGTCTTCCGCTCATCGGCGGGAGCGCATTAAAAAAAGCCGAGAGTTCCGGAGAGCCGCAAACATTGATCTTCCAGGTGTTCGCCAGCCTAACTTTTATGCCGTGCCGGGGGTGACGAAGATGCGAACTCTTGGGCCTTGTCGCTATCATGGCGGTTTGAATAATATGCAACATGCAACCGGTGAAACAAATAGCCCTTCTGCTTGTAAAGTTTGATAAGAAGTTTTTCCGCATATTTCGGGTTGTTGCTAGAATCACATCAACACTAGTAGCAATTGGCATTGCCATAGTTACGGTGTTGGCGACACTCAATATTGCCGCAGTAAGTTCTCCCGATTATCCGTATTGGGTGCCAGTTTTTGGTACGGCCTCGGTCGTCGGCACTATTTTCTTAGGCTGGATCGCCCCTGATTTATTGGAAAGATTGAACAAGAAGATAGTTGAATGGTTAAGCAACTAAATTGCCCATATAGCGTGCCGTAGGTGACGAAGATGCGAACTTGTGGACACGTCGGATTGCGTTGAAGAACAAGGCGCAATCTCGCAATTGAAGCTGTCTAGCTTTAGGCGTATATAAACAGAATTACGGAATGGAGGCTTTATGATTGTCATTGTATCCAGCCCGGCTGTTGGAGACCAGATCGCGCGGTAAATCCCGCCTCTCACGTATCTGCGTGTAGAGTCTCACCGTTCTCTAATCAGCCGCGAATAAACCGAAACGCCCCGCCGAAAGGCGGAACGTATTTGCGTGTCTGCGTCGCAGGAATCCGTGACGCACAGCTGATGGAACACAAATGACATCCCATACATACGCTCTAGCCGAACTCGGCTGGAAACCATTCTTTTCGACACAACTCGAAACCGATGAGTACGCTGCCCTAACTCCAGTGCGGGTGATCGCAGTTCATCGCAATAGTATCCAAGTAGCAGGACAAGGGATCGACATGCTGATCCCGCCCTATGTTGACGCCGACGGCCATGACGAGTCGCCGTCCACAGTCGGTGACTGGTTGCTATTCGACCGCACAAGGTTGCGTCCTCACCGTAGGCTCGAGCGCATGAGCTTATTCAAACGCCGCGCCGCGGGCACCGGCCGAGCGATACAGTTGATCGCTGCCAATGTGGATACACTTTTCATCGTGTCGTCCTGTAATCAGGACTTCAATGTCGCACGGTTGGAGCGCTATCTGGCTTTGGCACGCGAAACGCAAGTCACGCCGGTGGTCGTGTTGACCAAGGCAGACCTTTCCGAAGCGCCCCAGAATTATGCGCATGCCGCCGCCAAACTCCTGCCTGGCTTGGTCGTCGAAGTTCTTGATGCTCGCCATCCCGAAAGCGCAGCCGGTCTTCTGCCCTGGTGTGGCATGGGAGATACAGTGGCGCTGGTAGGTTCCTCTGGCGTTGGCAAGTCTACTCTGATCAATACGCTCACGGGCGATGATATTGCCACGCGCGACATCCGCGCGGACGATGCCAAAGGTCGCCACACGACAACCGCGCGTTCATTCCATCGCTTGCAGGCGGGCGGCTGGCTTCTGGATACGCCTGGGATGCGCGAACTTCGGCTCACTGATGTTGATGCGGGGATTGCGGATGTTTTCGCCGACATCGTCGAACTAGCGCAGGAATGCCGCTTCGGCGACTGTAGTCACGAAACAGAGCCAGGATGCGCCGTACAAGCGGCGTTAGGCGGCGGCACTCTCGACGCCGAGCGTTTAAAGCGCTGGCGGAAGCTGATGGCTGAAAACGCTTACAATGCCGCCACCCTCGCACAGCGGCGAGCGACAGAGCGTGCTTTTAGCCGTATGGGAAAGCGGGCACAGGAACTCAAACATCGACGGCGGGAGGAGTGAAAGGATTTGTGCAGATGACCTTCGCTCCATGAATGGCGGTACCCCGTACAATGGGAACGCAAACCGTTGTTTTGGGAGGGTGGGAACCGCCGTGCCGTAGGTGACGAAGATGCGAACCGATGGGCAATTCGAACGGAAGTTCGAAAGCGCCTCTAGATCAACGCCCTAGTTCGCTTTTCCAACCGAACGGCCCAAGCTAACAAGATCGAAAAGAAAATCGCGCTAAGTAGAACATTCAATTCGAACGATGCAGCCAATTTGGGCAGCAATCGCACGCCCAGAAGAAGCAATACACCTCCTGCCAGGTGGGTCCATACTCTGTTGGTATTCGGCAAAACCGCGGTTTTAGGCGTGAAGCGCGCAGTGTTGGCGGCGGCTCGCCACCTCGCATCCGCCTCCGAAAGTGCTGCGTATTCCTCGCGCAAGACCGGGTTTGCTGCAATCGCTGCTTCGACAATGCGGGCGCGCTCTTTTGTAAGTTCGCCATCTAAGTAGGCGGAAAGTTCGAAAATTTCGACCTGGGTCATGCTTCCTCCATGGCAAAACTCGCTGCCAGTGCTTTTCGCGCTAGATACAGGCGGGACATCACGGTGCCCTGCGGGATGCCTAAGGCCACTCCCAATTCCCGGTAGCTTAGATCTGCAAAATATCGAAGCCGCAAAATCTCTTGATGATCCTCTGAGAGTTTCGCTATTGCAGCATCCAGGCGCGCCCATATTGGCTCATTGGTAGCCTGTTCCTGAGCAATCTCAAGATTGTCAATTTGATTGAACATCCGACCTTTAGAAGCCCGGAGCATATCAATGCAACAATTACGAAGGATGGCAAACCACCAAGCTTTGAAAGGGCGCGACGTATCATAGGTATGAATCCGTTCTAATCCGCGTACAGCCGCTTGCTGCACAGCGTCCTGAGCATCATCTTTGTGCTTCAATAATGAGCGCGCATAACCTCCGGCTAAGGGCAAGAGAGGCTCTAGTAGCCGGGCATATTCCTCCCCCACCAACATTCGTTCATCCAAGCTTTTGAAGCTGATGCAATAAATCAATGAGCTTATCGTGATATACTGAGACCACGATAACTACTGTGGCAGCATGGACGATCCCAATAATAATTGCTGCCCGAACGAAGTTTTTGGTCGCGCCTGTCACTGGAGCCACGCCTCGCCACGCTAGGGCGGCTAGAAATATGGAAAGAATTGACTTCTCAATTCCGACCTTAATACGGTGAATGGACGATATTATTCACTAGCGATGAGAAATAGTGTTTAGCCGTGGGCCGCGCCGCAAAATCGTTCAAATCCCCTGTGGGATGAAATCACACAAGCCATTGAATATGAATAAGTTGAGAGCGTGGCGTGCCGTAGGAGATTCGTACTCGATTTGGTCTCTACGTTTGAATATCCCAAGGAGCTAGGAGGACACTCTAATGGTCGCTATGCGCCACGGTCTAACCGTCTAGGCCGTCGGGGTATCGTCCTCGGGAGCGCGGAAGCCGAGCAACACGCCTTTTTCTTCCAGCCAGTTGAGGATGTGAGCCGAAGCTTCCGCCGGTGACATCTTGGTTGTGTCGATCGCGATCTCCGGGTTCTCGGGCGCTTCGTAAGGCGAGGTGATGCCGGTGAAGTTTTCGATCTCGCCGGCGCGGGCTTTCTTGTAGAGGCCCTTCGGGTCGCGTTTTTCGGCCTCGGCCAGGGGCGTATCGATAAATATCTCGACGAATTCGCCTTCCTCCAGCAGTCCGCGCGCAAGGCGGCGTTCGGCTTTGAACGGTGAAATAAACGAGACCATCGTAATCAGCCCGGCGTCGACCATAAGCTTGGAGACTTCACCGACGCGCCGAATATTTTCTACCCGGTCCGTATCGGCAAAGCCGAGGTCGCGGTTGAGGCCGTGGCGCACATTGTCGCCGTCCAGCAGATAAGTGTGCCGCCCGAGGGCGAAGAGTTGCTTCTCGACCAGATTGGCGATGGTCGATTTGCCCGAACCGGACAGGCCGGTGAACCACAACACGCAGGCTTTCTGGCCCTTGAGCGAGGCGCGCGATTGCTTGTTCACGTCGACGGCTTGCCAGTGGATGTTCTGCGAGCGGCGCAAGGCAAAGCGGATGAGGCCTGCGGCAACCGTTGTGTTGGTGATCCGGTCGATGAGAATAAAGCCGCCGGTTTCCTGATTCTCGTTGTAAGGATCGAACGCGATGGCGCGGTCGAGAGACACATTGGCCTCGCCGATTTCATTTAGCTCCAGCGTCTTGGCCGCCAGGTGTTCGAGGGTGTTGACGTTGATCTTGCATTTCAGGTCGGTGACGGTCGCGGTCACCAGCTGGGTTCCGATCTTCAGCCAATAGGGCCGTCCGGGCAGAAGGTGCTCGTCGTTCATCCAGATGATGGTGGCGTTGAACTGGTCTGCGATGCCGGGCAGAGCGCTTGTCCCTGAAATCACATCGCCGCGACTGATATCGATTTCATCTTCCAGAGTCAGGGTGATCGATTGGCCGGCGATGGCTTCCGGCAGATCACCGTCGTGAGTGACGATCTTGGCAACCCGGCTTTCCTTGCCGGAGGGCAGGGCGCGCACGCGGTCGCCGGGGCGCACCGCGCCGCTGGCGATCTGACCGGAAAATCCGCGGAAGTCGAGATCGGGGCGATTAACCCACTGCACACCCATGCGGAAGGGAGCGTTGCGCCAACGGTCGGTGATCTCTACCGTTTCCAGGTGCGACATAAGAGTCGGCCCCTTGTACCAGGGCATGCTGGTGCTGGCGGCGGTAATGTTGTCGCCCTTGAGGCCCGAGATGGGCACGGCAAGGACGTTCTCGAAACCGATCTGTTTGGCGAAGGCGCGGAAGTCGGCGACGATCTTGTCGAAAACCTCCTGCGAGTAATCGACCAGATCCATCTTGTTGACGGCCAGCACCACATCGCGAATGCCGATCAGCGAGGTCAGGTAAGAATGGCGACGGGTCTGAACGAGAATGCCCTTGCGCGCATCAATCAGAATCACGGCGAGTTCGGCGGACGATGCGCCAGTGATCATGTTGCGGGTGTACTGCTCGTGGCCGGGAGTGTCGGCGACAATGAACTTGCGTTTGTCGGTGGAGAAGAAGCGGTAGGCAACATCAATGGTGATGCCTTGTTCACGCTCGGCGGCAAGGCCATCCACCAGGAGGGCGAAGTCGATTTCCCCGCCCTGAGTGCCGACCTTTTTGGAATCGCTTTCCAGCGCCGCCAACTGATCTTCGAAGATCATCTTAGAGTCGTAGAGCAAGCGGCCGATGAGGGTTGATTTGCCGTCGTCCACGCTGCCGCAGGTGATAAAGCGCAAGAGGCCCTTGGTCTCGTGGGCCTTCAGATATCCTTCGATATCGGTTTCGATCAGATCGGATATGTGCGCCATTAGAAGTAACCTTCCTGCTTCTTCTTCTCCATCGAGGCGGCGGCGTCGTGATCGATGACGCGGCCCTGGCGCTCGGAGCTTTTGGTCAGAAGCATTTCTTGAATGATGGCGGGCAGGGTGTCGGCCTCGCTTTCGATCGCTCCGGTGAGCGGGTAACAGCCAAGGGTGCGAAAGCGCACTTTTTTCATGGCCGGTTTCTCGCCGGGCTCAAGCGGCATCCGCTCGTCATCCACCATGATCAAGGTGCCGTCACGCATTACCACGGGGCGTTCCGCCGAATAGTACAGCGGCACAATCGGAATGCCCTCAAGGTAGATGTATTGCCACACGTCGAGCTCGGTCCAGTTGGACAGCGGAAAGACGCGGATGCTCTCGCCCTTGTTCTTGCGGGCATTGTACAGGTGCCAAAGCTCGGGGCGCTGCTGCTTGGGGTCCCAGCGGTGCTGGGCCGAGCGGAACGAGAACACGCGTTCCTTGGCGCGGGATTTTTCTTCATCTCGCCGCGCGCCGCCGAAGGCTGCGTCAAACTTCCATTTGTCGAGCGCCTGTTTGAGCGCCTGGGTCTTCATTACGTCGGTATGCACGGCCGAGCCGTGCGTGAACGGGCCGATGCCCTGGGCGAGACCGTCCGGGTTGGTGTGAACCAGAAGGTCGAGGCCGAGTTTCTTGGCCTGTTGATCACGGAAGGTGATCATTTCGCGGAACTTCCATGTGGTATCTACATGCAGCAGCGGAAACGGCGGCTTTGACGGGTAGAACGCCTTCATGGCGAGATGCAGCATCACGGCGCTG
The DNA here is from genome assembly GCA_030432435.1 of Alphaproteobacteria bacterium. GTDB lineage: Bacteria > Pseudomonadota > Alphaproteobacteria > Rhodospirillales > Rhodospirillaceae > UBA11612. The sequence continues at coordinate 10,371 of JAUIGX010000043.1, forward strand.
TCTTTGCCGACGGAATACATCATCACCGGATTTTCACACTCGGCGACGACCTCGCGCATGATGTGAATACTTTCCGCCTCGAGGCGCTGGAGATTATTCAAGCCCTGCATGGAATACTTACAACTTCCGGATTTCTGCACGAGACTAGCCGTCCCGCTGCGTTACGTACCTACGCCGGGGAGTTTCTTGAGTTTTCGAAGTTGGATTTTTCGAAGCCGATCCCGCGTTTTCGGCATTATTGCCTAAAGACGTCCGCCGTACGAAGCCCCAGTTAAGCAAAACGCGGTTTTAATCCGGGCTTTGCAAAAACATATGCTTGGGGCGCTGCGGGGTGGGAGCATCGTTCGCCCCCAGGCCCCTTAAGAGAAGAAATATCCATCGGTGGTCCGGACTATGCGCGCCCGCCCCAAAAGCGCGCCTAGCTCATACGGATGGAGCCATCCATGCGAATGGTCGTGCCGTTGATCAGCACATTCTCGCTGATGTGCTGGACCAGCTTGGCATATTCCTCGGCTTTGCCGAGGCGCTTGGGGAAGACGGTGGAGGCGATCAGGGCCTCTACTGCGGCCGGGGCCAAGTTGTTGAACATGGGCGTCTCGATCAGGCCCGGCGCGATGGTAACGATCCGAATCCCGGACTTGGCCAATTCGCGTGCGGCCGGCAGGGTCAGGCCGATGACGCCGCCTTTTGACGACGCATAGGCCGCTTGGCCGATTTGGCCTTCATATCCGGCAATAGAGGCGGTGTTGATCACAACGCCACGTTCGTCGTCGGCGAGCGGGTCGAGGGTCATCATGTCGGCCGCGGCGAGCCGCAGTACGTTGAACGTGCCGATAAGGTTAACCTCAATCACTTTGCGAAACATCTCGAGGTCGTGCGGACCGTTCCGACCGACGATCTTTGCCGCAGGTGCAATGCCGGCGCAATTGACGACGAGGCGTGCTGCGCCGTGCTTTGCTTTTGCGTCGGCGAGGGCTTTTTCGGTGGAGGCCGCATCTGTCACATCGCAAGACAGCGCCATGCCGCCGATTTCCTTGGCGACCTCGGCGCAGTTTTCGGCGTTGATATCAACCAGCGCGACTTTGGCGCCAAGAGCGGCAACGTGGCGCGCGGTGGCAGCGCCGAGACCTGAGGCTCCGCCGGTAATGACGGCAGCAATTCCCGAAAGATTCATATGTGTAACTCCATGTATGGATGTTCGGTTTTCAACCATGAAAGGGGAGTGAGGTCAACGGTAAGGCTTAGCGTGTACTTCCCGCCGGGTTTCAATTCGTTACCAAAAAAGTGCATGAACGCTGGATTAACTCTGCTTTTATGCGTCCGGTTCTGTTTGACCGAGGTTCAAGGCCTCAATAAACTTCTCCCGCCGATTGGTTTCAGGGAGGCGCCGGATGACTCGCCGCAAGTCGAGCAGAGTCGGTACGGGGACCTAAGGCGTACAATCACAGGGCGGAAACGCTGGAGGGGATGTGTTTACAGGAACATTGGTCGCGACACTGCTTATCTTGCACGGGCTTGCAGGAGTGGTGTTGATAGGGTTGACCACCCACCAAGCTGTTGCGGTTTGGAAAACGAGACCGCTAGCGTCGAAGAATTTTGTGCGAGCGTATGTGAACACGAGACCCTCGACCTACACGAATACGGTCGTGGCTTGCTACATCCTGACCTTTATCGGCGGGGGGATCATTTATCCCACATACGTCATGGACGTGAAAAGCACACTGACCGATGCGGCCATGAATCCGCCGATAGGCTTGTTCGAACTGAAGGAACATTTGGCGGTGTTCGGGCTTGCCATGCTGCCGAGTTATTGGTGGCTCTGGAAAAAAGCGTCGCCATCCGAACATGTCCTTGCGCGCCGGATGAACACGACGGTCATTTGCGCAATCGTTTGGCTAGCGTTTGTCGTGGGTTATATCCTGAACAACATTAAGGGGCTGCTATGAACGTTCCTTTCGCCCTCAAGGTTTTCGCCGGTGTCGTCTCAATTGTGTACATCGTGTCTTTCCTCCAGGGATACACCCTCATCCGTTGGTACCCCCTGCTCGGCGAAGCAAGTTTGGAGGATTTACCGAATACCGCCGGCCCGGCCATGGGCTGGTTTTCCTGGATTCTGCAAAGCTTCGTGATCGGTGCAATTGTCGCCGCAGCCGCGCTGTTTGTACCCAAGAATCTTACCGCGCGCATTGGTCCGACGATCAGTTGGCTGGTACCGCTACTGGTGAGCGTATATACCGTTTACGCGGAATGGCACTGGTTCGTGGATTAGGGTGAAAGAGCGCATGAAAACCGTATCCCGGCGAAAATCGCTCGTGACGGCTGCCGCGGGGTTGTTGACCGCCGCGATGTTACCGCGCCCCGCCCTCGCCAACGGCGATATCTTTTTTGAAGCGTTGGAAATCGAAGGCGATCCGCAGTTTGTATTTTTCGGAAGCGTCAAAGACAAAAAGGGAAATGCCGTCAGCGGCGCGCTGGTTTCGGTTGATGTTTCCGAGCCTCAGTTGACATACGAGTCCTACACAAATGTGATCGGCCGATACAGGAGCTTGGATGTCGGCCGCGTTATTCAGGATCTTGGATATCAGATCAATCCGAGAAACATTGACGTGTCGGTATTTGCTCCCGGGTACAAGACGACACGGAAATTTTCCATGCGCCGCACGGGCGATATCATCGGCGCCTTCGAGGTCAATTTTGTGATCGAAGAGGAAGAAGAGGGCGCTGGTTAACGTTCAGCGCAGGCGTGGGGCGTACATAAGTCCGCCGTCGGTCCAGAGTTTGTTCAGCCCCCGATCCAATTTTATAGAGCTGTTCCGACCCACATTGCGGTCAAACATCTCGCCGTAGTTTCCAACGGACTTGATCACATTGTAGGCCCAGTCGTCGTCGAGGCCGAGAGGCGCGCCGTTGCCGGGAATGACACCGAGTAGCCTGCGAATTTCCGGTGCGTGATTCTTCAGCGCAGCATCTACGTTCTTCGATGTGATGCCGAATTCCTCGGCGGCGATCATTGCAAATATTGTCCACCGCAGCACTTCGAAGAATTGATCGTCACCCATTCGCACGAGAGGGGAGAGCGGTTCTTTTGAAATCAGTGTGGGCAAAATGAGAAAATCATCGGGACGTGCTCCCAGTTCAAGTTTCGCCGCGCCTAGCAAGGAAATGTCTGCCGAATACGCGGTGCACCGGTTCGCTTCAAAGGCTTGCTTTACGTCTTCGTTGCTCTCAATGGGCACGCTTGTGATGTTGAGGTCATTCTCAAGAGCGAAAGCCGCAAGTGTCGCGGCGTGAGCCTCAACTGTTTGCACGCAAACAGAAGCGCCGGCCAATTGATCGGCGGAGGTGATGCCGGAGTTTTGCGGAACCAAGAAGCCCTGACCATCATAAAAGAAGACCGGACCAAACATCAGGTCATTCGCCGCGGCGCGCGTCAGCGACCAGGTGATGCGTCTGCTGACAATATCCAGGTCGGCTTCGTCGCGCAGTTGCTGAACGTTTTCAGCGCGCACGTATTGTACGTTGTTCGGGCTGCCGAAGACGGCTGCCGAGACGGCACGACAAACGTCGATGTCGATGCCGTGATATCTGTCGTGACCGTCCGCCGTGGCAAACCCGGCAATGCCCGGCCAAATACCGCAGGTGAGAAAACCACGATCCTTCACTTGCTCTAGGCGCGGTTGCGGCGCTGCATCGGAACAGGCGGTGGCGAGGCCAAGGAGGAGGGCGGCAAAGGCGCCCTTGGCGAAGCGGCTAGCTCGCGAGTTTTGGTGCATTTTGCAGTATCCGGTTCCAAAGTAACGGGTGTTGATGTCGGCCGATACTACAGCATGCCTCGACTTTGCGTCTGCTCGGGAATGTTCTAATACTTTGTGGTCCCTACATTCGGCAAATTGAGAGAATGATGGTTTGGCCTGATTGCTCGCCCATTCGATATGAAGCGCATTACGGCGACCGCGTTGTCCTGTGTTTTACGGACCGGCCGAGCGGCGTCGATCAAGTTTTGCGTGAAGCGGTTGCAGCTCGGCCTGACAACGATGCGATTATTGACGGAGATCGGCGTTTTACGTACCGGGCGTTCGATCAGGCCGTGAACCAGGTCGCGGCGGGCTTAAGAGCGTGCGGCGTGGAGCCTGGCGACCGGATTGCGCTGTTGCTGAGCAATTGCGCCGAATTCGCTTTTGTATTTTTTGGCGCGATGCGCGCCGGGGCGATTGCTGTGCCGCTCAATATTCGCGAGCAAAAGCCCGAATTGGAATTTACGCTCGGCAATTGCGAAGCGAAGGTGATTGTTCACGACGCTGATCTTGAAGACAGATTGCCGGACATCGCAACAGTTCCTACGCTGCAACACAAGTTTGCGGTGGGCGAGGGGGCAAAAACGTCACAATCGCTGTCCGCTCTTTTTAAATCGGGTGATGCCGCCGCGGCGGTTGTCGGGGAAGAGTCTCCGGCTGTGATTCTATACACCTCGGGCACAACCGGTAAGCCGAAGGGAGCTGTGCTGACTCAGATGTCCCTGGTCACTTCGGCCATGCATTACGAGACGTGTTGGGGACTAAAGGCAGATGACCGCGCGTTGATGGCCGTGCCCGCAACGCACGTGACCGGGCTTGTCGCAATCATGCTGGCGATGGTCCGTGCAAAAGGGGCGACGATTATTCTCGGCGCTTTCAAGGCCGCTGCGTTTCTTGACCTCGCCGCTAAAGAGCGCATGACCTACACCTTGATGGTGCCCGCGATGTATCATCTTTGTCTGCTGCAGACCGAGATCGCAGGATACGATCTGTCGACTTGGCGTGTGGGCGGCTACGGCGGTTCTCCGATGCCGGTGGCCACCATCAAGACGTTGGCCGAGAAGCTGCCTAACCTGCAACTTGCGAATGCTTACGGGTCAACCGAAACGACCTCTCCTTCAACGCTGACGCCGCTTGGCGAAGGGGCGCTGAAGGTCGAAACCGTGGGCCGCCCTGTGCCGTGCTGTGAGATCCGCATAATGGACGATGACGGTTGTGAGATGCCTGTCGGAGAGAGCGGCGAAATCTGGATCAAGGGCGGACACGTTGCGGTCGGGTACTGGGCCAACCCTGACGCCACACGGCTTAATTTTGTGTCTGGGTTCTGGCGGTCAGGAGATATCGGCGCGCTGACGACAGATGGTTATCTGCAAATCTTTGATCGCAAGAAAGACATGATCAATCGCGGCGGGTTCAAAGTGTATTCGGCCGAGGTCGAGGACGTGCTGGCGTATCACCCGAAGGTGGGCGAGGCCGCCGTGGTGGGTGATCCGGACCCGGTGCTGACGGAAAAAGTGCACGCTTATATTCTTCCCAAGGACCGTTCATTGACGGAAGGCGACGTAAAAGCCTACTGCGCCGAGCGCCTGTCCGACTACAAAGTGCCGGATTTTGTGACCTTCGTGGACCGGCCCTTGCCCCGGAATGCCAACGGTAAAGTGCTCAAACGCGCCTTGAAAAAAGACTCGGTGGTAGCGTCTTAGGGCGGTTTTGCCCCCGGAAAAGGCCTAAATCCTTCGCTCGGAAAGAGAATTTTATTCTGCTTTAGACCGGCAGCGGAGCGAAACCTTGTATACACGCCGTCCTATGCCGTTGCGATGGGGATGGATTGTTTCATTCCGCCCGGCTGTGGGGATATGCCTATTCCTGCGCGGTAGCGTTTTTAGGCCGATTGGTCCCGCCCGCGCCCATTTTCAGAAAGGATTCTGACGTGAGCGGCTCGGAAGGCCAGGCGATTGATATTAAAGGCGGCGCAACGGCGCGGCGGCTCGTGGGTTCCGTGACCCTTGTTGGTGCGGGGCCGGGCGATCCGGAATTGTTGACGCGAAAAGGTTACGCCGCGTTGCAATCCGCCGAGGTGGTATTCTTTGACGATCTGGTTTCGCCGGAAATCGTCGAGATTTTACCGGCGCAGGCGCGTTGCGTTTATGTCGGCAAGCCTCACCATAAAGCGGTGATCACCCAGGCCGATATTATTGCGCAGCTGATCGCGGCGGCACAGACCGGCGCACGGGTGGTACGTCTCAAGGGCGGCGATCCGATGGTTTTCGGGCGCAGCGCCGAGGAAATAGATGCTCTGCGCGCTGCGGGGATTCCCTTTGAGATCGTGCCTGGAGTGACGGCGGCCTCGGCCTCGGCAGCGGCCATGAAAATTTCGCTGACGCATCGCGAGTATGCCTCGCGCGTGACGCTCGTCACGGCGACCCGCCGTGAAGGCGCGCTGACCGATGTGCGCGGTCTCGCCGGTGCGGGCCGGACGGTGGTTGTGTATATGGGTCTTTGCAAGGCGCAGGATTTGCAGGATGCCCTTGTCGCCGATGGTATCGACGGCGCTTGGCCGGTGGCGATCGTGGAACATGCGACGCGTCCGGATCAACGCATCATTGTCACCACGGTGTCCGATTTGCCCGAGGCCGTAATCCGCGAAAGCGTGCAGAGCCCGGCGTTGTTTATTGTCGGCGAGGTGGTTCGCACCTACATTCCGGCCAACTTAGAAACTACCGCAGCGGCAGATGTGCCGATTGCGAGCGTACAAAAGTAAGGATACGCCTTAATGGCAAAGACAAAAGAACAGCTGCCAAAAATTCTGACGGCGAATGATCTGCTGACCGGAGCGACCGTTTACTATACCGCAACGGGCGCATGGTCATCTCATGCGGCCGATGCGTTGGTGGCGAACTCGCCCGAGGCTGTCGACTCTTTGACCAAAGCTGCGGCTGACGCTTTCGCCGCCAACCTTGTGATTGACGAAGCGGTCGTGGACATTGACGCGGGCGATGGAATTCGTCCAGCGCGGCTGCGCGAAGTCATTCGTGCGACGGGGCCGACGGTTCGTCTTGATCTAAACAAATCAATTTCTGCAAATAAGTAGGTGATGCGGTGTACGCATACGACACATTCGACCAAACAATCGTCCGGGAACGGACATCGGCATTTCGCGATCAGGTGCAGCGCCGCCTGAAGGGCGAGCTGACGGAAGAACAATTCCGGCCCTTACGGCTGATGAACGGCCTGTATCTGCAGCTTCACGCCTACATGCTGCGCATTGCGGTTCCGTATGGAACGCTGTCGGTGAAACAGTTGCGCAAACTGGCCGTGATCGCACGTAAATACGACCGCGGTTATGGGCACTTCACGACGCGCCAGAATATTCAGTTCAACTGGATTAAATTGGAGGAGATGCCCGATATTCTCGCCGAGTTGGCCGAAGTCGAAATGCACGGCATCCAGACCTCCGGTAACTGCATTCGTAACGTCACGGCGGACCATTTCGCCGGCGTTGCGCCGGATGAACTTGATGACCCTCGGGTTGTCTCAGAGATCATCCGGCAGTGGTCTACGTTCCACCCAGAATTTTCCTTTCTGCCGCGTAAGTTTAAGTTTGCCGTAACCGGCGCCGAGAACGACCGCGCGGCGGTGCAGTGGCACGACATCGGCATTCAGCTGGTGAGGGGCGACGGCGGCGAAATCGGCTATCGCATTTTTGTCGGCGGTGGCATGGGGCGTACACCGGTGATCGCCAGCCTGATCCGTCCGTTCTTGCCCAAGGATCAGTTGCTCTCGTATCTCGAAGCAATCATGCGCACCTACAATCGGTATGGCCGCCGCGATAATATCTATAAGGCGCGCATCAAAATTCTTGTACGCGATCTTGGACCGGAAGAATTCACCCGTCAGGTGGAAGAGGAATGGGCCGAAATTCGCAAGACCGATGTCAACTTGCCGGCAGAAGAAGAAGAGCGCATCCGCAGATTCTT
>JAUIGX010000277.1 GCA_030432435.1 Alphaproteobacteria bacterium
CGCGGGGTTGCCCACAGCAGTCAGCCCCATCGTGCCCGTCGTCATCGGCGATGCCGAAAAAGCGCTGTCCGCATCGCGGATGCTGGAAGACGAAGGCTATTTGGTCAGCGCGATTCGCCCCCCCACAGTTGCCCCCGGAACAGCAAGGCTGCGCATCACCTTCACCGCAGCCCACCCCGATGCGGAAATTGCGAAGCTCGCCGATATCGTCCGCGGCCGCATTCTGGCGCCCGACGCATGACCGGGTTTTTCATCACAGCGTCCGGGACCGATGTCGGCAAAACCTTCGTCACCGCGGGATTGCTGCGTCACTACGTCAAGCAAGGCGCGACGGTGCGCGCGATAAAGCCCGTCCTCAGCGGATTCGATACTGTTGCTATGGCCGAAAGCGATTCCGGGCGCTTGCTGGCGGCCACCGGACAAGACGTGACCTTGGAAAACATCGAGGCCATCACGCCGTGGCGGTTTGCCGCCCCGCTTTCTCCCGATATGGCGGCGGTACGGGAAGGCCGGATGATTGATTTCAGCGCTCTCGTGAAATTCTCACGCGAAGCCATAGCTCCGGCCGGACCCTTTTTCATTGAAGGAGTGGGCGGCGTGTCGGTGCCGCTTACGGAAACGCAAACCGTACTTGATTGGATGGACGCCCTCGCCCTACCGACAATTCTTGTCACCGGCAGTTATCTCGGCGCCATTAGTCACGCGCTCACCGCGTTCGAGTCGGTGCGCCGCCGCAACCTATCCATAGCCGCTATCGTTATAAGCGAGTCCGAGGCCAGCACCGTGCCCCTTGAGGAAACCGCCGGCGTTATTGCTCGCTTTACCGGAAGCACGCCTTGCATAACTCTACCGCGCGCACAATCTGCGCACGCCCCGGCCTTCATACAACTCGCTGAAACTCTGGATAAGTATCGCCCCTGACGGCAGAGCGTTTTACTCGACGTCCTCGCACGACAGGCCAAGTTCACTCAGCCCTTCTTCCAACTCATCGGCCAGCAACGGCTGGCTAAGAAGATACTTCGCCACATGCTCCGGATGCTCGTCCGCAGCCACCTCCAAGGCCTCATCCCAATCATCCGAGGTATATGTTCCCCGTCCAATCCAGGCGATAGCCACAAGTTCGGTTTGCTCGTCCTCGTTCAGATTGTCGATATATTCGCGAAGATCGTCATACTCGGACGACTCTTGATATGCCGGAATTTCATCTTCGTCTTCGGGCAAGTCGTCGCGAACGATGTCATCAACGGCGTGCTTGCCGGGCTCGCCGTCGTTGAGGGCGCCTAAATCTGCCATAAGCTCGCGAGAGCGATTAATCACATAGCAGACAGTTTCAAGAGCAATATCCATGTCGCGCGTAGGCCTTTCGTAAACACATCTATATTAAGGCGTTGATCTGACGGCCATTGGACAAGATTCTGAAAAAGCTTTCAACGCAATATCGGTGGCATCGGTGAACAAGCCGTCGATGCCGAGGGCGGCAAACGCACACAACTCGGCAGCCGCGTCCCCACCGTACTGCGCGGGAAGAAACTCGGGTTCGGGGCGAAAGGTGTACGGATGCACCAGAAGACCGGCCGCATGGGCGCGCTCAACGAGATCGCTGGGCGGTCCGGTCCGGCCTTCGCGATCCATCGGGATAATCAGACCTTTAGCCGGCCCGATACCGTCCGCATAGCTGGCGATACCGTCAAAGCCCATGGCCTCGATCTCGTGATCGGCACTGCCGCCAATCAGTTGAATCAGCGGCACTTCCGTCAACGCATTAAGCTTCATCAAATTGGTGACTTCAAACGACTGAATAAAGACCGGCGCATCTGCCCGGTTTAAATCCGCGTCCTCTAGCGCCCGCAGCAGCGGTTCCTCAAGCGGCATGTCCAATCCCGCAAAGTAGGAAGGGTGTTTGGTTTCGGGATAAATGCCGACAGTACGGCCGGACTCGCTCGACAAACGTGCTCTCAACGCCAGCACCTCGGCAAAGGTTGGAATTTCAAATCTGCCGTTGTTACTTTGATCGCGAAAAGGCACCCGCTCGTTTGCACGCAAGGTCTTAATTTCATCGAGCGTAAAGTCCTCGCTGAACCAGCCCTCGACCTCGCGCCCATCAATCGTCTTGGTGGTTTTTCTGTCGGGGAATTTTTGCGCGGCGTCAGTGGTATCGGACAGCTCGTTTTCGTGGCGGGCAATCAGTACACCGTCCTTGGTGATAACCAGATCAGGCTCGATAAAATCCGCGCCCTGCTCGACGGCCAGCGCATAAGCCTCCAAGGTATGCTCGGGTAAATATCCGCTCGCCCCCCGATGGGCGATGACAAGGGGCCGCTCCGACATCGAGGCTTGTTCGGTGCGCGCCGTATCTTCTCCGCAAGCGGCGAGCCCCGTGAGGGCGATCACAGCAACAGGCAACACATAGGTGGCGCTAATTTTCTTCATAACGTCCTCGCAAGTCATTGATGTGCGAGTGTGGCACAGCCAAGAACTGTCGCGCACCCTGATCTGACGCTCCGGGAAAAATGTCACGGAGCAGCAACACCGCCCGGACGCACGGTACAGAAACGCCAGCGCAGAAAAGCTTGAGGGGCCGCGGCATTTCGCCGCAACCCCTCGTGCTCACTGCATCTCACAGATTAAATTAGGCTTGGCCGGCCGGCCCTCCGGGGCCATCGGTCGGCGGCCGGTTTTTAACCAGGCTATCGAAGTGGGCCCACACGCCCTCGGGGCCGTGCCACTGCCCGCGCGTTGCGGCTTTAGAATATTCTGTCGCCCGGGTTTCGAAGAAGTTCGCGTGCTCGACCCCGTTCAAAATTTGCGTCAGCCACGGCAGCGGATGTTCCTTCACGCCGTAGATGGGCGGCAGATCAAGCTGCCCAAGACGCCAGTCGGCCACATAGCGGATATAGGCCTGGATATCTTCCGGCGTCATGCCGTTGACCGCACCCATGCTGAACGCAAGATCGATAAACTTATCTTCAAGGCTCACAACGGTCTTGCAGCAGTCGACAATGTCGTCTTTGACCGATTGGGTCAGGCAGCCGGTTTCCTTGGTGAAGGCATGGAACAACTTGATGATGCCCTCGCAGTGCAGGCTTTCGTCACGCACCGACCACGACACGATCTGGCCCATGCCCTTCATGCGGTTCTGGCGCGGGAAGTTCAGCAGCATCGCAAAGCTGGCGAACAACTGCAGACCTTCGGTGAACGCGCCGAACATGGCGAGCGTGCGCGCAATGTCGGCCGGCGTATCGACGCCGAACTCCTGCATGTAGTTATGTTTGTCGGCCATTTC
>JAUIGX010000044.1 GCA_030432435.1 Alphaproteobacteria bacterium
CGAAGAATTAGAGCCAAACGACAAGGTCACGTTCCCCACTTCGTTTTTCTCCTACAACAATTTCAACGAATACGGTTCGGACAAGCGCGATCCCATCAACCTCTCACGCGGTTTCACCCGCCGCCCGTGGGAAATTGCCGTCGATGGCCTGTGCGCCAAGCCGGGCGTCATGGACGTGGACGATTTTGTCCGCCCCCATACGTTTGAGTCCCGCGTCTATCGTCTGCGCTGCACCGAAACCTGGTCGATGGTCATTCCCTGGGTGGGTATATCGCTCGCCGATGTGCTGAAGCGGTTCGAACCTTTGGGCAGCGCTAGGTTCGTGCGTTTTGAAACCGTCCTGCGGCCCGAGCAAATGCCGAACCAGCGCACCGATGCCTTGCCCTGGCCCTATGTGGAAGCGCTCAGGCTCGACGAGGCGCTCAACCCGCTTTCGATTTTAGCGGTCGGCGCCTACGGTCAGCCGCTGCTCAACCAGAACGGCCCGCCGATCAGGCTGGTGGTGCCGTGGAAGTACGGCTTCAAGTCCATCAAATCCATCGTGCGGATAAGCTTTACCGAAGCGCAGCCCGCAACGGCCTGGAACACGCAAATCCCGTCCGAATACGGCTTCTGGGCGAATGTGAATCCCACCGCCGATCACCCGCGCTGGTCCCAGGCCACCGAGCGCCGCATCGGCGATTTCGTGCGGCGTAAGACTCTCATGTTCAACGGCTACGCCGATGAAGTGGCACATATGTACGCGGGCATGGATTTGCAGAAGAATTTTTAGACACAAGACTTTAGCGAATCATCTCCGCTGTTTCGCGGGTGTATCACGCTATTGCAAAGAAGCTTCGTCGCGCGCCTGCGCATTGAGTTTGGAAAAAGTGGCGGCAAGCATCTCTATTTCGTGGGCAAGATTGAGAACTTGCGCTGTAGGCATCATTACTAACTCGGCGCGGAGCTTCTTCCGGGCCGTTATTTCGTAGCGCGCAGCTTTTTCTTTTGGCGAAATCAAAAGCCATACGTCATGTATGGCGCGGTTTCTTTGTTCCGCGACTCGTGCAACTTTTTGAGAAAATTTGCACAGATTAGAAGCCAGCGAATCAGAGACGCCCACCAATCTCGCTACTGAAATGTAAGCATCCAATTTTCTCGCGTGCCCTGTAATCTGAGAAGTAAAGCACGAAACGAAAAGCTCATTTTGGCCGCAGAGTTCAATTGCACTTCTGTCGACGAACCATTCAAAATATGACCAGTGAGCCGCGACCCTGCCAATTGCAGCATAATGTTCGTCGGTTTCACGGGCCATCCGCTCAACTGTCTCTACAGAAGGCGCCGAGTCTGAGGGGTCTAGAAGTGCCAAGCGTTCCTATACCTAGTTGCTTATGCCATGCTCCGCAAAGCCATTGTACAATACGTATACGCTTATTGTAATCTGGAGACTTCCTGTCACGTTCAGGTAAACTCTCACTCTTTTCTCGCACAACCCTGCTGTGCCGATGTCTTTGATCTTCATAGAGGTATTTGTAGCCGCTTCCGGTGTGGCTCGACCCTAGAGTCTTGAACGGGACATCCCAGTGCATTTCCAATCCAGCTGCGAAACTCAATCTACTTTGGGCTTAGTGCCTTCCTTCTTAATCTAGGTGCTCCACCGCCAGCACCACCGTCCCCTTCTTATGCCCCGCATCCACATAGCGGTGGGCCTCGGCGGCCTCGCTTAACGCAAAGCGCTTGTCGATAATCGCTTTGATATACCCGGCCTCGATCAGCTCTTTAAGCTGCCGCATGGTGTCCGCGCTTGCACCGGCATAGGCCACCATCACATTCTGATCGCTCGTCGCCGATGTCCACAAACTGCGCAGCATCGGCGTCAGTCTCGGGTTGGCCAGCAAATAGTGGCCGCGCGGGGTCAGGCACTTCAGGCTGCGGCCATAGGGGCTCTTGCCCACCACATCGAAGATCACGTCATAGATCTCGCCGCGCTTGGTAAAATCCTCGCGCACATAATCAATCACATGATCGGCCCCGAGGGTGCGCAGAACGTCCAGCTTTTCGGCGCTATCCACGGCGGTCACCTCTGCGCCGTAATACTTCGCCAGTTGTACGCCCACACTGCCGATGCTGCCCGCCGCGCCGTTGATCAAAACGCGCTGGCCCGGCTGAATGTTTGCGCGCTCCAAAAAATGCAGGGCGTTGACGCCGCCCACGGGAATGCCCGCCGCTTCCTCAAAACTCATATTGGCGGGCAGGGGCGCGATGGGGCCGCGTGCAGACATGCATTTGTATTCGGCGTGCGCGCCGAAGCCGAATTCAAGGGCGGCGAATACTTTGTCGCCGGGCTTGAACGTGGTCACGTTCGCGCCCACCGCTTCAATCTCTCCGGCCAGCTCCTGACCCAGAACCGGCCAGCGCGGCTTGGTGAGGCCCATCATGATCCGCAGGGGCAGCCAGCTCCAGGCCGGAAACTTAAAGGCGCGCACTTCGCAGTCACCGGCAAACACCGTCGCCGCGCGCACCTTGATCAGCACTTCGTTCTTCTTGGGGCGGGGCTTGGGAATGTCCTCAAGGCTTAAAACCTCGGGCGGCCCATATCTGCGGCACATAACAGCCTTCATGCCGGGCTTCCTTTTGTAGTCTCTCTCTCCGCACCTTAGGCGCGGGCGACACCTTCAACCTTGGCCCGCACAATCTCGCCGTTCTTGGTGCAGGTTGCTTCGGCCAACTCCACAAACGTTTCCGTCAGGGCTTCCGGCGCGGGCAGGCTCATGGGGTCTTCGCCGGGAAACGCCTGGGCGCGCATGTTGGTGCGCACACCGCCGGGATCGATGATGTTGGCGCGCACGTTTGTGTGGTTCATTTCGTCGGCGTAGGTCTGCACCATGTTTTCCAGCGCCGCCTTGCTGGCCGCATACGGCCCCCAGTACATGCGCGGGTTGCGCGCAACGCTCGACGTCACAAACATCGCTCGTCCGGCATCGGACGCGCGCAGCAACGGGTCGAACGAGCGAATCATGCGCCACTGGGCGTGCACGTTCAGCTTGAATACGTCTTCCCACATCTTCGGCTTGTAATGGCCCATAGGCGAAAGCTGGCCGAGGATGGCGGCATTGCCCACCAAAATGTCGAGTTTGCCAAAGCGCTGAAACAGTGCCGCGCCGGTCTGGTCGATCTTCTCGAAGTTCGTCAGGTTTTCCGCAATCAGGGTCGCGGGCGCGCCCGTAATCTTGCGAATCTCGTCGTCCAGTTCCTCAAGGCCGCCCTGGGTGCGGGCAAAGGCCACCACATGCGCGCCTTCTGCGGCATAGCGCAGGGCCACGGCCCGGCCGATGCCCCGGCTCGCGCCGGTGACGAGGGCAATGCGCCCCTCCAAACGTTTTGCGTTCACGTGTAGTCCTTTAACTATCGAGGATGGAGTTAGCGCCGCTCTTCATTAAGAAGCGACAGCTGCTTGGGCATAGAGCCCGCGTTGTGATCGGTCAGCGGCAGCGGATACTCGCCTGTGAAACAGGCATCGCAGTATTGCGGCTTTTCCGCGTTGCGGCCCGGCTCGTTCACCGCGCGGTACAACCCGTCGATGGAAATAAACGCGAGGCTATCGACGCCCAGCATCTTGGCCATGGCGGGGGTGTCAAACTGCGCCGCCAGAAGTTTGTCGCGGCTCGGTGTGTCGATGCCGAAAAAGCACGGATGCGCGGTCGGCGGCGAGGAGATGCGCAAATGCACTTCCGTCGCGCCCGCCTGGCGGACCATATCGACAATCTTGGTCGAGGTCGTGCCGCGCACGATGGAATCGTCCACCAGCACAACGCGCTTGCCGTCCAGAATCTCGCGGTTCGGATTGTGTTTGCGCTTTACGCCGAGGTGCCGGGTTTTATCGGTGGGCTGAATAAAGGTGCGGCCCACATAGTGGTTGCGGATAATGCCGTATTCGAACGGAATGCCGGAGGCCGCCGCAAAGCCCAGCGCCGCCGGAACGCCGGAATCGGGCACCGGAACCACCACGTCTACGTCCGCCGGTGATTCCTTGGATAGCTCTGCGCCGATGCGCTTGCGCACCTCGTAAACGTTGTGCCCGTCGGCGGTGCTGTCGGGGCGCGCAAAGTAGATGTACTCGAATATGCAAAAGCGCGGTGAATGTTTGGGGAAGGGGTGAAGCGAGCGCACCTCGCCGTTCGACAGCACCACAACTTCGCCGGGCTCAATGTCGCGGACAAACTCGGCGCCGATGATATCCAGCGCGCAGGTTTCCGAACACAGGATATGCGCGCCGTCCAGTTTGCCCAGCACCAGCGGACGTACGCCGAGCGGGTCGCGCGCGCCGATGATGGCGTTGTCGGTCAGGCACACGAAGGAATACGCGCCTTCAATCTGGCGCAGGGCGTCTACAAAGCGGTCCTCGATGGTGGTCGCTTCGCTGCGCGCGATCAGATGCGTGACCACTTCCGTATCGGACGTGGACTGAAACAAGCAGCCGCGATGCTGCAACTCTTTGCGCAGCGTCAGCGCGTTGGTCAGGTTGCCGTTGTGCCCGATGGCAAAGCCGCCGAATTCATATTCGGCGAACAGCGGCTGCACGTTGCGCAGAATGGTCTCGCCGGTTGTGGAATAGCGCGTGTGACCGACGGCGGCGTGGCCCTTCAGCCGCTCCATGACGGCATCGGAATTGAAGTTCTCCGATACGTGCCCGAGGCCCCGGTGCGAGTAGAACTGCTGCCCGTCGAAGCTGACCATGCCGGCCGCCTCTTGGCCCCGGTGCTGCAAGGCGTGCATGCCAAGCGCGGTATGCGCGGCGGCTTCCGGATCGCCGATAATGCCGAAGACCCCGCACTCCTCCTTCAGGTGGTCGTCGTCCACGGTGTCGTCGTCCACGTGGTCGGAGTCGAAGGCGGCCTGGAACGGATGTGTGATCATATGTTCACTCGTTGTCCTGGTTATTGCTTTGGTCACGGGGTTCCGCCTGCATCTTCAATCAGCGCATCTAAGGCGTCGCGTTGTTGATCGCTATAGCCGGGGTCGCCTTTTTGGGGTGCGCCGGTGTTCGAGGTGTTCGCGCTATTCGAATCGCTCGGAATGTCTTTTATCTGCTCGGCTAGTTTCTCAACCGCGTCTTTGGCCTGAACCGCGTTCTCGACCTGCCGCGCCGCGCCGTCTGCGATGGACTCTGCGGCCAGGAAGGCATCGGGAACAATCGCGACCATGCCGTCGGCGGTCATTTCGATTAGCGGCAAGGTTTTCGCCTGGGCCATCCAATTGGGACGCTCGGTTGTGTCCACCAGCCAGTTCATCAGCAAGAGGCCGACCGCAAGAATCACCATGGCGCGGGCGAGGCCGAAAATGAATCCGAGGCTGCGGTCCAGATTGTTCAGCGCGCTTTTCTGAATAGATTTGGCCAGCGCGTTGGTAACCATCGACAGGGCGAACAGCACCACCAGAAAAATCACCACGGCGGCGACAGCGTCGGCCGCCCAGGCGATGGGAATAATGTCGTGCGAAATGGGTTGCGCCAACGCCGTGCCGTATATCGAGGCCAGCAGCGCTCCGACCCAGGCGGCAATCGACAGCACCTCGTGCACAAACCCGCGCATAAACGCCAGCAGCGCCGAGATCAGAAGAACAATACCGACCGCAAGGTCGAGGCCGTTGATCGGCAGGCCGTCCATCAGTGATGGCCTCCCTGAAATCCGGGCAGACCGTCTTCCTGTAATCCGGGAATCGCTCCGGCGAACTTCTCGACCACGTCCTGTACGTGTCCCATATTTTGAATCGCCATGTTCTGCGCCGTGAAGCCGCTTTTTGCGTCGTTTGACGCGCTAGAATCGCGTTTGGAAGCACCAACAGCGGGTTTTGGAGCACCGGAGCCGTCTTTTGACGCACCAACCGCGCCTTTTGGACGCGCATTCCGGGCTGCTCTGGGCGCCCAAGCCTTTTCAAAGCCTAGTTTTGCTGCTTCTTTCAGCCTCAACTCCGCCTGCGCGACCGCGCGCACTTCGCCCGAAAGGCCAATTTCACCGAAAACCACCGCACTTGCGGGCACCGGCTCGCCGGTCAGCGCCGAAATCAACGCCGCCGCGACCGCTAAATCCGCCGCTGGTTCCTGAATTCTAAGGCCGCCTGCGACGTTGAGATATATGTCATGCCCGCTGAACGCAAGGCCCCCGCGCGCCTCTAAAACCGCCAGCACCATGTTCATGCGCCCGCTGTCCCAACCGACCACCGCGCGGCGCGGTGTGCCGAGGCTGGAGGCGGCCACAAGGGCCTGAATTTCCACAAGAACCGGGCGCGAGCCCTCGATTCCGGCGAATACGCAACAGCCCGAAACATTGCCCCGTCGCTCGGCCAGAAACAGCGCCGAGGGGTTGGCGACCTCGCGCAGGCCGAGGTCCGTCATCTCGAAAACCCCAATCTCGTCCGTGGCTCCGTAGCGGTTCTTCACGGCCCGCAGGATGCGGAACTGGTGGCCGCGGTCGCCCTCGAAATACAAGACGGTATCAACCATGTGTTCCAGAACACGCGGCCCGGCCAGGGTGCCTTCTTTGGTCACGTGTCCCACCAAAAACAGCGCAAAACCACGCCTTTTTGCGAGCCTGATCAGTTCGTGCGAGCAGGTGCGCACCTGGGTAACAGTGCCCGGTGCCGATTCCACCGTATCGGCGTACATGGTCTGGATAGAATCGATGACCACCACATCGGGCGGCGTGCCTTCATCGAGGCTCGCGATAATGTCCCGGACATTGGTTGCGGCGGCCAGCATAACCGGTTGTTTTTCAAGGCCGAGGCGCGCTGCGCGCAGACGGATCTGATCGACGGCCTCCTCGCCGGTGATGTAGGCGACGGTGGTGCCGTTGGCTGCGAGGTTGCCGCAAGCCTGCAAAAGGATGGTCGATTTACCGATGCCGGGGTCGCCGCCGACCAGCACCGCCGATCCGGGCACCAATCCTCCGCCGCAGACCCTGTCCAGTTCGGTGATGCCCGTTGAAATGCGCGGCGTAGGTTTGGCGGTGCCTCGAAGGTCGGTGAAGGCGATCTTGCGCCCGCCGCGACCGCCGCTGACGCCTTTGGGTAGGTTTTCCCGCGGGGCTTCCTCGGCGATGGTGTTCCACTCGCCGCAGGCCTCGCATTGTCCGGCCCATTTGCCTGTGGTGGCGCCGCAGCTCTGACAGACGAAAGATTTGCGTTCTTTTGCCAAGGGTTAGCGCCTTAACTGCATTTTGATCGGACCGTCGGCGCGGCCATGTACGAACTGATCGACATAAGGGTTGTCGGCCTGCTCAACCTCTTTGGCATCGCCCACCCAGATGAGCTTGCCCTCGTAAAGCATGGTGATGCGGTCGCCGATTTTCTTGGCCGAATGCATGTCGTGGGTAATGCTGAGTGCGGTGATACCCTGCTGTTTGACGCAAGATACAATCAGATCGTTGATGACATCGGCCATGATTGGATCAAGACCTGTGGTCGGCTCGTCGAAGAACACAATCTCGGGCTCGCCGGCAATGGCACGGGCAAGGCCCACACGCTTTTGCATGCCGCCCGAAAGCTCGGAGGGGAACAAGGCGCCGACTTCCGGCGCAAGGCCCACCTTTCCTAGGGTTTCGATCGCGCGCTCTTTGGCGGCAGCGCGTTTCATATCCCGGCCTTGAATGAGGCCGAAGGCCACGTTCTCCCACACCGGCAAGCTGTCGAACAGTGCACCGCCTTGAAACAACATGCCGAATTTGCGGTTCACCATATCCCGCTCCGCCGGAGACAGGTTGGTGACATCTTCGCCGTCAACTTCAATGGTGCCGGTGTCCGCCTGCACAATACCGAGGATGCTTTTGATTAGGACCGACTTGCCCGACCCCGATCCACCGATCACGACGACCGACTCGCTTTTTTGAATGTCGAGATCCACACCTGTCAGCACATCCTTTGTCCCGAAAGACTTGCGGACGTCCTTGAGACGGATGATCGGTGTGTTGTTTGGCGTGCTCATGAGCCGAAAAACAGTTCGGTGATGATGTAATTGAAAGTCAGGATCAGGATTGAGGCTGAAACCACGGCGTTGGTGGTTGCCGCGCCGACGCCTTGCGCCCCGCCCTTGGAGTAGTAGCCCGAATAACAGCCCATCAGGGCAATGATGAAGCCGAACACGGCGGCTTTCACCAGACCGGACACGATGTCGGTCATGGTGACAAAGTCGTAGGTGTTGTTGATGTAGCTGGCCGGATTGAAGCCTAGCTTGAAGACCGAAACCATGTAGCCGCCGAATACGCCGATGATGTCGGCCACTAGCACTAAAAGAGGCAACATCAGCAGTCCGGCGAGCAAACGAGGCACAACCAGATACTTATACGGATTGGTGGACAGGGTGGTGAGGGCGTCGATTTGTTCGGTCACGCGCATGGTCCCGATCTCGGCGGCCATGGACGCGCCGATGCGCCCGGCGACCATCA
The DNA here is from genome assembly GCA_030432435.1 of Alphaproteobacteria bacterium. Taxonomy (GTDB): domain Bacteria; phylum Pseudomonadota; class Alphaproteobacteria; order Rhodospirillales; family Rhodospirillaceae; genus UBA11612. The sequence continues at coordinate 8,418 of JAUIGX010000044.1, forward strand.
ATCCCGCCAGGACCGGGCCGAGTTCGCGGGTCAGGGAAACCACCACGACATTGGCAACAGCGTTCTCGCTGCCGGCGGCGAAGCGGGCGAAGCCGGTATAACTTTGCAGCGCGAGGACCATACCCGAGAAAATCGCAGTCAGACCTACCACCGGCAGGGAGTAGTAGCCGATGTCGACCATCTGCTTGCCGATAAGGCGCGGATAAAACGGCGGGCGTATGCAATGAGACAGGGCGGTAAGCGCGAATAGCGTCAATCGGCCCAAATGAGCGAGGAACACCAATACAACGCGGCCGATCGGGGCAAGAAAATTCATGGGAACTGATTTATCTCTATTTTGCCTGGGCCGGAAGATAGCGGCGATGGTAACGGTGACCAAGTGCGGTCAGAATTTCGTAGCCGATGGTTCCCGCGTCCCGCGCGATATCGTCCAATGTATACTGTGTACCGATAAGGTCTATGACCGTGGCAGTCTCGAGGATCGAATCCGGTACGTTGGACACGTCAAAGGTGGTCAAGTCCATGGAAATGCGTCCAGCTACGGGAATGCGAAATTCGCCCAAGTACGCATGACCGGCATTCCCGAGGGATCGGAGCAGTCCGTCGGCGTATCCGGCCGACACGGTTGCCAGTTTCGCACCGTCGGGGGCTTGAAATGTGGCGCCGTAACCAACCGGCGCGGCGGCTGCTACGCGGTGTATCTGCAAAATTTTAGCCTGCAGGCGCACCACCGGGATCATCAGACTATTCATTTGGGGCGTTGGGTTGACGCCGTACAGCGCTACGCCGGGCCGGGCGAAATCGTAATGAAAGGCGTTGCCGAGAAAAATACCCGACGAATTGACCAAAGTGCCCTTGGCATCGGCGAATTTACCGCGAAATGTGGACAGCATGGATGCAAAGAGGGTTCTTTGCGCTTCATTGAGCGGGTTGTCCGGGGTCTCGGCGCAGGCGAGGTGCGTCATGAGCGCGAGCGGCGTAAGGCCTAAAAAGCCGTCAGGGTTGTCTATATGCGCGGCAAATTCGCGCTCGCTGAGCCCCAGGCGTTTCATGCCGGTATCAACCTGAACGATGGACTCCATCAAAACATCGTTTGCCTGGGCAAAAGCGCGCCAGGCAGCGATTTGACCCGGAGAACTCAGTACGGGAATGAGGTTGTGAGCGGCAAAGTCTCGCTCGGTGCCCTGGTTCGGGCCGTGCATAACCACGACCCGCGCTGATGGGCCGACGATGGGCCGAAGCGCGAGTCCCTCATCCAAATGCGCGACATAAAAGGTTTCGCACCCGGCGCCTTTGAGGGCGCGCGCTACAGGTTCAAAACCAAGCCCATAGGCATCGGCTTTCACCACCGCTCCGGGGTCACAGCGCGGGTCCAGCTTGCGTTTTAGGGCGCGCCAATTTTCGACAAGCGCCGCAAGATCGACGGTCAAAACAGAGCCGGCCCGGGCCTCGGAACTGGAGAAAGGAGCAGGGGTCATAGTCCGGACTGTATCGCCGGAAAGGCGGGCAAGGGCAAGGGGCCGAAGCGTTTATACGCAGCCGAAATGCAACGATGCGCGCTAGCCGATCGGCTCGGGTAAATAACTGTCGTCGATATGGTCGCTAAAGTGCGTAAAGTCGGCTTCGAAGTGTAGCTTTACCGTGCCGATGGGGCCGTGTCGTTGCTTCGCGACGATCACCTCAGCAACATTGTGGGCCTGTTCGCAGCGTTCCTGCCATTTGAGCATGCGTTCGTGGAATTTGTCCGCATTCTCTTCCGGCTTCTGCTGGGGCTCGGCGCGCTCAAGGTAGTACTGTTCGCGGTAGACGAACATGACGACGTCGGAATCTTGCTCAATGGTGCCTGATTCGCGCAAGTCCGCCAGTTGCGGCCTTTTGTCTTCGCGCAGTTCCACAGCGCGGGAAAGCTGGGACAGCGCTATGACCGGGACGTTTAGGTCCTTTGCCAGCGCCTTGAGTCCGCGGGTAATGCTTGAGATTTCCTGCACACGGTTTTCGGTGCGCTCGTTCCGGCCCGCCGAGAGAAGTTGTAGGTAATCGATGACGATTAGGCCCAGGCCGCTGTTCCCGGGCACGCGGCTTTGGCGGGCGAGTCGGCGGCAGCGGGTGCGGACAGCCGAAACGGAAATCGCAGGCGTGTCGTCTACGAAAAGCGGCAGATCGTTGAGTTCCTGGCTAGCGACAACAAGGCGGCCAAAATCGTCATTGGACAAACTTCCGGTGCGGATGCCGTGGCTGTTGATCTTGGCCCGCTCGGCCAGAATACGGGTTGCCAGCTGTTCGGCCGACATTTCGAGCGAGAAAAACGCTACCTGTTTTCCCCGGTCGTCTTCGTTGTCAGTGGTGGCGTAGTGGTGCGCGGCATTAAAGGCGATTGTGGTCGCGAGCGCGGTTTTGCCCATGGAGGGGCGACCGGCGAGGATTAGAAGGTCCGATTTATGCAGCCCGCCCAGTTTTCGGTCGAGATCGGTCAATCCTGTCGTTACACCGGCCAAGGCACCTTCGCGGCGATGGGCCGCTTCCGCCAGATTAATAGCTTCGACGAGAACGTTTTCGAACGCGCGAAAGCCGGTTTCAGAAGTGCCCGACGAGGCGAGGTCGTAGAGCTTTTGCTCGGAGGTCTCGATCTGGCCCATGGCCGGATCATCCGGCGTCGACTCAAAAGCCTCGTTGACCATGTCTTCGCCGATGGCGATCAATTCGCGGCGCAGGAACAGATCATAGACTAATTTGCCGTATTCGCCGGCGTTGATAATGGTCACCGCCCCTGCCGCCACGGATGCGATATACTTGGTTCCGCCCGCCGCCGTCACCAATTCGTCGTTTTCGAGGTAGGTTTTTAGCGTGACGGGATTTGCCTGATTGCCCTGTTCAATCAGCTTGGAACAGGCGCGAAATATTCGTCCATTTACCGGGTCGGCAAAATGATCGGGCAGCAAATAGTCTGCGACGCGCTCAAAAGAGCGGTTGTTCATGAGGATAGCGCCCAGCAGCGCACGCTCCGCCTCGTAGTTGTGAGGCGGGGTGCGAAGGACGTTGCCGGCGGTATCGGCCGGCTCAGGGGCGCGTAAGGGTGTAGCCATGGGAGGCGGACATTATACACAATTGCGGTGAAGCGGAATCACCCATTTTGTGGATATCTTATTTCAGTGGGGATAAATCGGCTCTCCGGTTCACCTTCGTGTTCGAGCCGCTATCAGCTATACTAAGCGTGGACAACTTTTGAGGTGCTGGCCGCTTTCGGTCTTTGCCCCGTTGTTCATGTGTAGAGCCAAGACCGAGGGAGAGTAGCACGTAAGTCCTGAGGAGGCCTTTTTTCAAAAGGGAGGACGTACCATGTCAAGCGCAGCTACAGTTATGTCACGATTACTTGCTCTGGCCTTTTTTCTTGTTATCGGCCTGGGGGCTTTTGCGTTTTTTCAAAACACTGAGATGCAAGCCGCCGAACACGCGGTTGCCCTCGCGGATCAGAAAAGGGCTGATTTGCAGTTGAGAGTTTCCGCATTGGAAAAGAGCAATGCGGCGCTCCAGAGAGACCTGCAAGCTTGCCAAAGCGGCGGCGAGGCCGGGGAAGAGTAGATTGATCGGTGAGCACCAGCCGATAAGGTAACGATGGGGGCGGAATAAAGCGGCAACTATTACCGTTGGATTCCGCCCCTTGCCAATTGGTGTTCGCTCTGCCCTGATGCACGTCATTCGCGGCGCTGAGCCGTAGCTTAAACGTGTGCGGCGTCATGGATTTGCTTACTTTTTTTCAAGCGGCCTTTCTGGGCCTTGTCGAAGGTCTGACCGAGTTTCTTCCGGTATCTTCCACCGGCCATCTCATTTTGTTGGTGGATTTGCTCGGTTTCCAGGGGCCTCCCGGTGCACTTTTTGAGATCGTGATTCAACTCGGTGCGATTCTGGCGGTGTCCTGGGTGTACCGCGCTAAAATTTTGAGCGTTGTTGTCGGGTTGCCGCGTGAACCTGGGGCGCAGCGGTTTACTCTCAATCTCCTGCTCGCCTTTCTGCCAGCGATGGTAATTGGGGCGCTGGCCTATGATTTTATCAAAGGCGTTTTGTTCTCGCCCTGGGTCGTGAGTGTCATGCTTATCGTGGGCGGCATAGCCATCATTCTTATTGAGCGATTGCGGCAGCCGGAACGCTACCGTGCGCCGGAGGAAATTCCGCCGCTGAAGGCGTTCGCGATCGGCCTGTTTCAATGTACAGCGATGATTCCGGGCGTCTCGCGGTCCGGGGCGACGATCATGGGGGCGCTGTTGGTGGGCGTAGAGCGGCGCGCGGCAGCGGAGTTCTCTTTTTTGCTCGCCATTCCGACGATGCTCGCGGCAACGGTCTATGACCTTTACAAAAACCGCGACATCCTTACGACAGACAACCTTGCTGTTATCGCGGTTGGGTTTTTTGTAGCCTTTGTTGTGGCGATGGTTGTGGTGCGCGGTGTTCTTGGGTTCATTTCTCGCCATGGCTATGTGCCATTTGCGATCTACCGCATTGCTATCGGTGCGGTGATGCTCGCGATCCTGACGTTGCGGTAAGAATCTTGGGGCTAGCTGCGGAAATCGGTGATGTGAATGTCGCCGGTTTCGGTGCCGGTGAGGAGAACGTCGCCATCGGGATTCCAGCACAAGGTCGTGACCGCGCCGGTTCCGCCCGATGTTATAGACACAGTCCGGCCTTGACCCGGCTGGCCGAGAATGACCGCGCCGGTCTCAAAGCCGGCTGCCACAAGATCCAGTTTTGGGTTCGCCGCCACGGCCGTAACGGCAACCCCTTCTGTATCGCCGAACTGCGCGGGCGACTTGCCCATCGGGCCGCCTCCCGTGAACGGCCAGCAGACAACGGTGTCGGCGCCGCCGGTGGCGAGAAAATGCCCCTTGCGTGTAAACGCAAGAGATCGAATTTTCGCGCCGTAGCCCGACATCCGCATATGTTCGCCGTCAGACAGCCGCCAGCCGTGCACAGCGTTCTCCTGCATCGCCGACATGACATGCGCGCCATCCGGCGACCATGCCAGTTGAAGGTGCGAACCTTTCCATTCCAAAAGCGTGGGGCCGGAGTCTTTTGCGCCAAGCCACCACAAACTTACGCCGTCGTAATGAGATACGGCGAGACGGCGGCCTTTAGGATTTATCGCGAGGCCGCCAACTGAACTTTTGTGGCCAAGTTTGCGTGGTTCCCCGTCGGATTTTTTTGGAAGCACATAGGCGTCTTTTCCCACGGAGAAAACACGATAGCCGGAGCCCGCATGAGCCGCGGTGTGATCAATCCAGCGGTGCTTGTGTTCGGCGAGTGTTTTGGTTTCGCCGAGAATAGTTGTCTGAACCAATTTGCCGTCATCGCCACCGGTTAAAAACGCCGCTTTGTCGATATCGGCAGTAATGCAGAGTGCGGCACCGGCGTGGGGTTTGGCGCTTACAGGCTCGGCGTCCGGCGTAAGACTATCGAACAGCCGTACTGTGCCGTCGCCGAAGGCACAGCCGAACACCCGGCCATTGGCAGCAGCGCCTACCACATAGTCGCCAAAAGAAAGCGAGCGTGTCCGCCCGGCTTGGTTTGAATCCGCAGGTGCCATCAAAACTGCTCAGGCCGCACAGGCATCGAAGCCTTGCTTGAGCGAAGCTTCGTCAAGATGACGGCCAATGAAAACCAGACGGCTCCGTCGGGTGTCGGGCGCGGGCCAGGGACCGGTGAACGCACCTTCAGACATCATGTGCACCGCCTGAAAAACAAACCGGCGGTCATCGCCCGTCATATTGAGAATGCCCTTAGTGCGTAAAATGTCCTGACCCTGGGACATGAGGATATCATTTATCCATGCGTCGAACTTTTGCGCGTTGATGGGGTTGTCTGTGCTGAAGGAGACGCTGTGAATATCTTTGTCGTGAGTCGGGTTTGGCGCGTGATCGTGCTCATGGTGCCCGTGCCCAGGGTGACCGTGGTCCTCGCCGTGGAGGAATTTCGGATCTATTTCGAGAATGCGGTCCAGATCGAAGGCGCCGCGGTCGAGAATATGACTTAGATCTATGGCGCAGCGGTCGGTCAGGTGAATTTTCGCAAACGGGTTCAGGATGCGAATCCGTGCCTCGATGATTTCGAGGTCGGCGGGCTCTACCAGATCGGTTTTGTTCACGAGGATGACATCGGCGAATGCAATTTGCTCTCGGGCTTCGCCGCCATCGTCTAGGGTTTGAACGACGTGCTTTGCGTCAACGACGGTGACGACGCCGTCCAGCTTTGTCCGGCGGCGGACATCTTCATCGGTGAAAAACGTTTGGGCAACGGGGGCCGGGTCGGCCAAGCCTGTGGTTTCAACCAAGATGGCGTCGAAGTTGTCGCTGCGTTTCATCAGGCCGCCGATAATGCGAATCAAATCGCCGCGCACGGTGCAGCAGATGCAGCCATTGTTCATCTCGAAGATTTCTTCGTCGGCGCCGACGACGAGGTCGTTATCGATTCCGATTTCGCCGAATTCATTGACGATCACCGCATATTTTTTGCCGTGATTTTCCTTAAGTACGCGATTGAGCAGAGTCGTCTTTCCCGCGCCTAAATAGCCCGTAAGAACGGTGACGGGAATTTGCCGTGAAACACTTTCGGTCATTCGCAGATCCTTTTGGACATAGCGGACAGCGCGTTATGGAAGACGATAAATCTTAAGGGGTAGATATGAAACCGGCGCAGCTTGGGGCCGCGCCGGTTTCTCAATTCTAACGATAGCGCCTACGTTTAGGTGTTGGCGTCATCCTCGCCATCGAGCGCATTTGCGTCTTCGGAGGCGTAGGCATCTTCATCCGCAGATTCTTCATTGCCGTCGGCTGTCGCTAGTTTTTCGGCATCCTCTTGGCGTTCCAGAAATTCAGCGGCCTTCTGCTCCATCATGTTGGCTTCTTCCACAGACCGGGCAACTGTGCATTCCACATTAACCTGGACTTCAGGATGAAGCCGAACGGCGGTCGTAAAAGTGCCCAGCACCTTGACGGGTGTGTGCAAGAGCACCTGGCCCCGGTCAACGGTATAGCCAGCTTCCTTCAGCGCATCGCCGATATCGCGAGCTGTCACTGATCCATAGAGCTGTCCACCTTCGCCGGCCTGACGCACGATGATCAACTTTGTGCCGTCCATCTTTTTGGCGACCGCTTCCGCTTCGCCGCGACGCTCAAGGTTGGCAGCTTCAAGCTCGACGCGCTTGGACTCAAAGAAGGCGCGGCTTTCTTTGTTGGACCGCAGAGCTTTCTTTTTCGGCAACAGATAGTTGCGTGCAAAGCCAGCTTTTACTTTAACAATATCGCCCATCTGTCCCAACTGGTCGATGCGCTCCAATAAAATCACTTCCATCACTTACCTCCTGTACGTGCCGCGAAATGCCGTGCACGTATTTCATAAAACTGCTCTGCTATTCCGACCGTAACGAGCATTACCGCGGCGACGCTCGCCATAAGTAAGGCCAGAATGTAGAACACAACCAACAAAACAATGCGTTGTCGCGTTTGCGCCACCGCGCAATGCACCACCGCTAACCCTTGCAACGCGAGCGGCAAACTCAAAACCGCCGCCGCGCTGGCTGCAACAAATCCAACGTCTCCGCTCGCTGCCAATGCCAAAGCGATCAACGCGCCGGCAGGAGCAACGAACCAAGTCGGCACAGAGAACTGGCGATAGTCCGGGGCCAATCCCTGCGCCAATTGCATCCGCGACAGTGCGACTTGAGCAAGACCTGTGCTCAGTATCGCTCTTAGGCACAAATGCATCGCGACGGCCGCCGGCAGTATTCCCGCCAAAACCCGCAGCATCTCATCGCGGGCTTCTGCTGTGCTTTCGCCGCCTTGTGTCACCGCAGTCGTCGCCGTGACCGCCGCCAAGACTTCCTTAAGCTGTTCTTGCAGCGCCGCTTCGACCCCGTCCGGTCCGCTCGGGAACACCGAAAGACCAATGACCAGGGCCACAGCCACGCTTAAAACCAACCAACACACCAACCGGCCGATAGCCGCGCCCGAGATAGTCAGGCCATTTTTGCCCGGCTCCGCCAATCCGCGTAACCGCGACAAAAGAGCGACAGGTGCGGCATCCATAACGAGGTAAACGGATGCCATAGCAATAGACCCTGTCAGGACCATGACCGTGACCGCGCCGCTTACAATAGCCAGCGGTAGAAAGTTAACTCCAAGGCCCAAGATCGCCATAGCCAATGGCAACGGCGATAGCATTGCGCCCAGCATCACACCAAACAAAGACTGACGCATGGCTGCAACCAGCAACACAGCGCCGAGAGCTCCGGCGACGACCGCAATTGCGCTTGAGCGGGTCACCCTTTGCTCCCTGATCGGCCGCCGCGAGAGCGGGGGTACCCCGTCTCTGCGGCTAACCAACTCATCAGGTTGCGACGACGTACGGCAACAACGCTAAAAACCGGGCCCGCTTAATTGCGCGCGCTAGTTCGCGTTGCTTCTTGGTGGATACGGCTGTGATGCGGCTCGGGACGATCTTGCCCCGTTCGGAAATGTAGCGCGTTAACAGCTTTGTATCCTTGTAGTCGATCACAGGCGCATTGGCCCCGGTAAAGGGACATGTCTTGCGACGGCGAAAAAAGGGTTTACGTCCTGCTGCTGGTGGCATCACTCACCTCCACTTGTTGAGGTTGATTCACCGTCTTCGGATGGCCGCGGGCGGCGTCCTGAACTGAAACGTCCGCCTTCGCGTCCGCCGTCCCGACCACCGCGGTCGCCATCTTCACGGCCGCCGCGACGTCCCGAGCCAAAGAAGCCGCCCCGTTCGCCGGGCCGATCTTTGTTCTGCAGAACTGCGGACGGGCCCTCTTCGAGGGCCTCGACACGGATGGTCATGTAGCGAAGCACGTCTTCGTTGAAGCGCATGCGACGCTCGTATTCATTGATGGCCGCTGGCGGTGCATCAATGTTGAAAAGGATATAGTGGCCTTTGCGGTTTTTCTTGATGCGATAAGTCAAGGACCGGAGGCCCCAGCTTTCGCGCTTGGCAACTTTACCGCCGCCTTCGCTGATGATGTTGGTGAGTTCGTCCGCCAAAGTGTCCACCTGTGTGGTGGCAATATCTTGACGAGCGATCACCACGCTCTCGTATAAGGGCATGGATCAAGCACTCCTTTCGGCTTGTCTCGTCCTGGCCCGACACCGCCCATCGGTGTTGGCAGGCATAGCCGGCCAAATGACCGGCAAGGAGCTATGGAAGGCGCGGAATATACACATTCCCTCGGGGCGAACAAGGGCCGTGGTGTGACGGGGCGTATCGGCTCAATCGGGCCGGCCAAAATGGCGCCATGAGGGTCTATTAAAAGTAGAATATGTGAAAACTATCAATAAATACAATGTACTATACCTTACCTCTGAAACGCCGTATTGGTGACGTCCGTCAGGCTTTCTTGACAGTTCCGAACGGCTCGGGCAGGTCTGCGCCGACAAATAGTTTGAGAATCTCGTTTTTAAGGGGGGCGTTATGAGTTGGGCGTATGTATTTCCGGGCCAAGGGTCGCAGGCCGTTGGCATGGGCAAAGACTTGGCTAGTGCGTTTCCCGAAGCACGTGAAATCTTTGGCGAAGTCGATGAG
>JAUIGX010000045.1 GCA_030432435.1 Alphaproteobacteria bacterium
GTTCGACCTAGAGAATCATGACACCTCAAATTTCAAGGCGCAGGGCTATTTTCACAGGACTCGGGGGTGTTCTAGCGAGCCTTTTGACCGGCCCCGCCTGGACTGCGCCAACAACCGGCCAATGCCCTGCCCTCACACTCAACGAGATCGCGCCAGGCGTTTGGATTCATACCAGCTGGAACACTTTGGAAGGCCAGTGCATTCCCTCAAACGGCATGGTGTTCATAGGCGAAGAACGGGCTTTTCTGATCGATACGGCCTGGACGCCGAAACAGACGACAGAATTGCTCGATCTGCTAAAGCCCTTGGTCGCTACCTCCGATCTACTTGCACCGCGTCGAGTCATGAATCTTTTTGTGAGCCACGGCCATTCCGACCGAGCAGGAGGATTAAGCGCCACGGCAAAACGCGGTATTGCATCCTACGCGTTCCCGCGCACGATAGTTGAAGCGGCGCGCCACGATACTGGCAAAATCACTTTTGCGTTGCCGGATGATCATTTTGCCTTCGATCTCGGAGGACGCGTGGTGGAGGTCTTTTATCCAGGTCCCGGTCACACCATCGACAATGCGGTTGTCTATGACCGCGCATCCAAGACTCTCTTCGGCGGATGTATGGTCCGCGCACAAGCCGCGACCGACCTCGGAAATACAGCCGATGCGGATATTTCCCAGTGGAGCGCAAGCGTGGCACGCGCGGCTTATCGCTATCCCGAAGTTCGGATTGTCGTGCCTGGACATGGCGATCCCGGTGGCCCGGAGTTGTTGACCCATACGCGGACCCTTCTCAAGGACCACACATCTCGTTCTTGACCCCGATTGGGCCACTCGTTAAATCATCGGCACCCTTTCAAGCTTTCACTGCAGCTCGGGCGCGACAATATCCATGATCACAAGGCTTCGCCAATCCGTCTTCGCGCTGCCGGTCATCCTTGCCGCATTCACGATCCATATTGCCGTCACCACGTTTTGCTGCCTGCCGAGCGTAGAAGGTGACGGAGCAGACGGGTGGAATGCCGCATTTTTATGCCTAAACGGCGCCTCGAATGATGACGCCGGAACTGAAGACACTGATCCGCATGAAGCCCATAAATGGTGCGGCTGCCTCATGGCCTGCGGCGGCGACCTATCACCGCCCTTATCATCGGCATTTCTGACCGTTCCGATCGGCGAACAACACTATTTCCCGATCCAGACCGAAATAGGCCCGCCCGAGAGTCGGCCCACATCCTTTTTCCTGAGCCGCGGCCCGCCCACCCTCTCCGCCTAGAATTCTGCACTTTTGACTCACCGCGAAACGGTGAGCGACCTGTACTTTATTTTACGGAGATTTTTATGAAGACCTTCAAATCGAAGGGCCTTACGGCTGCCCTTCTGGCTACTTTATCTTTCGCGCCGGCACACGCTGATAATGACAAAACAAGCGGCAGTGCCATTCGTGCGGATGGGCATGCGCCCGCAGGCGTAATGCTTGATCATATGCACAGCGCCGGCGAGTTCATGGTCGGCTATCGCTATATGTACAGCAGCGCCGGCAACGTCATGCTCCAGGGCAAAGATCAGGCAAGTGACGCGGCGCTCGCTGCGGCGGGATTCAGCACCACCCCGGAGCGCATGGTCATGCATATGCACATGCTCGACATCATGTACGCGCCGACGGACTCGCTCACACTGATGCTTATGCCGCAGTTCATGTCCATGGACATGACGATGCGTCCTGTCGTCGGAGCAATGGCCGGTGGAGAGCATGACGGACACAGTGAACATGGGGGTGCTGCCGGCGGCACCCACAGCCACGGCACGTCCGGCTTTGGAGATACAATTGTTTCCGGACTCGTGCGCCTATGGGACCGTGATAATCACCATCTGCATATGGGCCTGGGCCTGAGCCTGCCCACGGGCTCTGTTCAGCGTCGGGACAGCAGCGGCGTGTTCACACACTATATGATGCAGTTGGGCAGCGGCACCTGGGATCTATTGCCCAGCCTCACCTATAGCGGCCAAGCCGATCAATGGGGTTGGGGCGCGCAAGCAAGCGCGACGATCCGGCTGGAGAATGCCAACAAGTCCGGATTCCGTTTCGGTGACATATATCAAGCGACCGCTTGGGGCAGCCGTAATTTGTCCGACTGGCTGTCAACATCAGCTCGTCTTATTTACACAACGCAAGCGGATATATCGGGACACTACAACGGGCCGCATAACCACAGCAGCCCTGCAGATTTACAGCCGAACTATGGCGGCGATTTCCTGGAAGCTGGACTGGGTCTCAATGCGGCGATTCAAACCGGCATGTTTGCCGGCCACCGCTTTGGCGCGGAGGTTCTACTTCCCATGCATCAAAACGTAAACGGCTTCCAACAACGGCGCGACGTTACTGTGCACGTGTCATGGTCTAAAGCGTTTTAGCATCCAGACATAGGGCGATATCTAGAGTTGTGTCTGCTACAATAAACATATGACTCTGCCTTTCTCAGTGTTTATCCGGATATTCGCCGAGGAATTTTAAAAACACGCAATTGCCGGAAGGTTAAACACAACCTTCCGGCGACTCTAGCAGAGTGCAAAATAGCTGCTTAGCGGCTAAGCTAAATCTCCTAAAGTGGTTCGAAACGGATTAGCAGGAGGTTACATTGACGCTCACGCGCTCACTTGTCCTAGGCGTTGCATTTTCTGTTGCGGTTTGCCTGCCTGCACACACCAACAGTTCCGTTTGGGCTGCGGACATATCCGCCGTCAAAGCGGCGCGCCTTGCGCCTAAAGCCGTCGATGCGTTTTATGCCCGGCATGCCGATCAATTAGTCTGGCGTGACGAGTCCAATTTCTCAGCGCTCATATCCGCGCTCGCTGGTTTGGAAAATCATGGACTGAATCCTGATCACTATCATTTCCAAGAGTTAAAGTTTCTCGCGGGAAGTATGGAGCAACGCGACCGCTTAGCAAGCGATGCATGGTTCTCGGCTGCCGCGCACATGATTTACGGCAAACTGGATCCTGTTTCGATCGAGCCGGATTGGACGGCCTCCGGCCGCGAAGCAGACCTTGCCGCGACTCTCGACGAGGCTTTGAATAGCGGCACTGTTGAATCCAGCCTTGAAGCGCTCGCCCCAAAGCAGCCGGGGTATCGAGCACTTGTAGACGAATTAGCCCGCGTACGTGCCATAGCGGAAACGCCCATAATCGTCGTCCCCGCCGGCGATGCACTAAAACCGGGAATGAGCGGCACTCGCGTAGAAACATTGCAAGGCCGCCTCATACAGTTGGGACTGCTCGATACCGCGCAGCAAACCGGTGTAATGGATGCCGACACAGATGCCGCAGTAAAATCTTATCAAGGAACCGCAGGACTTGAAGCCGACGGCATTGTCGGCGCGGCAACGCTCGCCGCGCTCAATCGTGGACCCAAAGGTCAAATCGAACAGTTACGTGTAAATCTTGAACGGTGGCGGTGGCTCCCAGACGATCTCGGGCTGCGCCACATCCGCGTAAACATTGCTGACTTTTCTCTAACCACCTGGGAAAACCGTGCACCGGTTCGCACTCACCTTGCGATCATCGGCAAGTTATTCCGCAAGACACCCGTGTTCTCGGACGAAATACAATATGCGGTTCTTAATCCCTGGTGGGAAACCCCGCCGACCCTGGCCCGGGCCGACAAACTACCGATGTTCCAGAAGGATCCGGGCGCCGTTGACCGACTGGGCTTTCAAGTTCTCAACAGCGCGGGACAATTGGTGGACGCAGCAACGATTGATTGGCAAAGCTTGACACCCCGGACCTTTCCGTACCGCCTGCGGCAGGCCCCAGGCGAGCAAAATGCCCTCGGGCAGGTCAAAATCATGTTTCCCAACAAACACAACGTTTACCTGCACGATACCCCAACCCGTGGGCTTTTTTCGCAACGCCAGCGCGCATTTTCGTCGGGATGTGTTCGAACACAGGACGTTGTCGATCTGACCGAATGGCTTCTGGAGGACGCGCCCGGCTGGAACCGGGCCCGCATCGACCAGGTCTTAGCGGACGGCAAGGAGGTCCGTGCGAATCTCGCTTCCCGGGTGCCTGTCCATATTCTATATCTCACTGCCGTCAACGAGAGCTACGGAGGGGTCCGTTACCTCGATGACATCTACCAGCGCGATGGCGCCGTGCTGGCTGGTCTGAAAACGGTTGCGCAGTGACGCTACAAGGGCCTTCGGGAAGACATGTCTCCATTCAATATATTTGTCGCTGTGCTGATCGCGCTGGGACTGTGCTTAGGCATGCCCAGAAAGGCTGAGGCCTTCGAAGCCGAACGCGCGGCATTCTCTATTTCCTTTGACGGCTTCACGTCGAACCTCTCCATAATTTCGACGACGATTATGCCGGGAAAGACTTTGGACGTGTTTACTCGTGCGAACGCACTCGCAGACGCTGGAGTCATCAAGCGCTCGGACAAGGGCTGGACGTGGCACGCCCCCGATCAGCCCGGGCTAAACGTGTTGACGTTCACTCAAGGCGCGGACCAAATCATAGTGAATGTTTTTGTTCTTACACCTTGGAGAAATGGAAAGCAGGACAACCTAAACGGATATAGAATCGGAAAATACTCCGCTTCACCGCTTAGAGGATTGTCCACGTACGCAGCTCCCGATGGTTTTATCGAAGTCACACCGGCATTGCTAAAAACACGGATATCACCTCACTTCACGCTGGAACAATTTTTGTGCAAGCAACAACCGGGGCACACACCAACTTACGTACTCGTAAAAGCGGCGACGCTGATAAAACTCGAACGCCTTCTAGAAGCTACAAACAAACACGGATGGAAGAGCGAAACCTTCACTGTGATGAGTGGATTTCGCACACCCTTTTACAACCAGTCGATTGGCAACAAGACGACCTCGTCACGGCATCTCTATGGAGGTGCCGCCGATATTTTCATTGATGCGGATGGCGATGGCCGTATGGATGACCTGAACGGTGATGGTCGAATCAACAAGAAGGATGCAGAAGCGCTAGCGGCACTGGCTGAGGCTGTATCGCGGTCGGACACGGCCAACTGGCCGCACGGAGGCCTCGCTGTTTATCCAGAGAATTCAGCGCACGGACCATTCGTTCATATCGACGCGAGAGGATATCAGGCCCGCTGGGGATTCTAGCCCTTCTCTCATTTTACAGATTTCTGCCGGCGAAAGCGCATCTCCCCCAGCTCTGACGAAATCCTACGCGCCTCCACAGTCGGTTCCACAAGCAACCGAGGAACACGCAAACCCGTTACGTTCCCCGCCAACACCACTGCATTACGCTCGGCGCCAGGACTATCCAACAACCGCACCCGTAGACCGGCCTTCTTGAATCCCGCCGCTAGTTTATCAGCCGTAAGATCTGATTTCTTGCCCAGGCATACATTCATCAAAACAAGTCCATTTTCTCGAAGGCAGCGGCGAGCAGCTGCAAAGAACGGCGCCTCGGTAAACTGGTCGGGAATAGCCTCTCCAACAAATGCGTCCATTATTACCACATCGAACTTCCGCCGCGTTTTCTGCATGAAAGCTAGGCCATCGCCGACATGACACTCAACGGCGCGCGGCAATCGGAAATACCGTTTGGCTACGGTAAAAGACGTTTTGTCGATATCGACGATCGAGACACTGCGTCCGGCCCTAAACAACATCGTACCGAGCGTACCCCCGCCACATCCGATCATCAGAATGCGGTTGGCAGGGCACTGCATCACGAGCCCGTAGAGCGCATGAGCATGAGAATCCAGACTAATGCCATGCTCGTCGATGGCACTCTGATTGCCGCCCTTTTGTTCATAAACTAAGGAGTTCGTGCGTTTGCGATAACGTAAGCGAATCATCCCATGGTCGGAGGGATGACGTGTTGTGACAGGAGGCTTCATTGAACAATCAGTCTCTGACTCTGTTGGGTTCCGCGTGCGGCAAACCTTTTACCCGTGAGCACTTCCGAACACCAATCGATTGTGAGTCGGGCCAAACTTCAGCGCGCTGCCGGGCATGATGCCAAGTAGCCTGAACCGCCCGACATTGACCAGCCTCACACCTTCAGGTAGATTTTCTCTCATGTACACAACGTATTCACATCTTATGCCGAGCACGATCTCGGTTAAACGCACCGCCTCGGGGGAAGTGCGTTTGCGTACGTAATGCCTACACACCATACGTCGTAGCAAAAGCCCCGCCGGTCTGCCGCCTGCGGGGCTTTTGCTTTCGTAAGCTCGCGTCATTGTAACGATGTGTCTTGAGGACTCTGACCATGCTGCCCTTTCGTTTTTTCGAACGGTTGCTTGAACCCACTGCGGTTTCGCCCGAAGGCGCGCCGCCGGAAGGATTATCGGCGTTCTATTGGCACTACATCCGCCAGGCTCGCTGGCTGGTCTTCGCGCTCTTTATTTCCGGTGCGGTCGTCGCCCTGTTGGACCTGCTAATCCCGATCTTTATCGGCCGCATTGTGAATTTGGTGTCGACCCATCCTCCCGCAACGATCTTAGCCGACTACTGGCCGGAACTCGCGGGCATGGCGGCTGTCCAGTTGTTGCTAAGGCCACTGGTCCTGCTCATTCAGAATCTCGTGACCCATCAATCGGTCATTGCCGGCCTTTCCAATCTTATCCGTTGGCAAAGCCACTGGCATGTAGTGCGGCAGGGATGGACCTTTTTCCAGAACGATTTTGCCGGTCGGATCGCCAATCGCGTCATGCAAACAGGGCCGTCAATCCGGGAAAGCGTCGTCTCGGCGGCAAATGCCGTTTGGTACATTCTTATCTACGGTGGCAGCGCCATCGCCGTACTTGCTAGTCTAGATCTTCGCCTTGCTGCCCCTGTCGCAGGCTGGTTCCTCGCCTATCTAGCCTTGATGCGCTACTTCGTGCCGCGTTTGCGAGACCGCGCCCACAAGGTGTCCGATGCAAAGTCTGCCCTGACAGGCAAAGTAGTCGATAGCTACACGAACATCTTGACCGTTAAATTATTTGCCCGCGCGCAGGACGAGGATGCTTTTGTCCGGCTGTCCGTGGATGGTCATACGCTCGCGCACCGCAACATCCTACGGCTGCTGACGTTCTTTTCCCTCGTGTTATCGACAATGAACGCATCCTTAGTCGTGGCCATGGGGGCCGTCGCCATCTGGCTGTGGAGCGTTGGCGAAGTTGAAGTAGGTATCGTTGCCATGGTGCTGCCGCTGGCCTGGCAAGTCGCCAATATGTCCGGGTGGGTCGCGTTCAACATCGCCGGCATTTTCGAAAATGTCGGTACCGTACAGGAAGGCATGAAAACCATCGCCGTGCCGCGCACCATGCGGGACCACACCAAGGCCGAGCCGCTGAATATTGAAAAAGGCGGAATTCGATTTGAGGACGTCACTTTCGGATACGGCACTTCAAAAGGAGTATTACAGAGCATCAACCTGAATATCAGACCCGGAGAACGCATTGGCTTGGTGGGCCCCTCCGGCGCAGGAAAATCGACCATGGTCAACCTACTGCTCCGGTTTTTTGACGTCGAAAGCGGACGCATCCTCATCGACGGGCAGGACATATCACAAGTTACCCAGGAAACGTTGCGTGCAAACATTGCGATGGTGACCCAGGACACCTCGTTGCTGCACCGGTCGATCCGCGACAATATCCGCTACGGAAAACCGGATGCAGCCGACGCGGAAATCCGCGAGGCCGCCGCCCGGGCACACGCGCTAGAGTTCATTGAAGAACTCGAAGATTGGAAGGGCCGCAGAGGCTTTGACGCACAGGTAGGCGAGCGCGGCGTCAAATTATCCGGTGGCCAGCGCCAGCGCATCGCTCTCGCCCGCGTCATCCTGAAGAACGCGCCGATCCTGGTATTAGACGAGGCCACATCGGCCCTCGACTCAGAAGTGGAGGCTGCGATCCAAGAGCAACTGAACACCCTTATGGAAGGGCGTACGGTAATCGCTATCGCTCACCGTTTGTCCACCATCGCCCGCATGGACCGGCTGGTGATTATGGACACGGGCCGCATCATCGAGACCGGCACCCACGCAGAATTGCTGGCCAGAGATGGCGTATACGCCCGTATGTGGAAACGTCAGTCAGGCGGATTCTTAGAGAGCGGTGCCGCAATGAAAGCCCCGAACTGAATACACTTAAATTTTGTAAGCTTTCGTTACAGCGCATCCTGAAAATCTCTTGCCCAGGGCAAATTTGGCAATATGCAAGGCCACACCGCGCCAATACCGCGCCCCGAAACCGCCGTTTTTGTTTTAGATAAAAGATGAATTCACACTATCGCAACCACTGGAGACTTTAAGATATGTCAGTTCGTTCACAGATTTACGCATTTACCGCCGTTCTGGCTTTTGCCGTAGGCCCGCTCGCAACCCCCGCGGTTGCCGTTGAAGGCGACGCCGACCGCGGTGAAGAGCTGTACGCTGTTTGCGCGGGCTGTCATGACTTGAAGGAAAATAAAATCGGGCCCAAGCACTGCGGTGTTGTGGACCGGCCGGCAGCCAGCGTGCCCGATTTCACATACTCCTCGGCGATGGAAGAGTCCGGTATCGTATGGACCGATGAAGAACTGCACGCGTTTCTAACATCGCCTTTCACCTATGTCAGCGGCACTATGATGGGGTTTGTTGGCATGTACGACGAGCAAGAGCGTGCGGACGTTATCGCGTACATGCGAAAATTCTCCGCCGATCCCGAACTTTGCGGCGAAGCCCAGTAAGACTGCACTCGACGTTGTCTGAGAAACGGGTTGCGGCGGGGCTTCAACAGGCCTCGCCGCCAACTCCGGCCGCGCTATCTACTTGATCCGCATACCGGGTTCTATCGCGTCCGCCGCGAAATCGGTAAATATGTAAGCGAGGATGAAGTTGCCCGCTTCGAACGCACCGTGACCTTGGACCAACCTCCTACGTCTAACTACGCGTTGCCCGGCCCCGCGCCCGGTGGCCCTTGAATCTTATGGCCGTGCGTCTCGGCCCATTCGTGCATAGAAGCCAGAATGTTCCTCAGAGTGAGTCCCAGAGGCGAGAGGCTATATTCGACCCTCGGCGGAATCTCGCGGTAGTCTTGACGCAAGATCAGGCCGTTCGCCTCCAACTCCCGTAACTGCTTGGCCAGCGTTCTATGCGTGATACCCGATAACTCCCGCTGAAGCTGGTTGAACCGTTTGGTGCCTTCAAGCAGCTGATGGATGATCATCACCTTCCAGCGACCGGAAATGACCCCGAGGGTTAGTTCAACCGGACATGAGACAGCCTTTTGCGCCATTTTCACAGTATCCTAAAGGACCGTACTTGTATCTGTATCGTACCACTCCCTAATATGGAGACACAGCCAAAACAATCCAGCAGGGAGGCGTGCCCGTAAAGAGAGCCACGGAGAGATGCCTCAGGAGATCTGTCATGAAACAGCTTTCACGAGTTTACCGCGCAACAGAGGGGCACTGGGTCGGCGACGGCTTCCCGGTCCGCACCATGTTTTCCTACAACACGCACGGAGCCGACATTAGCCCCTTCCTTCTACTCGACTATGCGGGCCCGGCAGAGTTCCCGAGTTCTTCCCAACCGCGCGGCGTCGGACAACACCCGCACCGGGGTTTCGAGACCGTCACAGTCGTCTATCAAGGCGAGGTTGAGCATCGCGATACTGCCGGAAACCAGGGACGGATCGGGCCCGGCGATGTGCAGTGGATGACGGCCGCGAAAGGTATCCTCCATGAAGAAATGCACGGCCGGGCTTTCACTGAAAATGGAGGCGTCCTTGAGATGGTTCAGTTGTGGGTCAACCTGCCAGCGAAGGACAAAATGGCAGAGCCCCGCTATCAGGAAATCGCGGATGCTTCGATCCCGGCGATAAAACTCGGCGCAGACGGCAGTCTCGCGCGCATCATCGCCGGCGAGTTTGGTGGCACGAAAGGCCCTGCTCTCACATTTACGCCCGTCAATCTTTGGGATCTACGGCTGAAGGCTGGTCATAAAACAGATTTGACCGTGCCTGATGGCTTCAGCACCATCATACTTGTACTCAATGGGCGGCTCCGCCTGAACGACAGCGAAAATGTGCACACGGCAGAACTCGCTTTGTTTGAACACGACGGTGAACGCATCAGCGTTGAAGCGCAGACAGACACAACGCTTCTCGTCATGAGCGGAGAACCCATCGACGAGCCCATCGTTGGCCAAGGACCATTTGTTATGAATACCCGCGAGGAAATCGGCCAGGCGATGGCAGACTTCCGTGCCGGCCGATTCTAAGAGTACATTTTTTGCTGCGGCGTGATTAGCACTCGCGCCGCAGCGTAAGTTCCATCAGGAGGTTATCATGATCAAACTCGCAGGCATTTCCGGAAGTCTCCGGACAGGCTCACTCAACAGCGCATTGTTGCGCGCCGCAGCAGAGGCCATGCCGGAGGGAGCCGAAATGAATATCGGCACAATCGAAGGTATCCCCCTGTACAACGGAGACCTTGAAGACAAAGAGGGTATTCCGAAGGCGGTGGAAACGCTCAAGGCTTTGGTTGCTAGCGCCGACGGACTTCTGCTGGTCAGTCCCGAATACAACAACTCCATGCCAGGCGTGTTCAAAAACGCGATGGACTGGTTGTCACGTCCGCCGGCAGACTCCGCGAAAGTGTTCGGCGGCAAGCCGGTCGCTGTGATCGGAGCCTCGCCAGGCGGCTTTGGCACGATTCTCGGACAGAATGCCTGGCTGCCTGTGTTGCGCGCTTTGGGGACGCGGCCCTGGTTCGGCGGACGCCTTATGGTCTCTCGCGCGAACAGGGTGTTTGACGAGTCCGGTGCGCTGACCGACGAAGCTGTCAAATCTCAACTCAGTCAGTTTATGCGCGGATTTTCCGACTTCACGCGCGCACCGGCAAATTAATCGTCCTTGCGGTTGAGCACATTGATCTCGCGCTGCGGGAACGGAATCTCAATACCGTTGGAACTCAGGGCGGTCCAGATCATGAGCAGCAGGTCCGCCCCCACGCGGTTCTCACCATCATCAATGCCTTCCATCCAGAACTCGACTAGAATGTTGATGCCGGAATCTCCAAAGCTTTCGATTTCGGCATCCGGACGTTCGGCCAAAGGCACTGCCTCGCCGCTCAGCACCTTGGGGTGGCTTGCGACAACCTTGCGGACGATTTCAAACATCCGCTCAAGATCGGTCTTGTAGGCAACCTGGAAGTTCAGCGCGTAACGCTGCTTCTGATTGTTATGAGTCCAATTGGTAAAGACGCTGGTGATAAAATGCTCGTTAGGGACCATGATGTCCTTACCGTCATAGGTCTCCAGCGTCGCCGACCGCATAGTGAGTTCCCGCAGCGTACCCGCGCGGCCGTCCTCTAATTCAATGTAATCGCCGATAGTTATCGAGCGATCTAACAGAATGATCAGGCCCGAGATAAAATTGGAGGCAATCTGCTGCAATCCAAACCCGAGCCCAACGCCCAACGCGCCACCGAACACCGCCAGAGCGGTGAGATCGACCCCCATGACCTGCAACAGCAAGAGGAAGATGACGATATACAGGCCGATTTGAAAAAGCTTGGCGATAACTTCGCGGGTCCCGGCATCAAGCGCAGGTTGACCTCGAATAACTTTCTGACCGGTCGCATTGGAGACGCGGCCTAGCCAAAAAAGAAGCACGCCGAATATGACAGTGCGCAAAGCGGCATAAACCGAAACACGAATATTGCCGACTTCCAGCGACAAGGAATCGAGATAGGTAATGACATCACCGAGCCAACCGAACATGTAGAGAACGGCGATCGGTATCCCGATCCACTTCAGTAACCGAACAATGCCGGCGTTGCCGACGAAGTGACCTGCCAGCCGATAGCCGAAATAAATGGCGGCAAGCCCCTGTGCCGTGCGCACAAGCCAGGCAGCGCCGAAAATATCGATACTGAGAGGAATCGCCGCGCCCAAAGTCACAATACTGAACAACGGCAATATCAATTCTTGGATGCGGTTCAGCCCTGTGCGCAAGTCAAAAAATGCGCCCGGCTGTGGGGGCTCGCGGAACACTTTTACCCGCGCAGTCACAAGGCGCGTTATCATCCAAGCCAGAAACAAGGCCGCAAAAATCACCGCCGCTTGTGAATAGAAGGTGGGATTCTGCAAATGCTCCAGCGCCGCTTGCCAGCGCTCGCCGATTTCCCGCACCACCTGCTTCGTCAAATCATTGTCCATAAAACGTTCAACACCCGTTTGCGGAATGAATTTTTATGCGGATCAAGGTCAATATATCTCTGGAAGCGTAGCATGAAACGATAGGGGCGCGCGCCTCTTCTCGACAATTAGCTATGCCCCCTCATGGTTAGCTGCGCCGGGGGCGACGCTCGAATGTAACGGATTTAACCAGGGCAAATATCGGCGCACCAACACTCAATCCGAGATCGGCAACAGCGGCGCGCGTGATACGTGCGCGAATTTTAGAACTACCTATATCGACAAGAACTTCTGCATTCGCCGTCTGCGGCTCTTCGCGAATTTCAGCGACATGCCCCTTTAGAATATTCCGCACGCTAATGCCGACCGGCATTTGCGTTGCCAACGACACATCGCGTGCACGTACGCGCAACCGAATTTCTTCGCCCACCGCAGCTTGCACAAGCGGCGTCGCGAAACTCTGCCCGTGATGATCAAGGTAGGTCAGCTGAAATTTCTCATCATGGCGCACAACGCCCGCCGTCAGGACCACCCCTGCTTCAAACCGGTCGGCGGAGTCCGTTAAAGCCAAGCGTTCCAAGACGCTGGCAACATCGCCCTCCACAACAACTTTACCATTCGACAACACAACCATGCGGTCGGCCAGGCGCGCCACCTCGGCGACATCATGACTAACGTATATAATGGGAATCGAGAGGTTCTCGTGCAGCGCTTCAAGGTAAGGTAGAATTTCTTCCTTCGTCCCATGGTCGAGCGCCGCAAGAGGCTCGTCCATCAAGAGGAGTTTGGGTTGCGACAAAAGCGCCCGGCCGACGGCAACACGTTGCCTCTCGCCGCCGGACAACGCGCCGGGCATTCGGTTCAGCAGCGAGCCCAGCCCGAGCATGTCCACCGTATCGCCAAAACTTAACCCCGGTCCCGGCACCTGCCCGCGCGCGCGCTGCGCTCCGAAGAGCAAGTTTTTCTGCACCGAAAAATGAGTGAAGAGACTGGCTTCTTGAAAGACATACCCCACCGCCCGGCGGTAGGTTTGCAGGAAGACATTGCGCTCATCGTCCTGCCACTCATCACCGCCGACGACCAGCCGTCCCGGCAAGCGCTGTAGCCCCGCCATACATCTTAGAATAGTCGTTTTACCGCAGCCTGAGGGACCGAAAAGCGCGGTGATACCGCTCATGGGCGCATTGAATGCGGCTTCCAAAGCAAAGCCACCCAGCGCACCCGAGAATTTCGCTTCGATTTCAGCTGCTTCCCCCGTCATGATTCCGAGCGCTCCGCGCGCTTTTGCAAGACCATGGTCGTCAGGATCACCACAAACGCAAACGCGAGCATCCCTCCAGCCAAGATGTTGGCCTCGGTCCAGCGCAACGTTTCCACATAGTCGTAAATCGCGACCGACAGAACCTTGGTTTCGCCCGGAATATTGCCGCCAATCATCAGCACTACGCCGAACTCACCGACCGTATGCGCAAATCCCAGCACCGCGCCGGTGATGAAGCCGGGCCGCGCCAGAGGCACAGCCACGGACCAGAACGAATCCCACGGCGATGCACGCAACGTAGCCGCCACTTCAAGCGGCCGTTCTCCGATAGATTCAAAAGCGTTGCGAATAGGCTGAACCACGAACGGGAGGGAGTAAATCACAGAGCCGATCACCAACCCTTCGAAGGTGAACGCGAGCGATCTTCCGCCAAAGAGTCCGGCGATCCAGCCGCCCGGTCCATCCGGGCCCAGGGCAATCAACAGATAGAAACCCAGCACGGTCGGCGGCAGCACAAGGGGCAGCGCAACCACGGCGGCCACGGCCTCCTTCCATCGGGCTTTCGAGCGCGCAAGCCACCAGGCGATTGGCGTACCGACCATCAGCAGCACCACCGTTGTCACGGTGGCCAGTTCTAGGGTCAGCCTAATCGGCGGCCAGAGTTCTGCGAAATCAGACATGAGGCAAGGTTACGGGGAATCCCCGGCCCCGTAACCGAATTTTTCATTCACCGCCCGGGCGGCAGGCCCTTTTAGAAAATCCATAAACGCACGCGCAGCCTCGTTGTCCGCGCCGCGGGTCAGCAGCACGGCATCTTGGGCAATCACAGAGTGCAGGGTTTCGGGCACCACCCAGCGCGAGCCGTCACGGCGACCTGCAATCTGGGACAGTGCAACAAATCCCACCTCGGCGTTTCCCGTGGCCACAAACTGATAGGTCTGTGCAATATTGCTGCCTTGAACGAGCTTGGAGTCCAGCGCCTCATATAGGCCAAGAGATTTCAAGGTCTGGACCGCAGCCAGACCATAGGGTGCCGTCATCGGATTGGCGATGGCCAGCTTGGAAAACGACCCGCGCTCAAGCGTTGCTTTGCCAAGCACCAACGCCGGATCGGCACTGAACAAAACGATACGGCCGGCGGCATAAGTAAAGCGCGTGCCCGGCACGGCATAGCCATCTTGCTCCGCCCGCTCGGGCCGGGCCTGGTCCGCGGCCAGAAAAACATCAAACGGCGCGCCCTGTGAAATTTGCGCATAAATTTGCCCGGTCGAGCCAAAGCTGATCACAACCGTGTGCCCGCTCTGGGCCTCAAATAGCGCACCGATTTCCTTGACTGCCTCGGTAAAGTTGGCGGCTACGGCGACCCTCACTTCCTCGGAGTGCACGGAAGACGGCGCCAGGATTGCCAAAAGGGCAACGATACGAAGCAAACTCCTCCTAGCACGCCTCAGCAAGCACAATGAGAACGGCATAATATCTCCATAGTCGATAGATAGCCTGCTGAAACAAAAATACGCAGCGCCTGCAACTTCTGTGGAGCCGCTGCGTTGTTAATTGTAGACTATTATCTTGGGCGACGCCATTTGAGGACCGCCTCCACGCACCGCTAGAGAGCCTTTTGGAAAGAGAAGTCGATGCAGATGGACTCGATAAAAAATGGAATCAGAAGTTCAGTGGCATTCGCCAGCCTGCTGGTCCTCGTAGGATGTCAGACCGCTCCCATAACCGGGCGCAATCAGTTCATCATCGTTTCAGAATCCCAGGCCGTTCAGTTGGGCGCGGATGCCTACAAGCAAATTCGAACGGAAACACCCATTTCTAGAGACCCGACAATGAACCAGGCCGTGCAAGACGCAGGGCGGCGTATCGCTGCAGTCGCACACGACCCCGGTTACGACTGGGAATTTACAGTGTTTGAAGACGCAGACCCCAATGCCTTCGCCCTGCCCGGAGGCAAGGTCGGCGTAAATACCGGATTGTTTCAGGTTGCGAAGAACGAAGCCCAGCTAGCGGCCGTTATGGCTCATGAGGTCGCCCACGCCATTGCTCGTCACTCGGCGGAACGTATGTCTCAGCAAATAGCGATACAGGGAGGACTTGCCGCAGCCGGCGCCGCCTCAGCAACTGCCGCGCAGTACTCCGGAATTCTGGCCCAGGCGGCGACGCTTGCGGTGGTTCTGCCGTTTGGCCGCAATCAGGAATCCGAAGCCGATGAAATCGGCCTGATGTACATGGCCGAGGCTGGGTACGACCCACGGGCGGCGGTCGAGTTATGGCAAAACTTTGCGTCCTTCGGCGGCGATCGCCCGCCGGAATTTCTGTCCACACACCCCTCGCCCGGCACCCGCATCGATCGGCTAAATGCGTTGATGCCGAGGGCCCTGGAAATTTACCGGGCAAACCAACAGTAATTTGAACCCGCAGTTGTCCACCCGCTGCTCCAATATGCTCGGCGCACTAAGCGGATTGAGTCTTGCCGCCTGTGCCGCAGTCGAGAGTCCGGCATCAGATACCGCACAACACCCGCCTCCCTCGCCGCCGGCCATCACCCGGCACGCCGAGCACACATCCGAAGCCATTCGGAACGAGACCAGTAGGCGCCTGACCAGCGTGACGTGGCGGCTTGTCGAGATTCAATCCATGGACGATGCCATCGGCATAACCAGGCCCGAGCGACCATCGCGCTACACCATGGTTTTCAACAAAGATGGAAGCGCCGAGTTCAGGCTGAACTGCAATCAAGGTTCTACAACATGGAGTGCCGCACCAACATCGGAGTCCAGCGGACAGATTGGATTTGCGAACACAGCGATGACCCGCGCGCTGTGCCCTCCGCCATCCCTCGATGTCAGGATCGCGCGCGATTTGGAGTATGTTCGCAGCTATTTTTTGAAAGACGAAAAGCTCTATCTCAGCTTAATGGCGGACGGCGGTATTTACGTCTGGGAGCCAAACATTCCAAAGTTGCTCCCTGATTCAACAAAAACAAGTCCGGCACGGTAGGTGCGGGTTCAGAATTTCAGCCTTACGCCCCCCGTAACCGTCCGCGCCGCGCCGGGGCGGATGCCGTTCTCCAGGTCGACAATGTATAGCTTGTCGGTGAGGTTGCGGCCCTGCAGCCAGAGCGTCATGTAAGGCAGACTGGGCGGAGAATACGCGATGCGAGCTGAAAGCAATGTATGGGCGGGCACTCTGCCGAGCACCGCCGGTTCGCGTACTTCCAGGTCACCGTTGAGATCTACAGGTTCACGGTCCTCATTGGCGAGAATAAAGCCCCTGGTGTTCAGCAAATCGGTAAAGAAGCCGCCGAAATGACTCATGGTGGCACTCGCGTGCCAACCGGCCTTGTTCTCAATGCCTAAGCTCACGCTGCCGGCGTGATTTGGAACCTCCGGAACGCGGTTGCCGTCAAACTCACCATCGGTGAATTTGGCGCTTGTGTAGTTGTAGGCCGCTTGCACAAAGAAATTGACCGCGGAACCGGTATGGGGGGAAGAGTCGAATCGCAAACCGACATCAACCCCATACGACTCCGAATCCGCAGCGTTGAGCACCACGTTGCGGTCATCAATCGTGAAGGGTAGCTGCACGACCGTGTCCTCGATGATGTTGTAGAAACCAGAAGCCTCTATGCGCAGACCGTCGGATATCTGCGAACGAAAACCGATTTGGGAATTGATGCCTGTCTCGGGCTCCAGCGGGAAATCTTCGGCGGTCCGGGCGAAGGCCGGTGTATAACCACGCGCCACGTTGGCGAAAATTTGCGTACTCTCAAGTCCATTGTAGAGAAAACTGATGCTTGGCAGCACAAGCGTGGTCTCGTCTCGGGCGATTTCATTCTCCGGTTCAGCGTCCTCGAATACGATATGCCGGAGTTGCGAGTAGTTTTCCACGCGTAAACCAGGCGTCACGGTCCAGTACCCGATCTCGATGGCATTCTGTATGAAGCCGGACACGGCCGAAGACCGGTAGGTTTCGAGCGAGGAGGCCGCCAGCGGTTCGATCTCGCCATCCTCCTCTTCTCCAGGAATCGGGGAAACGGCAAAATCCCGGCCTTGATTACCCCAGCTAAGCACTTCACCGACATCACCGATAGGCTCGCGGTTGTCGAGAAAGTTCCGTTCGAAGCGCACGCCCCACTGAATTGTGTGCCTTATGCCACCCATCTCGAGGTCGGCCAGTTCCATGCGCGTCTCGGCCCCATAGGTACGGTAATGCCGGTCACGGCCAATCATGACGCCGCTTTGGCCAGCAACGAACTGCGCCCCGGGATTCTCCTCGAACGACCAGTCCGGCAAACCGTCCTCCAGCTCTACTTCCCCCGGTTCCACGGTAAAGCGGGCGCGTTCCAGGTCGGTGCCGAACAGTTTCGTGGATATCGAGAACTGATCGCTCACCTGGAACGTATGCATGATATCGGCTTTATAGTAATCGATATTGAAGTTGTTGAATTCCTGGCTAAAGCGTCTGGATTTCTTGCGTGGCGCCAGTTCATACTCA
>JAUIGX010000278.1 GCA_030432435.1 Alphaproteobacteria bacterium
AATGACGTAGCTGTAGGCGGGGTCGGCGGCGAGCTCGTGCAACTCGCGCTCCCAGCGGTGGTTTGCCTCGATCATGTGACAACGTGACTTCGGCCAAACCACATGTGCCATCTTCGACCAAGAGCCTTGCGCAGCCCCTAAATCAATCACGGTCTTAACGTCGACGCCTCTGTCGCGGATGCGTTTTAAGGCATTGTAGTGCGACAGGACCGGCTTCATGAACTTAAGCGGATTGGCTTCCACTATTTCCTTTGCGGACTCAGTAAGGGCCCACATCGCTCGCTCTGCTGCCGCTTTGGGTATGTCCATCATCGCTGCCTTCGTTGTGGCGTTTAAAAAATACGCCGTTGTTTGATAGCCGATTTCAAGTCGCCAGGCGGCAGAACATGGAACTGACGCTCGGCGACGCCCCACGCACTTGCCTTATCTTCGGGTGTTTTCTTTTCAGCGTATAGGCCGGTGTAAACTGCTGCGCCGTTTACGGGTTTTG
This sequence comes from Alphaproteobacteria bacterium, assembly GCA_030432435.1. Lineage (GTDB taxonomy): Bacteria > Pseudomonadota > Alphaproteobacteria > Rhodospirillales > Rhodospirillaceae > UBA11612. Next base: position 491 of record JAUIGX010000278.1, read on the forward strand.
GAGTATATTGAAGGCGAGCGCGGGTCGTGTTCAATGCGTCCTTGCACTGTTGCACATAAATATCACGCTTGCCGCGGCTGAGCTGCCCTGCGCTGTGCACGCGGAAGGCTCCCAAGGGTGCGTCAACACCCAGAGGGGGTGCTTCAGCCATAAACGCCGTCCATAGGGCAAAATCTCCTGCCAGCGACTGACTTGCAAGGGCGGGCGGACCTACTTTCTCCCACAACTCACGCCGAAAGAATGTCGATTCTTGTTGGATAAATTCGGTGGCATGAGAATCACCCGCGCCGCCAAAACCGAAGTACACCCCATCGAAGAAGGCTTGCTGGGAATAGCCCGGGACCTTGCGCAGATACATAATATCCCCGGACGCGTCGATGGCAGCCTGGGTTAGGGTGCTGATCCATTGCGCCGCCGGAATTTCATCGAACAGGCGACTAACGAGGCTAAGTGTCCAAGGAAACAATGTATCGTCGCTATTGATCCAACCCAGCACATCACCGTCGCAGCGGGCGAAGCCTTTAGTGATGGCGTCATACATCCCGCTGTCGGTCTCCGAGACCCAATCGCTAACAATATTGCGGTGTGCCTCGACAATATCCTGGGTGCCGTCCGTGGAACCGCCGTCCATGACGATATATTGAAGGTCGTAATTCCCGCGTTGCTGGGCAATCGAGTCCAGAGTCGCTGGAAGAGTTTCTGCTCGGTTAAAGGTTGGTGTTACCAACGAAATCTTAATGGCCATGCGGCGTCCCGTTTTCCCCGGTCCGGTATGTGCCTTCTATAGCCGCACAATGTTTACCAGAGACTAACGCAAATCTTTTCGCCAGGTAGCGCGAGCCCGGCGAAATGTCTTGATAAATAGGAGAAAAATGGTGCTGCCGCGCAGGATTGAACTGCGGACCTCCCCCTTACCAAGGGGGTGCTCTACCACTGAGCTACGGCAGCGCCGAGAGGGCGAGAGGGGCGATGAGCCCTGCCCAAGAAGGCGCGGAACATGCCATAGGCCTCCTGGGTGCGCAACTCCCTGTCGGCAGGCGGAAAATGAGCTATTATCCGGCTCTATGCGCCGCGTCTGACCGGGCAAAGTACTTATCCACAAAAAGAGGTGTGTTCCTTGGGCAAATTGACTCCATCTTCTGGGCCTAGACCCAACCCCAAAGCCCAGGAGAGGTCGGCGGAGGCTTTGCGCGAAAATCTGCTGCGCCGGAAAGCCCAACAGCGGGCGAGAAGCGCCGGCAGCCCGGGTGAAGCTAAGCCCAGCTCGCCAAAGACAGAGAAGTCTCCATAGCTTGAGGGGCCCACTAAGCTGGGCTACAAGATGTAGACAAGAAGACTTCGCCGCTTTCATGGCGTTCATACAAGGGGTTTGTCGCCGATGCCTGTGATGCCGGATACTTGGATCCGTAAAATGGCTACCGAAAAGGGAATGATTGAGCCCTTTACCGACGGCCTACAGCGTGAGGGTGTCATTTCCTATGGTGTGTCGTCGTATGGCTACGATGCCCGGGTATCTGACGATTTCAAGATTTTCACCAATGTTGATTCCGCGGTCGTCGATCCCAAGGATTTTTCCTCGACTGGCTTTGTGGACCGCAAAGCCGACGTGTGCGTTATTCCGCCAAACAGCTTCGCCCTGGCACGGACGGTGGAATATTTCCGTATTCCCCGGGATGTTCTGGTCATCTGTCTTGGCAAGTCCACCTACGCTCGTTGCGGCATCATCGTTAACGTCACGCCTCTGGAACCCGAATGGGAAGGGCATGTGACCCTTGAGTTTTCTAATACAACGCCGTTGCCGGCCCGCATTTATGCGAACGAAGGAGCCGCTCAGTTTATCTTCTTGAAGGCGGACAGTGTTTGCGAAACCTCTTACGGTGACCGCAAAGGCAAGTATCAAGGCCAAAAAGGCGTCACATTGCCGCGCCTATAGGGCCATGAAGGTGTCGCGAAGGCCTGTTTATATTCACGTGCGGTCGACCTGTCTGGTCGCCGGTTTCAGATAGGAAGAAGAAAACCAGTGGACGCCATTCGGATACACGGCGGAATACCGCTGCAGGGTGAAATTGTCATCGGCGGCGCCAAAAACGCGGCCTTGCCGCTTATGGCTGCGGGCATGCTCAGCGATGAGTCGCTGACTCTCACCAATATGCCAGAACTCGCGGATATCGGCACGATGGCGAATCTGCTGCGGCAGCACGGCATACATGTGGATCAGTCTGCTGTGGGGGCAGGTAGTGAGACTGGCGCTGCCGGAGCCACCGGTCGCACGATGACCCTGACCGGCGGCAATATTACAAACATCACCGCACCTTATGATCTGGTCCGCCGGATGCGAGCCTCAATTCTGGTACTCGGCCCGCTTCTCGCGCGCAAAGGCGAAGCTAAGGTCTCGCTCCCCGGCGGATGCGCAATCGGCACCCGACCGGTCGACCTTCATCTCAAAGCTCTAGAAAGCCTCGGCGCACGGATTGCCCTCAAGGAAGGCTACATCCACGCAACGGCGCCGGGCGGTCTTAAAGGCGCAAACATTGTTTTCCCGAAAGTGACCGTTGGGGCGACCGAGAACCTTCTGATGGCCGCGGCGCTCGCCGAGGGAGAAACGGTTTTGGAGAACGCGGCGCGCGAGCCCGAAATTACTAATCTCGCCGAGTGCCTGAATGCCATGGGGGCGCAGATCACCGGCATGGGGTCGGGAACGCTGCGAATTAGCGGTGTCAAATCTTTGCACGGG
>JAUIGX010000046.1 GCA_030432435.1 Alphaproteobacteria bacterium
GCTGAAACCCCTGCTCCGCTGCGGCTTTGGTCACGTCCCGCACATCGCGAATGCCCCAGCTAGGGTCGCGCGCCTTCAAGGACTGGTCGAAGGCGATGTTGCTCTCGGCGATAAAGTCACCGTCCAGGGAATAGGGCCCGTAGGTGACCAGCGGCTTGCCGGGGGCTAGACGTTCGCCCGCGCCTTTCAACAGCGCAAGAGTCGCCTCCCAAGGCGAAATGTGGATCATGTTAATGCACAAAACCGCGCCGACTGTTGTCACCGGCCACGGACTTGCGCGCACATCCAGCTCTAGCGGCGCCATTAAGTTAGAAAGTTCGGACTCTGTGACATGCGCGGCAATACTGGCGCGGGCCTCGGCATTGGGGTCGGTTGGTTGCCAGGTAAACTGCGGCATGGCCTTGGCAAATGCGGCCGCGTGATACCCTGATCCGGCGGCGATTTCGAGCACGGTCTCGCCCTCGGCCAACCGGTCTGAGAACACGCGGGCAAGAACCTGGGTGATGGGCTGCGCATTGCGCACGGCCGCCGGCGGCGCTTTTTTTTCAGGGTTGGGGGCATCTGCGGCCATTGAAAACCTCATTTAATTGGACGATGGATGAAACGTCCCTTGGTGCACCGCTTATGAAGAATAACGGTCTCTCCGGCAATCTTGAGAAACGGCATCAAGAACGGGTTCTTGACGCCGCTCGCCGAAATCGAATAGGCAAAGGACTAACGCGAATCGCCCCGGACAGTCTGCGGGTGAACGGGAGTCTTCGAACATGACGTATGTCGTTACTGAGAACTGCATCAAATGCAAATACATGGACTGCGTCGAGGTTTGTCCAGTGGACTGCTTCTACGAAGGCGAGAACATGCTCGTGATTCACCCCGATGAATGCATCGATTGCGGGGTTTGCGAGCCCGAGTGCCCGGCCGAAGCCATCGTCCCCGATTCGGATGAATCAGCGGAAGAATGGCTGGGGATCAACACCGAATACGCCGAGAAGTGGCCCAACATCACAGTCAAGGGCGAGAGCCCGCCGGACGCTGATGAGTGGAAAGATAAACCTGATAAAAAACAGCTTCTTAGCGAGAATCCTGGAAGCGAAGCTTAAAGTTAATATCTGACTTTAAGTTTGCCCCGTAAGGGTAGGTGAAATCCTTTTCACCTGTATTTTGCGGCGAGTTTATGATATGAACACTTAATCCGCCGGGAGAACCGGCGGGTTATTTTTTCTGCTACCGGCGTCCCGCGCGAATACGCACTAAATCGCGCTAAGTCATTGAAAATTAATGATTGTAGGATGGGTGGTGGGAAACGGTTCGTCCCGGCCCGCTCCGTCGCATGCCTTACTTACGGAATGGGCCAGTCGTAGTCATAAAAGGAAGAAGCCGACCCGTTGGCGCGGGTCAGGACGCTTGGGGGACCAAGCTGCGCGGGACAGAGCCCAACAACATATCAATGATGTGGAGTGAGAAGCCGAGCATGCCCAAAACAGCAAAAACAGCAAAAGAAACCAAGATCAACATGCCCTTTTCCGCAGGGGACTTCGTTGTCTACCCTGCTCATGGCGTTGGCCAAGTGACCAGCGTTGAGTCCCAGACAATTGCCGGCCAAAAGGTCGAACTTTTTGTCATCAGCTTTGAACGGGATCGTATGACCCTGCGCGTTCCTGTTGGAAAAGTGGAAAACTCGGGTCTTCGCAAACTGTCCACGCGCAAAGTCATGGATACTGCGCTAACCACCTTGAAGGGCCGTGCCCGGGTCAAGCGTGCCATGTGGAGCCGCCGGGCACAGGAATATGAGGCCAAGATCAATTCCGGCGATCCGGTTTCCATTGCCGAGGTTGTGCGTGATCTGCACCGCGGCGCAAGCCAGCCGGAGCAATCTTACAGCGAGCGCCAAATCTATGAGCAGGCTTTGGAGCGTTTGGCGCACGAAGTTGCCGCTGTCGAGAAAATCAAACCTGAGGCTGCGACCGCTAAATTGGAGCGTTTGCTCAACGCGGCCTAAACGACAAGTCGACTGCTGTCCCAACAGCACTCAAAGAGACGGCCCCGGACCACTTGTTCGGGGCCGTTTTTATGTGCCGTATTACAGGTTCTAAGAGGCAAGCCCCATTTCAATCGACAGACGGATGAGATCGGCGGTCCGGGCCACCCCGAGTTTGCTTTTGATCTGACTGCTGGTGTTGGCAATAGTTTTGTAGCCGACCCCAAGGGCCTCGGCGATTTCCGTAAGGCTTCGGCCTTCTCCAAGTAACCTCATGATCTCTATGTCACGTTCGGAGAGCTGGCCGAGGGGGTGATCGCCGGGCACGTTTTGCAACGCGAGTTCCTGCGCGATTTCATTCTCAATGTATCGTTCACCGCCGGCTACCCGCTGCACTGCCTTAATCAGTTCGTCCGGCGCGGCGTTCTTGCTGACGTAACCGCGCGCTCCGGCCTGAAGGGCGCGGGCCGCGAAATGAACTTCTGCATGCATACTGACGATCAGAATTTGGGCGCTTTTGTCTTCCAGAAGAAACCGCCGAAGCAACTCTAACCCCCCAATGCCCGGCAAATTTAAATCCAGCAGTACAATGTCGGGCCGCTCTTTTTTGTACGTGGCCACCGCTTCCCGTCCTGTAGCGACTTCCGATGTTTGCACGGCCGGTAATGCCGACAGCAATCGCTTCAAGCCATCTCGTACAATGGCATGGTCATCAACAATCAAAACTTTCATGCGGATATCTTTTCACAAGTAAGCGAAGGGGTTGGGCTTAGGGGGAGCCGCGCGGTAACCGTTGTTCCCGACTTATCCTGCCGACGGGTTACGGACAGAACACCGCCTGCGGCAGTGACGCGCTCTTTCATACTCTTAATGCCGAGGCCATGACTGCCGTTGGTCAGTAAAATACCGACGCCGTTATCGGTTACGCTTACAGTCACCATGTCTTTTCGCCCTGCGGCGATGGAGACTTCTATTTGCTCTGCTTTGCCGTGGCGCAAGGCGTTGCTGAGGCTCTCTTGAATAACGCGATAAGCGGTGGCTTCCAGCATCTCGCCAAGGCCATCCATCTCCGGCGAGATCTCAATGCGTAGAGAAATGTCCGGGTAACGCTTCAGCCAAAAGGCGGCGAGATTGCGGACGGCCTGCGTCAACCCGACATCCGTCAAGCTCGGCGGACGCAACCGAGCGAGAATCGCGCGGACATGCCGCTGCATGTGGCCAACGGCGTCTTGTATGGTTCGCACTTGTTTCAAGATGTCTAACCGGCCCTCGCGCTCGGCGGCCAGGGCCAGAGCCGCAGCATCGATGTTCGCTGCGAAAAGAAACGGTCCAATATCGTCGTGGAGATCGCGGGCTAAATCCGCCCTCTCCTCATCTTGAATGGTTACGATCTGCTCGTGCAGACTGCGTGACTTATCTTCTAAGGATTTTAGGCGAACGACCATAGTGTTGAGAGAGTCGGCGAGCGCGGAAAGCTCCGGCGGACCAGTCTTCTGCACACTCACCGTATGATCGCCGGAGCCTATTGAGTGAAGCGCCGCTGAAAAAGTGCGTAACGGCCTTAGACCGTGGCCGATAACCAAATAGACCAAGAACAATGTGACCGCTGAGAAGAGGAGAAGAATCGCCATATCGTCTCGAAAGCGTATCCATAATTCGCCGATTTCATTGGCGGCGTCAGCTTCAAGAACGATGAGCCCTCCCTGGCCCTGGTGAGCCGGGGAGAACGGAACTGAGATTTTGCGAGGCTCTAAAGACACGCCGATAAGGCGGGAAAACCAACGAGGGGAAACCGTGGAAACCTCGGCGGGCGCTGACTCAACTATCTTTTCGCCGGCAGGGCTGAAGAGGGCCGCGGTGACATGCCGGTCGTCCGCGAAAACGGAGACGAGTTGTCGCAGGTAGGCGTCGGTTTGGGCGGTGTCATGGGACCTCGCCGCCGCGTTGCGAACAAGATGTTCACCTATGTCGAGGGCTGCAGCCAGCTCGACCTCGACAGATTGCGCGGCGCGAAACGACGCCATACCGCCGGCTGTCGCCAGACTTGCCAGCAATGCCAGTGCAATAAATAAAATCAATCTGAAGCGTAAGGACATATAGCGGCACTCTCCTGCGACTCCGTTATAGCAGCACTGTTGCCCGGCCTGTCCCTCAACACTGCCCGGTTTTAATAATCGGGAACTTTTCCCGGGTAAATCAGGAGTCGGACTTCTGGACCCGTCCTGGGTCGGGGGGTACACCAAGTTCCTCTATAAATTTTCATTACTTCCAGAGAGATGCGATGCGCACACCATATGGACCCGGTCTAGGAATTCTATTGGCCCTTGCCTCGAGCAGCGCTCTGGCCCAGGGCCAAGGAAGGATCGACGAGGAAATCATTGTGATCGGGACGGCGCCGGTCCTTGGGCTTGGGGTTGATCGTGACAAAATTGCCGCGAATGTTCGTGTTTTCGGCAGTGGGGATCTGCGGCGGGGCGGCAGCAGCGGTTTCTTGCGGACCCTGGAAGAGGGGGCGGGCAGTCTTGCGTTGATGCATGCCCAGAACAATCCGTTTCAGCCGAGCATCACCTATCGGGGATTTGAGGCGTCTCCCCTGAACGGTGTCGCGCAGGGCATAGCCGTTTACGTGAATGGTGCGCGTTTCAATCAGCCGTTTGGTGACACCGTGAACTGGGACCTGCTGCCCGATGTCGCCGTTGATCGTATGAACCTGGAGGGGACCAATGCGACTTTCGGGCTGAACGCCCTTGGTGGCTCGCTGTCTTTGCAAATGAAAGACGGCTTTGGCTACGAAGGCGGCGAGCTTGAGATACTTGGCGGCATGTTCGGGCGAGTGCGCGGCTCGTTTCAGTATGGCGCTAACAACGGTACCTACTCGATCTATGTCGCGGGTAGCGGTTTGACCGAGGACGGCTGGCGTGATCATTCGCCGTCTGACCTGCGGCAGATTTACGCAGATGTTGGTTGGCGCGGCGAGCGTAGTGAAGTGCATCTTAACTTCACCGGGGCCGACAACGACATGACAGGGAATGGCACAACACCTATCGAGCTGCTTCAGGCGCGCCGTGCCGCTGTATTTACCCACCCCGACAACACTCGCAATGAATATTACAAAGGTGGCCTCTCCGGCACGTACAACATCGCAGACAACACAGTGCTGCAACTCAACGCCTACTATGGCGACTTTGCACAAGAGACCTTGAACGGCGATGCGGCCGAGGCAGAAGGTTGCGAAGACGATGAAGACGTTCTTTGTCTAGAAGATGGAGACATGCTTACCGACGTTAACGGTGATCCCATTCCTAATTTCGTGACTGATAGCCCTTATGAAGAGTTCGAAGATCTTTTTGACGATGCGGAGTTTGATGAGGGGGGGCCATATGCGTTCGTCAACCGGACGGCGACAAAGACCGAAAGTTACGGTGCAACCTTGCAGCTCACCAGCGCTCGCGAAGTCGCCGGACATGGAAATCACCTGGTTGTAGGCGCAAGCTTTGATCGGGGTAAGGCGCGGTTTCGCGCTAGCACCGAGGTTGCTGCACTTACTCTAGACCGGGGATTTGCGGCGCCAACGGTTTTGATTGATATCGCCGGGGGGCCCATCACGCCTGTGCATCTAAGAACAACGAACACTTATTACGGACTGTATGCATCGAACATATTCGACATTACGCCGGACCTTTCGTTGACATTGTCGGGACGGTTCAACAGCGCAAAGACAATATTGCGCGATCAGATCGGCACGGCCCTCAACGGCGATCATGCCTATGACCGATTCAATCCCGGCATTGGACTGACGTATAAGATTGTGCCGTCGGTGACGGCATATGCACGCTATACCGAGTCGAACCGCGTGCCGACACCGGCGGAGCTTTCTTGCGCCGACGAAAATGCTCCTTGTAGCCTTGCTAATTTCTTCGTGAGTGATCCGCCGCTGAATCAGGTCGTGACGCGAAGTGTCGAAACGGGATTGCGCGGCCATTTCGTTGTGGGTGCGCGCGGCCGAGTTGAGTGGAATGCCAGCGTTTTTAACAACGATAATGACAACGATATTATATTTGTTCCAAGCGACGTTGCCGGCCGGGCTTTCTTCCGCAATGCGGGGGATACGCGCCGGCGCGGTGTTGAGATGGGCGTCGAATATCAGACGGAGCGCCTCTCGGCCTTTGTCGATTACGCATACGTGGAAGCAACCTTTCGCTCCAATCTTTCCATCAATAGTCCCGGCAATCCGGCGTCCAATCCTGATGGGAACATCGACGTCGTACCCGGCAACCGACTTCCCGGTGTGGCCCCTCACTCTGTCAAATTCGGAGTCGGATATGACGTGACATCCGCCTGGACGGTCGCCTTTGACGGTCGCGCCACATCCGGCCAATACCTGTTTGGGGATGAAAGTAACAGTACGCCGAAAGTGCCGGGCTATGTGGTTGTAAACGCCAACACTCGTTACCAGTTCACGGATTACATTCAGCTTTTTGCGATGGTGCAGAATTTGTTCGATACCAAGTATGAGACGTTCGGGACGTTTTCCGAGACCGAGGAAGTGCCGTTGCTTGAGGCCCCGAACGCCAGCAACACTCGGGCATTCAGTGCAGCGCCGCCGATCGCCATATATGGCGGGGTTCGCATTAAGTTCTAACCGATCTGAGGGGCAACGATTTCATGTGCCCCGACATATAGGGTATGCTTGTGAGTATCTGAGATATTTAGGGCACGCCGAATAGCACTCGAGGAGGACCACATGGCCGCACGGAATACATTTTTAGTCTCAACAGCGATGTTTGCATCGGCCTTGGTGCTGAGCGCCTGCGGGGATAGCGGCGAGCAGGCCAGTGTGGAAAGTGAACCTGCTGCGGTCGTGGTGCCGACGAACGTCGCGTATGTCACCAACGAGGATAGTGGGGTCAGTGTTGTGGATCTTGAGACGCTTACCATCACCAAGACCCTAGAGGTTGGCGGTGCACGTCCACGCGGCTTAGGGCTCACCAATGATGGCCGCTATTTACTTACGGCAAACGGTGAAACCAACGATATGTCGGTGATCGACACGACAACCGGCGAAATAACGCGGCGCATTCCCTTGGGGCCGAGCCCAGAGTTCCTTCGTGTTCTGGGGGATACGGCCTATGTAACCTATGAGCCGGGCGGGATGCGCCAGGAAGATGTAGAAGATCGCGATTTCGAAAATGAGCCGCCGGCAGAGATCGCCGTCGTTGATCTCAACACATGGACGATGACCAAATCCATGCCGAGCGGGCTGGAAACCGAAGGGCTCGAGTTCTCACCTGATCGCTCGCGAATCATCACGACGAATGAGGGTGATGAAACCATTTCCGCATACGATTTAACCAGCGGCGAAGAAATCAAGACGGTTGATACGCGCGAACAAGGTCGGCGTCCTCGCGGAATTATGGCACTGCCGGATGACAGCGGTTACATCGTGACGATGGAAACTTCGTCGCACATCGTGCAGCTCGACAACGATCTGAACATAGTGCGGTCCGCCGAAACCAAAACCGGTCCAAACGGAATCACTTTCAGTCCGGACGGCGCCCATATGCTTGTTGCGGCGTCACGCGACGGCGTGCTTCAGGTTTTTGACACCAAGACGTTCGAGTTATTGAAGGAAGCGCCCATAGGCCGGAGATGCTGGCACTTTACGTACACCCCGGACGGCTCCAAGATCATTGTGGCGTGCGGGCGTTCGCATGACCTGCATGTTCTGGACGCAAACGACTACACGCCCATTAGTACAATCCCAGATCTTTCACTGCCCTGGGGCATCATCACCTATCCGGCCACGCACGGTACTCTTGATGTTCCGCGCGCCCATTGATTTGAGCGTTTGGCGAATACGGCGCTAAAGAACGGTTTTTGAACGTGGATAGCGGGCAGCGCATCAGCCGCTTTCTGTTTGTCGTCCTTTCGGCGGTGTGGTTGGTCTGGCCAGCCTACGCCGCCGATGTCGATAGTCCTGCTGCGCTTCCGGTTTTTGGGCGCGGCGTCGTCACCGATGTTATCGATGGTGCAGTAATTCGCGTTGAGGGAATCGACGTAGATATCCGGCTGGTATCAATTCAGGCACCGAAATTGCCGAAGGGGCGCATCGGCTTCAAAACCTGGCCGCTGGCCGATGAGGCGCGCGAGGCCCTTACCGCTCTTGTGCAAGGACGCAGCGTTACCCTTCATTCCGGAACCACGCCGCGCGACCGTAACGGCCGCGTCTTAGCCTATTTAGTGCGTGATGATGGGCTGTGGATTCAGCAAGAATTGCTGAGGCTGGGATGGGCGCGGGTTTATACCTTCGCCGACAACCGCCGCTTTGCCGCGCAGTTGTACGAGGCCGAGCGCGATGCGCGTACGGCAGGACGTGGAATCTGGGCCAACCCCTATTATGAGGTGCGCTCCGCAAATCCGGAGGCCCTGGCCAGGGATGTCGGCACTTTTCAAGTCGTTGAGGGGCGCGTGATCGATGCGGCTAAAGTGCGGGGCCGCGTCTTTCTCAATTTCGGGGATGACTACCGAACCGATTTTACCGCGACCATTCCTCCCGATGCGGTCCGTGCATTTACGCGGTCTGATATCGATCCGCTGGCGCTGGAAGGGCACGTCATTCGCGTGCGCGGATATGTACGAGATTACAACGGCCCCGTGATTGACGTGACTCATCCCGAGCAAATAGACGCGGACGACCGTCCCGAGCAGGGGGCGGCTCTGGACCGGTGAGTGTCCCTGAGGTAAGACCGGCTCACTTGGAGCCGAAGATGATTCTCACGCCGATAACCCCACAGGCCTTACCTCACATTCTGGAAACGTATGACGCGGGCCTTGCGGGGTATCCCATGGCTCGGTCCGTTTTTCGGCGCATTGCCGCGACCCGGCTTCAGTGTCCAGGCTTGACGGCGGACCTCATCGCCGGCCGCGCGAAAGCCGTGGCGCTGGCCGCCAAACTCGGAATTCCAACGATTGATGAAGACCCGGCCGCGGCGTTCTCCTGGGATGGGCACGCTATTCGTACGCGCTCGGAGACCAGCGTCGTCTTTCACGAAATCGCTCACTGGCAGATAGCGTCGGTTGAGCGCCGCTCCATTGTCGACTTCGGCCTTGGCGCCGGCCCTGAAACGGGACGCGCGGCGGCGGCGAATGCAGCGATTTGTGTGAATCAGCAGGCGCAGGAGGCCGAGGAAAACCTCGCCTCCCTCCTCGGAATTCTCTGGGAAGTGGAGCATGACGAGCCGGCGCTCCTTGCATTTGCCGAACAGAACTGGCTGGAGCTTTACGATCGCGCGGGCACGCATGCGCATTTTGCCGGCGTACTGGGGGCTTTGCAGGTGCGACAGTTGATTGATGCTGAAGGACGCCCCCGCATAGAGACTGTTTTTTCTTCCTCGCCATAACCCTTCGCCCGGCGGTAGGGTGAGGTTCATCCAGATCATGGCGGATTTTGTTTTAGAATGAAGAAAGACACCAAAGTCGTTCGCGCCGGACACGATAAAGTTCGCAACGCCGGCATTGTGAATACCCCGGTCTATCATGCTTCGACGATTGTTTTTGACAGCGTTGCGGCCATGAACGATGCGGACGAACGCGGATTCAAGCGCGGCGAAAACGTTATGTACTACGGTCGGCGCGGCACGCCGACGCACTGGACCTTGCAAGAAGCGATCACTGATCTAGCGGGCGGTGCGGGTACAGTGCTGGCGCCGTCGGGTCTCGGCGCTTGCGTTCTTGCTATCATGGGATGCGTGAAAGCGGGCGATCACATCTTGATGACGGATTCGGTCTATGGGCCGACGCGCAGCTTCTGTAGCGGTTTTCTAAAAGGTTTCGGGGTTGAGACAACGTACTACGATCCGCTGATCGGTGCAGACATTTCCAATCTCATGAAACCGAACACGACCCTGGTGTTTTGTGAATCTCCCGGCACTCATACTTTCGAAGTTCAGGATCTGCCCGCTATCGCGACCGCGGCCCATGCAGGCGGCGCGAAAGTTGCGGTAGATAATACCTGGGCCAGCCCATGGTTCTGTCAGCCCATCGCGCTCGGCGCGGATATCTCCATTGAAGCGGCGACGAAATATATTGTCGGCCATTCGGACGCCAATATGGGAACGGTGACGTGTACGGCGGAAACTCTGAGCGGCGTGCAGCGCGCTTACGGAGCCTTGGGTCTCGCGGTCGGCGTGGACGACGTGTATCTCGCAACGCGGGGTTTGCGCACGTTGTCGGTACGTCTCAGGCAACATCAAGACAACGCTTTGAAGGTAGCGGCGTGGCTGAAGGCGCAGCCGAACGTCAAGCGTGTGTTGTATCCGCCGCTGCCCGATGACCCTGGGCATGATTTATGGAAGCGCGATTTTTCCGGCGGCTCGGGACTCTTCAGTGTTGTGTTTGATCAAGCGTCTACCGAGGCCGCTACAGCTCTGATCGACGGCATGGAGTTGTTCACGATCGGTTATTCCTGGGGAGGCTTTGAAAGCCTGATCGTGCCGTCTGCGCCGTCCGGCGCGCGCTCGGCAACAAAATGGGCCGAGCCCGAACCCGGCATTCGTCTTCATGTGGGGCTCGAAGATCCGGACGACCTGATCGCCGATCTGGATCGGGGTCTTGCGCGGTTCCGTAAGACTCTCGGTTAGACGCAGGCTTCGCTCCTTGGTGCGCCCCTCTCTTCAATCGGCTGTCACTCACCACCGTGCCGGTGATCTGGATGCGGCCGAGAAAATTTACCGCGATGTTCTCAAAGGTGATGAGAAGAATGCGGATGCTCTTCATCTTCTGGGTCTTGTACTGCATCAGCGCGGGAAGAACGCTGACGCCGCCGAGTTGATTGAACGGGCGATCGCGATAAGGCCAAAGCAAGCGGAGTACGCATACAACCTCGGCAAGGTCCGCGCGGCGCAGGAGCACTGGTCGGCGGCAGTTGATGCAAATCGTGCGGCGCTCGCTTTAAAGCCGGACTATGCGGCGGCTCATTGCAATCTCGGGCTGGCGCTGTTGTGGCAAGGACGGCCCGCGGCGGCGGAAGAATCTTTGCGCATGGCGCTTGTCCATGAACCGAATAGCGCGCCGTCATGGAGCGGCCTTGGATTGACGTTGCAACATGAGGGCCGTGCTGCCGAGGCGGAGGCTGCCTGGGAAAAAGCGATCGCTTTGCAGCCGGATTTTGCCGAGGCGCATTATAATTTAGCGACGTTGCGCCTTGCGGCCATGGATTTTGCGCGCGGTTGGCCCGGCTTTGCGTGGCGGGCGAAAGCCGATCCCTTGAGTTTTGATGCAGCGGCTGGCGGCGCGTATCCTTTTTCATTGCCGCGATGGCTGGGAGAGTCGCTTGCCGGAAAAACCATCCTGCTGTGGGGCGAGCAAGGTCTGGGCGATCAGGTTCTATTTGCCAGGTTGGTTCCGCAGATCGCGGCGCGAGGTGCGACCGTTTACTTGGAGTGCGAGCCGCGTCTTGCAGAGTTGTTCAAGAGATCATTCCCCGCAGTGACGGCGGTGCCGCGCGAACGACCCGTGCCGACGGTTTTGGCTGAGGCGAAATTCGATGTGCAGTGTCCCCTGGGTGACCTCGGCGGCATCCTGCGGCCCGATCTGTCCGGGTTTCGTCCGAATGCGGGTTATATTCAAAGCGATCCGGCGCGTACGGCGGCGTTAAAGTCACGCTACCGTGGTCTTGGGGCCGGAGGGCCTGTTGTCGGCTTATCCTGGCGCAGTCCGCGCAAGCGGTTTGGCGCTCTCAAATCGACAGATTTGGCGGAGGATTGGGGACCCATCTTGGCGGTGCCCGGCCTAACGTTTGTTTGCTTGCAGTACGGTCCGGTTGAAGAGGCTCTTGCCCGTGCGGTAGAGCGTCACGGGGTAAGCATTCATCTCGACCCTGAAGTGGATGCTTCAAACGATATTGATGCTCTTTCCGCCCAGATCTCGGCAATGGACCTCATTATTTCGGTGTCAAACACGACGGTGCATTTGGCCGGTGCTCTCGGTGTGCCGGTGTGGACGCTGACTCCATCGGGTGCGGGCCGCCTGTGGTATTGGTTTGATGGGCTCAGCCACAGCCCCTGGTATTCAAGTATGCGCCTTTATCAGCAATCGGTGCCGGGTGACTGGGGAGCGGTAACGGCTCCTATAGCGAAAGACCTTGCAGCTTGGGCGGGGCGTATCTGAGATCAATTATCTCTCCAAAGCCGCATTAAAAGAAGGTTTGCGCAAGGAAAGCGGCTTTCGGAACAGGTCGCTCAAGGTCCCGTTGACCCGCCACGGTTTGAGGACTACCTCGTAAGTAGATCGTCGCCGCGTCATGACTCGGTTCTCGATGCCGCAGAGAGCCCCTTTTTGGTTATGGCCTAGCCACTTATTGATTAATATGGTGCGCGAAGATTAAGCTTTGTAACGCGGTCACAAGGAGCCCCGTGAGCCGCGGGGGGAGAAACTCAGCCTATGAATCTTCAATCCGACGAAAGTCGCAAGGGCGCGCCTGTGGGCGAGCCCGTCTCTAAGTCCGAGCTCGATTCCGTCGTCGTGCGCTTTGCCGGTGACTCCGGTGACGGCGTGCAGATGCTGGGCAGTCAGTTTTCTCAAGAAACAGCGCTTGCCGGAAATTCTTTGGCGACGTTCCCGGATTTTCCTGCCGAGATTCGCGCGCCGACCGGCACCACTTACGGCGTCTCGGCGTTTCAAATTCATTTCGGCTCTCGGGTTATTAAAACAGCGGGCGATCAACCCGATGTGCTGGTCGCCTTAAACCCGGCCGCCCTGATGGTTAATTACAAGATGCTCCGCAAAGGCGGGCTTGTTGTTCTCGATTCCGGCGCATTCAAAGACAAGGACGTCAAGCGCGCCGGTTTTTCCGCCGACCCGCGCGCCGATGGCACCCTAAAAGAATTCCGCGTCATGGAAATCGACGTCTCGGCGCAAGCGCTGGAAGTCGCCAAGCCCTTTGGCCTGTCGCAGAAAGATGCGCTGCGGACCAAGAACCTGTGGGTGCTCGGTCTGATTTCGTGGATGTATGACCGCGAAACGACATCGACGATGAACTACATCACGCGCAAATTTGGCGACAGCCCGATCGGCGAAGCGAACATCGCGGCGTTGAAAGCTGGTCACGCTTACGGCGAAACGCATGAATTGTCCGGTGATATTGCGCCGGTGCAAATGCCGTCGGTGAAATTCGAGCCGGGCACGTACCGTCTTATCTCTGGCGCGGAGGCCTTGTCATGGGGCCTTGCCGCAGGCGCGCAATTGGCTGGCCTGGAGATGGTGCTGGCGTCTTATCCGATTACGCCGTCCTCGCCGATCCTTCACATTCTTGCTCGGATGAAGCAGTTCGGCATAACTACATTTCAGGCCGAGGACGAAATCGCCGCGTGCTGCGCGGCCATCGGCGCGTCCTACGGCGGCAAGCTGGGTGTGACGGCGTCGTCCGGTCCGGGTATTGCGCTTAAGACAGAAGCCATCGGACTCGCTATTTCGACAGAGCTGCCGCTGGTGATTGTCGATACCCAGCGCGCCGGTCCGTCCACTGGTTTGCCGACAAAAACGGAACAGTCCGATCTTAATATCGCGGTCTTTGGCCGCAACGGCGATGCGCCTATACCGGTCGTGTCGGCGCGTTCGGCCGGGGATTGTTTTGATGTTGCCATCGAAGCCGTGCGGCTTGCGACCAAATATATGACGCCGGTGATGATTCTGTCCGATGGATATATCGCCAATGCCGCCGAGCCGTGGCGCATTCCGTCCTTGAGCGATTACACGCCTTTCAAGGTGAAGTTCAGAGAAGATCCGGAAGGCTTCCATCCCTTTGTTCGTGATCCGAAAACGCTTGCAAGGGCTTGGGCTGTGCCGGGAACGCCGGGGCTTACGCACCGCATTGGCGGCATCGAGAAAGATTATAATTCGGGCAACATTTCCTACGATCCGGCGAACCATCAGAAGATGACTGATACACGCTTCGCCAAGATCGACAACATCGCCGACGACATACCCGAACAAGGCGTGGAGCTGGGCGAAACTAAAGGAAAATTAGCGGTCGTAGGTTGGGGCTCGACCTATGGGCCGATCAATCGCGCGGTGAGCAATATGCGTGATGCCGGTCATGATGTTTCGCACATTCATATTCGGCATATCTGGCCGCTGCCGCGTAATCTTGGGCAACTACTAAAAAATTTCGACAAGGTGCTGGTCGCAGAAATGAACACTGGGCAGATGCTCACGTTCTTGAAGGGACAGTATCTTGTGGATGCGCACGGCTTGCTCAAGGTGTCCGGTCAACCGCTCAAGATCGATGAAGTTGAAGACGCTATTCGCACCCAATTTGGAATTTAACGGCAGGCGCAAGCCTACCCGCTCCCGGGAATATACGGAGAGGCAAGAGTTATGAATGTTCAAGTTCAACCTGAAAAACTGAGCGCCAAGGATTTTGCATCCGATCAAGATGTGCGCTGGTGCCCCGGTTGCGGTGACTATGCCATTTTGAAGGCCATGCATAAATCGCTGGCGGACATGGGTGCACGGCCGGAAAAAACAGTGTTTGTTTCGGGCATAGGGTGTTCGTCGCGCTTTCCCTATTACATGGCGACCTATGGTTTCCATACGATCCACGGCCGGGCTCCGGCGATTGCAACCGGCCTTAAGCTGGCTCAGCCCGATCTTGATGTGTGGGTTGTGACGGGGGACGGCGATGCGCTTTCTATCGGCGGCAACCATCTTTTCCATGCTCTGCGCCGCAATGTGGACCTCAATATTCTACTGTTTAACAACGAAGTTTACGGCCTTACCAAAGGTCAATTCTCGCCGACGTCCCGTATTGGCCAGAAATCGCCGTCCACACCGATGGGCAGTGTCGATAGTCCGGCCGATGCCTGCACCTTTGCGCTTGGGTGCAATGCGCGGTTCATAGCCCGGGGCATTGATATTCAAGCCAAGCCGCTCGGCGAACTTTTCGCGCGCGCGAGAGAGCACAAAGGCGCGTCCTTTATTGAGATCATTCAAAACTGTATCGTTTATAACGATGCGGTCTTTGCAGACTTTACCGAAAAAGCAGTTGCCGCAGATATGCAATTGCATGTGGTTCACGGTCAGCCGCTGATCTATGGCAAGGAAAAAAACAAGGGTATTCGATTAAATGCACAGGCTCTTAAGCTTGAGACTGTAACCATCGGTGAAAACGGCGTGAGCGAAAAAGATATTCTCGTCCACGACGAGACAAACCGCGTTCTGGCAGGGCTGCTCGCGGCCGTTCGCCCACCTAATTTTCCGGAAGTTCTGGGTGTGATTTACTGTGATCCTGCGCAGTCCTATGACGCGGCTGTCGTTGAGCAGAATAAAAAGGCGAGTGCCGGCGGTGCTGGCGATCTCGATAAGCTGATGCGTGCCGGGAATACGTGGTCGGTTGAATAGAACCGTCTGCGTTTACAGGGCGCGTTTAGCTAATCCGTGATATGATCGCGGAAAGTGAAATTGACCAGTTCAAGCGAAGTAAGGTGAGGCACTATGAAACGTCGTTCATTTCTCCAGAAAGCAGCTGTTACGGGATCGGCTGCGGCGGCTTCCACGTTGGCGGCACCCGCCATATCTCAGGGAGTGCATGACTGGCGTATGGTCACATCCTGGCCTAAAGGCCTGCCGGGCATAGGCACAGGATCTGAGCGCATTGCCAAAAATATCGAAAAGCTCAGCGGAGGCCGGATAAGAATCAAAGTATACTCTGCCGGTGAACTTGTTCCCGCGCTCGGCGTGTTTGACGCTGTTTCCAGCGGAACTGCGCAGTTGGGTCATGATCCCGCTTACTATCACCTCAGCAAGTCTGAAGCCTGCGCCTTCTTTTGCGCCTTTCCCTGGGGTCTGACTTCAGACGAGATGAACGCGTGGATTTTACACGGGAATGGTCAGAAACTTTGGGATGAACTCTACGCGCCGTTTGGGATGCGTGCGTTTCTGGCAGGGAATACGTGCACACAGATGCTGGGTTGGTTCAGAAAAGAGATCAACAGCGTCGAAGATTTTCAAGGTTTGAAGTTTAGGGCGCCTGGTAATCAGTCCAAGATTTTCCAGAAGCTTGGCGCGGTGTCCGTACAACTCGCCGGGGGAGAGATTTTCCAGGCTTTGCAGTCGGGCGCCATTGACGCCGCTGAATGGGTGGGGCCGTATAACGACTTGTCGTTAGGCTTTTATCAAGTTTGTAAATATTACTACTCTCATGGGTACCACGAACCCGGCCCCTCGCTTCAACTGACCGTCAACGAGAAGGCTTGGTCGTCTTTGCCTGAGGACCTTAAAGCCATCGTTAAGACCTGCGCAGAGGCGGGTAACACCGATATCACGGCCGAGTACAATGCCCAGTCAGGTCCGGCTCTCCGATCCCTGGTGCAAGAGCACGGTGTGATTGTTAAGCCGTTGCCTGAAGATGTTATTGTTGCCTGCGGCGAGAAAGCCAATGAAGTTCTCAACGAAATATACGAGTCTGGAACCCCGATTGTTCGTAAAGTCATCGAAGACTTTATGCGCTTCCGCGAACAAGTCGTTCCATGGACGCGGGTCAGTCAGCAAGCTTACTACAATGCCAGAAGCAGGCCGTTTACTTTCAAGTTAAACAGCCGCACTTAGAGACCGCTTCGTATCAGGCCGGGCGGCGGCGTTTGAAGGCGGCCCCCCGGCGGCAGGCTCTGGAGAGCAGCGCTTGCTAGATTATATGGAGATAGCGAAACGGCAGACTTGCCATAAAGCAAGTCTGCCGTTTTCCGTTAAGCCCGTAGTGGGGCCTAAAGCCGCCTAGCGCTCGGGAAACAAGTTGCGGAAGTCGTCTGAGGGCGGCACCCGCTGTTGGTTCCGTGGTCCAAACAAGTCTGTGAAGTCATCGCCCGAGCCGGGATTTGCCGGAGGCGCAGTGCCCTGGCTTGTATTCGCAGGGGCGGAGATCGCCGCCGGACTTGCTTCGGCTCTGTATATGACGTCCGGCAGTTTGGTTGCGATCGAGGGGAAGAACCACAAGAGCACCATGCCGACGGCCTGAAGCGCAACAAAGGGCATCGCTCCCCGGTAAATGTCAGACGTCTTGATCGATGCTTCGGCAGCGCCGCGTAGATAGAACAGTGCAAATCCGAAGGGAGGCGTTAAGAAACTCGTCTGAAGATTCATTCCGATCATAACGCCGAGCCAAATCGGATCGACGCCAAGTTGAATCAGAACAGGCGCCGCGATGGGAACGACAATGAAGATGATCTGGAAGGTGTCCAAAAAGAAACCGAGCACAAACACCAGCAGCATGACGACGAGGATCGCGCCGTTTGCTCCGCCGGGGATGTCGGCCAGAACGCTATAGACAAGGCTTTCTCCGCCTAGGCCCCGGAACGTTAAGCTGAAAACAGTCGCGCCCAGCAAAATAACAAAGACCATCGACGAGATTGTCATGGTCGAGCGCATGATCTGTTGAAGCACGTCCATCGTTAGGCGGCGCTTATAGGCGGACAAAAGCAACGCCCCTACAGCGCCTACCGACGCAGATTCTGTGGGTGTGGCAATGCCGGCCAAAATAGATCCGAGAACGGCAACAATCAGGATCAGCGGTGGCAACAGGGCCGATAAGACGCGGCCCCCGAGGCCTCGGCGTTGCTCGGCCGTCATTTCCAGCGGCGGACAGGACTTAGGGTCGGCCACAGACTTGAAGAAAATCCAAAGCATATAAAGGACGACCAGCAAAATGCCTGGCAGCATCGCGCCGGCAAACAGCTGTCCAACCGAA
>JAUIGX010000047.1 GCA_030432435.1 Alphaproteobacteria bacterium
GGCGGCGGTTCAGGTACACACCCTTTGGCGTGATTTCGGACGCGCGCGGGGTGGAGGCCTGTTTGATGCGAATGAGCATGCCCCCAGTTTAGCATTTTTCACCGGAGCGGCGCTGGTAGACTTTCCGGCTTTGCCGTAAAATCCGCGCACCTAAGGACCAAGGAGAGCCCCGTGACCAAGGCACGCTGGAGTATTAGAGCGTTTAAGCCAGGCGACGAGCCCGATCTGCAAGCGGTGCGCGCGGCTGCGTTTGCGCCGGTGTTTCAGTCGTTCCGCAACATTGTCGGGGCGAAGATTGCCGCGCGGGCCTTGAGCGGCGCAGAGGCCGAACAGGAAGAATTGCTGCGCGGCCTCTGCCGAGAGAGTGCGGACAAACTATTCGTTGCGGAAATGGGCGGACGGATCGCGGGGTTTGTGTCTTACGCCCTGGATGTGGGGCAAACGGGCGTGGGCGAGATCGGCCTGAATGCCGTGCACCCGGACTATGCGGGACAGGGCCTTGGCACCGCGCTGTATGAGTTTGTACTGGCACGCATGCGCGGCGCCGGGATGCAGGTCGCCACCGTGGGCACCGGCGGCGATCCGGCCCACGCACCTGCGCGCCGGGCCTATGAAAAGGCCGGGTTCGGCCCCTATCTGCCGTCGATCTATATGTATAAGACGCTTTAGGGAGGATTATTTATGAGCGAGATCGCAAACACGCCCAAGCCGCCCTATTACGCGGTGATTTTCACCTCCGTGCGAACCGAAGAAGATAAAGGCTACGGCGAGATGGCGGAGCGGATGGCGCGCTTGGCCGCGACCCAGCCCGGATATCTGGGCATGGAAACCGCACGGGACGGGGTGGGGATTACAGTGAGCTACTGGGACAGCCTGGAAGCGATTGCCGCATGGAAGGCGAACGCCGAGCACCAGAACGCGCAAAAGCGCGGGCGGGCGGAATGGTATTCGTCCTTTGCCGTGCGCGTGAGCAAAGTTGAGCGCGCCTATGGCATGTAGGCGCGGAATGTAAGCGCGGCTAGTTCGGCTTGCCGCCTTCTTTCGTGGAGGTGACGTTAAGGCCGACGATGAGGAACTTTACCTCCGACGGGGCGACGGGGCGGTGCTCGGTGCCCTTTGGAACGACAAACATCTCGCCCTCGCCCAGTTCGATGGTGCGATCGCGCAATTCGATATTCATGACGCCGTCGAAGATAATGAACAGCTCGTCCTGATCGTCGTGCTTGTGCCAGTTGGTGGGGCCGATGCCCTTGGCCACCTTGAACTGCTGACCGTTGGCCTCGGCCAAAACTTTTTGCGACCAATGTTCGGTGAGAGCATTGAGCTCGGCGATGATGTTCGACTTCTCCATGAGATATCTCCGACTGGGCAAAATGTAGGCGCGATAGTAGGGGGACTCGCCGGTACATGAGAAGCGCGCACAACGCAGGGCTGGTAGACCCCGGCTTGATACCGTAGACTCGGGCCATGGCACGGGCGGGTACAAAAGCGATGCGATTTGCGGCGGCGGAAAATACCGCAGCTGCGCCGGTTACCTTGCCGGACGATGCCAGCGCCGAAGATATATTCATCGCCGCCACCCCGCTGGCCCGGCGGCGGATGCGCGGGCAGTTCTTTACCCCCGCGCCGATTGCAAAGCTGATGGCCGAATGGGTGTGCGCGCACAGCCCGGCCCGCGTGCTGGACCCGGCGGTGGGCACCGGAATGCTGGTGCGCGCGGCCGCCGAAATGAGCCGCGCGCGCGGGGCGCCGATTTCGTTTGCCGCCTTTGACATCGACCCGCTGGCCGCAGAGCTTGCGCGCACCCACGGGCCGGCGCAGATGGACGTGCGCACCGCAGACTTCTTGCAAAGCGCAAACAAAGAGAAGTTCGACGGGGTGATCGCCAACCCGCCCTATGTGCGACATCACGACGCGGCCTATGCCAGCGATGTGATGGGGGCGCTGTCGAAACGCACGGGGATCAACTTCTCGCGCCTGTCCAATATTTACGTGCCGTTTATCGTCAAATGCTTCGAGGCGCTGGCGGAGGGCGGACGCGCGGCGGTGCTTGTGCCCGCAGAGTGGACCAATGCCAACTTCGGCGCGGGACTTAAAACATTCTTGCAAAAGCACGATGCGCTGCGCGGCGTGATTTATTTTTCCCATGCCGGAATGTTCTTCGGCGACAACTTATCGACCGCCTGCATTCTGCTGATGGAAAAGCGCGCGCGGACCGAAGGAAGTGTGCGCGGCTGGTTTGTGGACGGCGGGGCATGCCTTTCGTCGCTGGCCGATCTTGATACCGACCCGGCCGTGACCGCGCGCAACTTTACCGGCGCAGCATTGTACGGCGCGCGCAAGTGGAACCATTTGTTTGCGCGCGGGGCGGCAGCGCACTCGGCCGGGTTGGTGCCGCTTTCGGAGTTGGCGACAACCAAACGCGGCCTTGCGACCGGCGCGAACGCTTTTTTTCATTTAAGCCGCACAGCGGGAGCGGCGGCGGGCCTGAGTGAAGCGCGGTTGTTGCCCTGCGTCGGTAAGGCGGCGGATGTGGAAGGGCTGGAATTTACAGCCGCGGACTTTGCAGCGCTTGAAGCGCGCGCGCGGCGCACGCGCCTGGTGGATTTGCGCGGCGATCTGAGCGAGACCGAGGCGGCCTATATACGCAGCGGCGAAGCGGCGGGGTTTTCAGCGCGCTATCTATTGCAGGCGCGCAAGCCCTGGTATGCGCAGGAACAGCGCGAGGCTGCGCCGATCTGGGCGGCGGTGTTCGGGCGCACGTCGATGCGCTTCGTTTTGAACACCGCAGGCGTGCAAAGCCTGACGACGTTTCACGGCATTTACCCGAAAGACACGCGCACAGACTTTGCGAAGGCGCTATGCGCATGTTTGAACAGCGCGTTCGTGCAAACACAAAGCGAGGCCGAGCGGCGCGTGTACGGCAGCGGACTGATGAAGTTTGAACCGCGCGATTTGCTGCACATCAAGGTGCCGGACCTGCGGCACGCGAACGCGGCTATTTTGGAAGACCTGTGCGCGGCGTTCGATGCCCTGGTGCGCGAGGATACCGCGCAAACCCGCGCCGCCCTGAACGTCGCCGTAATGGGCGCGGTAAATTAGGCGTTACTTCTGACCCTCGTAGGGATTCTTCGGCTTGCGCAGATGCAGCCGGATCGGCACGCCGTCGAGATCGAAATTATCGCGGATGCCGTTGACCAGATACCGTTCGTAGGCGAGGGGCAAATCCATCGGCCGGGTTGAGAACACCACAAAGGTCGGCGGACGGGTTTTGGCCTGGGTCATGTAACGCAGCTTTACGCGCAGCTTGTGCATGGACAGCGGCGGCGGATGGGCCTGGGTGGCCACAGACAGCCACCGGTTCAATGCAGCCGTAGGCACCCGGCGATTCCACAGCTGATGGACGCGCAAAACCTCGTTCATCAACGTATCGACGCGCTGGCCGGTCTTGCCCGAAATGCTGACGGTGGGCACGCCGCGCACCTGGGTGAGCGAGGTTTGCAATTTGTCGGACAGCATTTGCAGGGCGGCGGCCTTGTCTTTCACCACGTCCCACTTGTTAAGCGCGATGACGAGGGCGCGGCCTTCCTCGACCACATGACGGGCAAGCGTGAGTTCTTGTTTGTCCAGCACTGCCTCGGCATCGAGCACGAGAATGACCACCTCGGCCAGCTTGATGGCCTCGAAGGTTTCGCCGACCGATAGTTTTTCGACCGCATCGGTGACCTTCACCCGGCGGCGCACGCCGGCGGTATCGACAAGGCGGATGGGCCGACCCTTGAACGACCAATCGATAGAGATGGCATCGCGGGTCACGCCCGGCTCGGGGCCGGTGAGCAGACGGTCATCGCCGAGCAGGCGGTTGATGAGCGTGGATTTGCCGGTGTTGGGGCGGCCGATGATGGCCAGCTGCAACGGGCGCAAAGGATCGACCTCGTCCACGATCTCGTCGATCTCATGGATCTCATCGTCGTTCTCGGTGATGAGTTCATCGGCAAAAGGCGCATCTTCGTCGATATCGTCATAGGCCGCGTCGTAGTCGTCATCGGTTTTGCGTTTTGGACCGAACGGCGCGAGGACGTGATAGAGGCCGTCGAGCCCCTCGCCGTGTTCGGCCGAAATGGGAACCGGCTCGCCGAGGCCCAGGCGGAAGGCGTCGTACAGGCCGTCGATGCCGCCGCGCCCCTCGCACTTGTTGGCGATCAGCACGACCGGCGTTTTGTTCTTGCGCAAGAGCGTGGCGAACTGCTCGTCGAGCGGCGTGATCCCGGCGCGAGCATCGACCAGCAGCAAAGCCACATCGGCTTCGGTGACCGCGCGCTGGGTCTGCTCGCGCATACGCGCCTCGAGCGTATCGGCGGCGCTTTCCTCGTAGCCGGCCGTGTCTATGACGGTGAAAACAAGCCCGACCAATTCACCGCGACCGGTGCGCCGGTCGCGGGTGACGCCCGGCCGGTCGTGTACCAAGGCCGAGCGGCGGCCGACCAGACGGTTGAACAAGGTCGATTTGCCCACGTTCGGACGCCCGACGATGGCGACGGTAAAGGTCGGCGGGTTTTCGAGAGAGGCGGCGCGCTTGGACGTGTGTTTAGACATGGGCGTCGTGGTGCTTTTAAACGGGCCGGTGCCGGGCGAGTGGCCCGCGGCGGATTACCTGTAGGCGGTCAGGTCGCCGTCGTCATCCAACACAAACATAGTTCTGCTGGCAAAGACCGGCGGCAAAGTGGTGCCGTCGCGCAGTTCGATCTGACCCAGCACCGCGCCGGTGTACGGCGAGAGAGACAGAGCGCGGCCGTGCGAGCCGACAACGATCAGGCGATCGGAGGCCAGCGCAGGGCCTGCCCAGATCAGGCGTTCGTCCTCATCGTCTTCGTCCTCGAAACGCGGTAACTGAGTAACCCACAAGATGCGACCCGAGCGCGCGTCGATGCAGACCGCTTCACTATCGATGGACACCGCGAAAATAAAATCGCCGGCGACCCAGGGCTGATAGATGCCGGGCACGGGCGCCTCCCAGACGCGGCGGCCGGTGCGCAAATCAATCGCAACCAACAGGCCCGACTGCCCCACGGCAAACACGCGGCCGCTGTCGATCACCGGGCGTCCGGCGATGTCGGGCAAATTGGCGGCCGCCTCGGTGCGGCGCACGGTGACCACGCTTTCGTTCCAGAGCACCGCGCCGGTGTCGGTGCGCAGCGCGATCAGCTCGCCGCTGGTAAAGGCAACCACGGCCACGCCGCCGTCCACCGCAGGCGTTGTACCGCCCAGCAGAATGGTGGGCGTCGAGGTGCCGGAGTAAGTCCAGAGCTGACGACCATCGTCGGCGGCAAGCGTCACGACCTGGTTTTCAACCGTAATGACGAAAACACGCCCGCCGTTGACCACAGGCGCGGCGCGAACCGGTGTATCCACCCGCGAGCGCCAGAGTTCGGTGCCGGTGCGCGCATCAAAGGCAATGACTTCGGCCGCGCCGGTGGTGGCGAAAAGCTTGCCCTGATCCAGCGCAAGGGCACCGCCCAGGAAATACGGCGCATGGCCGAAGAATCCGCCGATGTTTTTAAGGCCGCCTACGAAACCGGGCTTCTCGCGCTCAGGGACGGTTTCGCGGCGCCATGTGCGTTTGCCTGTCTCGGTTTCAAAAGCCGCGACGATGCCGTCGGCGTCCATGGTGTAGATCAGGCCGTCACCGACAACGGGTTCTGCGAACACCCGGTTGCGCAAGCCCGAACCGGTGCCGATGTTCGACGACCAAAGGCGCTGGGGATTATCGCCAATCATTAGGTGATGCATGGCGTGGTGCGAGAACCCGCCCGCGCCCGGCCACACCGGGGTATCTTCCGGCTGCGGCAGAATAATGCGCGTATCCACGGAATCGATGTTAGGACGCAGCTCGCGTTCAAGCGCGAGAATGGAAATGCGCGTGCCCGGCAGAATGACATCGTCGCCGCCGCCGCCAAAGAAATCGCCCACCGTGTCGCAGCCCGAAAGCAGCATTGCCGCAAAAAGCGGGGCAAGAACCGGCGCGAGAGCGACGCGCGAAAGGCGGGCCATGGTGGAGGGATATGTTTTCGATGACATCTGCACTGAAACTTTTCCTAGCATTTCTCGAGCATGATTGGCGCGCCGTTTACGATGGAGCGGCGGACGAGTCTTCGGTGCTTGCGGCCGGCTCTGCCGGTACACCTTCGCTGGCATAAAGATCAGAGAGATCGCGGGCGCGGGACATCAAACTCTGCGGCGCGCTCGGATCATCCAATATCTCGGCCAAGTATTCCTGCGCACGATCGCGCGCGCCCTGTTTGGCCGCCAGCAATGCCGACAACTCGAGAGCCGAGTGACGAAACGGCTGTCCGGGTCCGGACAAAGGCGCGAGTTCGGCTTCGAGCGGACCGGGGTCGGCCGCATCCATCGAATGCATAACTTTCAGAACAACGGCCAGATCGCGGAACACCGGATCGGCTCCCGAGTCCGATGCCAAGGTTTCATAAATGGCGAGCGCTTCGGCGGCTCTATCCTGATCGATCAGCACAGAGGCTTCGGCCAAGCGCGCGACCGCGCTATAGCCTTCACCGGAAATATTGTCGATTGCCGCCAATTTGGCGAGCGCGTCATCAAAGTCGCCGCTATCGACGGCGTCGGCCGCATCGGCGTAAGTCAGCGCCATTTGTTCACGGCGATCTTCCACGTAACCGTTATAAAGCTGATAGCCGAACACCCCAGCCACCAGCACCACGGCGACGCCTATAATATGCGCGCTGTACTTCTTCCAAATATTGTTGATCGCTTCGTCGCGAAGGTCGGTTTCGACCTCGGACATAAAGCTCTCAAATTCCTTCTCCTCGTCGGACTTCTCGTCTTTCTTTTTCTTCTTGCCCGAGTCTTTGGATGCGGCGGTGGGCGCCGGCACAATGGCGTCCTTAGGCTTATTCAACGGGAAATTCCTTTCGCTTAGGGCGATAGCCCTCTCTCGACCGCCGCGGTACGCGGACGGACGGAAAACGCGCCCGAACATAATGACTTGAGCGGACTAACGCAATTGCGGCGCCACGGGTTTTGAGCACCTTTTGGGGGCGCCGGGCCGACCCGTCGAGGGCCGGATTCAGAAATTCTTAAGGTCTGGTATAGGAGAGTCGGCTCTGTGCCCAAAGTCCCTCTTGGACGGGCCCGGTTTAACGAGGTCTTCTATGCGGATTCCCAGGCTTACCGCGGCTTCAGCAGCAATAGCGCTGTCTCTCACCCTCGGGGCAGTCCTGGGCGGATGCGGCGGCGACCCGGACCCCATTTATC
Organism: Alphaproteobacteria bacterium; assembly: GCA_030432435.1. Taxonomy (GTDB): domain Bacteria; phylum Pseudomonadota; class Alphaproteobacteria; order Rhodospirillales; family Rhodospirillaceae; genus UBA11612. The sequence continues at coordinate 7,288 of JAUIGX010000047.1, forward strand.
GCCAAGCCTTTGGCTTCGTGTGCCCCAATCACGATAGCCCGGCCGCCCGCACGGCCTGCGCCAACAACGCCCCCGGTGCAGGAACCGAAGCTGTTAGCCGCTATTGTTACAAGACCCTGGGCGATACTAATTGCTTTGATCAGCCGGACCAGGACCGAAAAAACCAGGAACTGGGCTCGTCCGGCTACTAAAAAGGCCAATCCAGCGTCCCTTCGCCGCCCTTGCACGGTGCGGAACAGTCTGAAAAGATAGAGTTATGTCACGCAGTGTCTCAGTCTGAGGCCACAGGGCCATGTCTTCGGTTGTTCGCATCACGGACTACCGGCGCAAGCCCCCCTATCTCCACTTCACCCGCGTTGAACTGAACCTACTCCTCGGCCTTTATGCGACCCGGGTCAGCCGGGGCGAGTGGCGAGATTATGCCATCAACTCTGGTACGGACGCCGCCAGTTTCATGGTGTTTCGGCGCTCGCAGGAACATCCCCTGTTCACGATCTCCAAACTTGCCATGCGTAAGGGCCAGCCTAAGACAGCGAAACGGGGCCAGTATGTGGTGACCAGCCAACAACGGCGGCTTTCCCAGGGGCACAGCCTTCATGACGTGCTTGCGGTGTTCGACCGGCCCATGAAGCTGATCAGCAGCTAGAATTGCTGCACCGCATTCAGTTTCCACGCAGCCGTCAGAAATATTAAATATTAAAAATCAATTGATTGTTGGGGCCTTTGCTATGCGTTGAGCACAAGTCAGCCATTCAATGTTGTGCATTGCAGCAAATCTCCAATGCCTTATGAAGCGGGCAAGAGGGGACCAAACAACCCTAGACGGAGACAACAACAATGCCCCGGTTTTCTGAAACTTTCGAAACTATCCTGACTTTCGGTACAGCGGCGATTGTTTCGCTGACTGCTATTCTCTCGCTCGGCGGCCTTCTCTAGGCACGCCATTCGGGCTGAATGCTGGAACGTGGCCGCGACTTCTATCGTTGGTCAGCGCCACTTTCCAACCGCCGCCGACGAAGACCCGCCTCACCGGGCCCTTCGTCGGCCGGCCATCTCACCGGATCTCCCACCGCTATCCATCCACTTTGCATAATGCGGCAGCGAACACCGCCGCGTGAGTCCGTTTCAAGAGCCCGTGTGAGACCCGCATGCTGTGCGTCCATTCGGTCGCACGGCTCGGTTTCCATGGTCACCTCAAGTACTACGTCGCCGACAGACAGGCGTAACCCAACAATCGGCTCAAGCGGGACACCGGAGACCAGAAGGTTTGCCCGGCGCAGCGTCCACGGCACATCATCGCCGAGTTCCGCGCACGTATCGGCCCATTTTTCAGCCGATAGAATACTGACTTGCGCCCGACCGGGCTTGCGGTGCGCATCACCTGCAAGACCGGATGCCGCATCCACATAAATACGCGCGTGCAAATCCATAGGCGCGCGCCGGGCCGCGCGGATTGCGATGGCTTGAAGAATGGCGGGAGATGTAGCTTGGGCGGTCATCATCTTCTCCCGTTTTTTGAGTAACAGGGATTACCTAAACGCAGCAGCGTAGAGATCGGGCTTAAAGCCGATAAGACGGCGATCACCAAGGTCTAGCACCGGGCGCTTGATCATGGAGGGTTGGGCAAGCATAAGCTTGATCGCCTTGGACGCGTTCAAGCTCTCCTTATCTGCCTCTGGCAGTTTTCGAAATGTGGTACCTGCGCGGTTGAGCACGACCTCCCACCCGAATTCATCGCACCACTCTTTGAGACGGTCGCGGTCTATGCCTTCGGTTTTATAATCGTGAAAATCGTAGGCGATACCCTGCGCACTTAACCATGCTCGCGCCTTCTTTATAGTATCGCAGTTCTTGATGCCGTAGAGAGTGGTGGCCATTACCTGTACCGTTCGCACTTAATTGTGAGTCGTTCGTGCGCCCCAAACGCACACCGAAAGCATCATAAGGTTGGCTACAAAATCAAGAGCCATCCAGCTGTTGAACATCGGAACAACTGCGAAAAAATAGTAATTGAAACCGAAAAACGGCAACAAAAGAATGCCATAGCCGATATAGGTTGCGCGTTGAAAACGGCTAAGCACCGCAAAAACCCCGCCGATAACAGCCTGAGCGCCAAAGCAGCCTATCAAGAGATGAGTTGTTGCGGAGTTATGCTGAAACTCAGGCCGGAACATGAGGCTTTCGATCTGGCCGGGCAACAGTAGACACCAAGAACCCAATATCAAGAAAGGCGCCGCGATCAGGAGTTGCGGGAGGGGAGGATTTTTCATTTGCGTGCACTCCTCACTTGAACATCTACACCACCGAACATATCGCCGGGGTCTAATCCTTTTTTTGCAATAGATCGAGACGCATAGGCATTTTGAAAACAGCGCCGCCGGGCTTCATATGCCGCTCGAACTTTTCGCGCACTTCGGTGCGCTGCGCCGTACTCAGGCGGTGATCTGAATGGGTGACGTTGATATACCGCTGCTCGAACGTCGCGAAGTCGGGGATAGTCACCGAGGTTAGAAAAAACCGTTCTTCGACTAAAATCATAGAGCCCGATGTAATGGCGTCACGAACCGCCTCGAAGGCCGCGAGGCGCACTTCTTTTTCGTCGTGGAACACCCGCAGAATTTCGTTAAAAGCCCCGCCGAATACCGGCTCGACAATGAAAGCCAGTCCTTCCAAGTGCAGCACCCGGCGGACTTCGCGCAATGCCTGGTCCATACGCGCCACAGGGACATGATGAAGCGATTTCATCATCAGCACGACATCAACGCTTTCATCCGGTTCGGGAATTTTTTCCGCGCTGCCCAGCTTAAATTCAAGATTGGGGAGCGGATCGGCCTTGAGATTGTCGGCATGCTGAATCGCGTCGGTCTCTATACCAACCACACTTGCGCTTTGCTCCGAGGCCGCAATGGCACGCGCAACATCGCCGTCGCCGCACCCCAGATCGAGGATACGCGAGTCCTTTAAAGTCAACAGTTCGGCGAATAAGTCTTTCAGATCACAAACCGCCGCGCCGCGCGGGTCCCAGGTTTGCATGGAGTCTGTAGTGCCCATTTGTGTGATCCTGGAAAAATGTGCCGGCGATGACACTCACGGCCGGGGGTCGCGGGAGAGACAGGTACAGGATTTTAGGTTGGAAAAAAAGGGCGTGTAAGGCACGGTCACCGGCACCCCAAACAGACTTGAAAAGGATGGCCCCGTGCAATTGCGGCTTGAACGCTTGGCGTCCCCCGTCGGGGAGATATTGCTGGTGACCGGGCCCGACGGAGCCGTTCGCGCCCTTGATTTCGCGGATTATGAACCCCGTATGCACCGCCTTTTACACCGCCATTACGGCGCGTATCACCTGGACGACGGCGCGGCCCCCAAAGCCGCTACCGAAGCGTTAGCGGCTTACTTCGAGGGACATCTGACGGCCCTGGCCGACATAACCACGGCCACCGCGGGGAGTGAATTTCAACGCAGCGTGTGGACGGCTCTGATGACTATTGCCGCCGGAACGACGCAGACCTATGGCGCGCTGGCCACGGCGATTGGCAAGCCTGCGGCCAGCCGCGCGGTCGGCTTGGCCAACGGCGCCAACCCAATCGCCATCATCGTACCCTGCCACCGGGTGATTGGCGCAAACGGTTCGCTGACAGGATACGGCGGAGGGTTAAAACGCAAACGGTGGCTGCTTGAGCACGAGCAAAGGTACTCTGTGCATTTTGCAGGACCGCAAGGTAGATTCTCGTTGTGATGGACACAGGAATTATTTACGTCGCCACAGGGCAGGATACGTCTTTAGAAGGCGCATTTCTTTCAGCTGAAAGCGTGAAGCGCCTATCGCCAGGCGTGCACATTACTCTTTTTACCGACCGGCCCCGCAATCCGTTATGTGCCACAAGCTGCTTTGATGTTGTTGAATTCGCGCAGAGCGAACCCGGCGCAGAGTCAGACGACACAAAGAAGCATCTTCATTGTACCAGCGGCCTGTTACGCACGCCGTATGAACGTACTTTGTACCTGAGCAATGATACCCGCGCACTTAGCCGCGCGGTTCCAGATATCTTTAGTCTTCTCGACAACAGCGATCTTGCACTCGCCGAAGACTCTGTCGACTTCAGTGACATGCGAAAACGTCTTAAGCGCCGCTTGTTTAATAGCGGGGTTGTTTTGTTTCGGCGCAATGACACCGCATTGAACTGCTTGAATCGTTGGAAACAGGAGGCGGAGCGCAACCTCACGCTTGCTGCGGAAACGCCCCTGACCGCTCTACCGGACCTGGATTCTATTGAAGATGAAGATACCCGGCGGGAATTTCTAGAAAATGATCAATTCGCCTTGATGCAGGTCCTGAGTCCCGAGGCGCAACCGCAAGGCTTGCGCGTCGGGATACTGGACGAGTCCTGGAACTTCGCCGGTGAGGACATAAGCGGGGCGATCAACATCATGCGCTCGGACGTATTCAAGATGTCGACCAAGGCCGACATCCTTGATGTCGCAAGCGCGTGGGTGGCGGCGGGCCGGGACGACGATGCGGACCGACTGTACGACTATGTGGGCACGTTCGGCCCGACACGGCAACTTCGCGCCTACTGGCCGCTTGCGCTCACCTGCGGTTCATCGGAGCGCGTCGGCGAAGAATGGACAAACCCGCGCCTGAAACGCGCCGATCTGCATATCAACTATCAGCAGGATAAGCTGGCCGCACACATCCTGGGCAGCGTCACCGAGCCCGCATTGCGTGCCCACGTTCTTACGGGGCAGGCGCGCCTCGCGCTTAGCAACGGCGCTACTGCAGACGCACTAGGTTTGATCGAACAGGCGCTGGCGCTGGCGCCGCACTCCTCCTATGCCGCCATAATTCACGGCGTGGCCCTGATGTATGCGGGTCGGTCGCAAGATGCTATTGCCCCGCTCTCCCGCGCGGCCGAGGACGGTCGAGCGGGCGCGTTTTTCCTGCTGGGCCTCGCCTGGCTGAAAATGGAAAAGTATGATGACGCTGCGGAAGCCTACAAAAAGGGCATAGCCTTTGATCCCGACGATCCAGGTCCGAAAAACAATCTCCTGCCGACACTCCTCGCAGCACGGAAATATCCGGAAACTATCGAGTACGCTGATCGAGTGCTGGCCCGGCAACCCGGGCATACAACATCGCTTGCCTTTAAATGCATTGCTCTCGGCGAAACAAAGCGCACCGACGAACTCAGCCAATTGCTCGACCAACAAAAGCTAGTTGTGATTGAGCGCCTGGAGTCGCCTACGCCGTTTCAGAGTTCAGCGGACTTCAACCGCGCCCTGGCCCGCGAAATCGCCGCCGACCCAACGCTGGCATTTGAGCGCAACACAACGCGCCTCGGCTATCAAACCGACGATGTGGCGCGCACCCCGGCCCCCGCCATTCAAGCGCTCAATGAACACCTTATGGCGGTCGCCAAACGGCGCGCACGTGCCGAGAAAAAAATGTCGAGCCATCCGTTTCATCAGGCCGCGCCGCGAGATTTTACGATTTATTCGTGGGGTGTGATTATCGAGGATCAAGGACATCAAGCGCCGCATTTTCATCCTCACGGATGGCTGAGCGGCGTCTATTATATCGAGGTTCCGGACGAGATTTCAGACGCCGACCCCGAACGCAATGGATGGCTGGAGTTTGGCCGGGGCGATGCCCGCTGGCATCGAGAGACCACAGAGATGCCGACGCGGCAGGTGTGCCCGGAGCCTGGCATGCTGATTACTTTTCCGTCGTTCTTCTGGCACCGGACGCGGCCGATGCACTCTAAGAAGCCGCGGATTTCTTTCGCATTCGATATTATCCCCATCTAAAGCCCGGGCTAGCTACGCGCTATTCAATGGGCCGCCGGTCATCCAAGAGGTCTTGCTTGCCCGCCTCGGAACGCTCTTCTTCCACCATCTGCTCGACATGGGCATCGGGCGCCGTATCCTCGTTCACCGGGCTGTCCACTTTCTTGGCGGAAGCATGCTCGCCTCGGCGAGGGACCGCTTCGGCCCCCTTCAACGGCAGCGACACCCCTTCGTCAAACCGCAGCCTGTAGATCGGTTCGGGCAACGCAAAGCCAGCATTTTCAAGCGCGCTTTTTGCAGCCTGGATGGCAACACTGCGTCCCTTATGAAAATCAGTATGGGTCTGATCAACCCAGCCGAAGAAGCGCAGCACGATATTTGAGTCGCCGACATTTTGAATGATTGCTGTGGCGGGCGGCGTATCGAGGACAAAGGGTAAAGCGTTCACCGCCGCCAGCCCGACAGCCATGCCGTCTATAGGATCATCTTCGGCGTCGACGCCGAGGTCGAATGCAAATCGCCGTTCCGAGTTCCGCGTATAGTTCAAAATAACCGATTTAAAAACGGTCGAATTTGGAATTCGAAGATGATTACCGTCGAGCGTCATTAAAATTGTCGCGCGGGATGTGAGGCGAATCACACGACCTTCATGACCTTCGATGACAACGTGGTCGTTGGCGCGGAACGGCTGGCGCAAACTCAGCATAAGACTGGAGACATAGTTATCGACCGTGTCGCGTACGGCAAACCCCAGCGCGATTCCGACCACACCCGCGCCGCCGAGCACCGCCCCCAGCAATGCCGTTGCGCCCAGAATCTGAAGAGCCGCCACCAACCCTAAAATAACAAAGATAAACCGCACAAAAGTTGCGACCAGTTCCGCTAGAAACGGGTTTGGCGTCAGCCATTGCCAAAGACGGTCTATTGAAGCGAGCAGATAACCTGCGAGGCCGATCAAAAATCCAATTCCCAGAGCCACGCCGACGAGCGGCGCCGCGCTGATAAGACCGCGCACCTGATCGCTAAACTGGTTGATGGCCGGCGCGAGATTTGTATCTACGTCAAGATCGCGCGTCAGATCATTCTGTACGGTGACAACCCCGACCACGCGCGAAGCGATGGCCTCGGCGCGGTCTATGTCTGCCGTGCGTGGTACGGTCCCGCTGAGAGTCACCACACCTGCCGACACACGCACCTGCACTGCGCGTAGCGATTCAATTTCCGCGAAAATACTGCGAATACGCCCCTCGATGCCGGCGGCGCTGGAAACAGCGTCTTCCGTTTCAATTGCACTCGTTGGAGGAGCTACCGCCGGAGCAGCTTGTTGCGCTATGGCTGACGCTGCACATAAAACAAGCGCCGCCGCAAAGAGCAGGATTCGAGTGATACTCATGCACCCACAATGCCGAAGTTACCGCATATATCAAATAACATTCGCCCCCCAGCGCGCCGGGCTTTTTCCCAGTGATGATACTGGAATATTGGAAAATGTTTGATTGGCGTATAGTTGCGGCTGCTAAACTGCTCACCCCTTCGGACCTAGACCGATGCTCTCGCTAGAGACAATTCTCACATTCATAGCTGCCGCTGTGGTTCTCTCGTTCGTGCCCGGACCGGATAACCTTTTTGTCCTGACCCAGTCCGCACTCAAAGGATGGAGAACCGGCGTTGTTGTGACACTGGGCCTATGCAGCGGACTAGTCATCCACACCGTGGCCGTGGCGCTTGGTGTTGCTGTGATATTTCAAACGTCACAGCTGGCGTTCACAACCTTGAAGGTGATCGGCGCGGCCTATCTTCTGTACCTAGCGTATCGCGCATTTCGGGCAACGCCCGAGACGTTGGACAAGAGCAGCGGCCCTCGCGGCTTTCGGAAGATGTATTTGCGCGGCGTTCTTATGAACGTGACAAACCCCAAGGTCGCCATTTTCTTTCTCGCATTTCTGCCGCAGTTTACAGCTCCGGATCGTGGCAGCATCGTTGTGCAGATGTTTGCATTGGGCGCGCTCTTTATCGCGTCCGCGTTTTTGTCCTTTCTAGCGATTTCTCTTGCCGCCGGATTTCTAAGCCGGTCGCTGCAACACTCGAACAAGGGCCAAATCGTTCTCAGCAGGATCGCCGGTCTGGTTTTTGTCGGTTTGGCGATGAAGCTAATCGTCTCTCAGCGTCAATGAGCGCACGACTCGTCTAGGTATCCGCCCCTGCTAGCCGGCGGGGTGCAGCCCCGGAGCCTCGTGGCCAGTGCGCGCCACATACTCTGTGTAGCCGCCGCCATACTGATGTGCGCCGTCCGGCGTCAGTTCCAGAACACGGTTCGAGAGCTGAGCCAAAAAGTGACGGTCGTGCGAGACGAACAGCATGGTGCCTTCGAATTCCGCGAGCGCGGCAACCAGCATCTCTTTGGTTGCCATATCCAGGTGATTGGTCGGCTCGTCGAGCACCAGAAAATTCGGCGGATCGTACAGCATCTTGGCCATGACCAGACGCGCCTTCTCGCCGCCCGATAACACGCGGCACGGCTTTTCGACATCGTCGCCGGAAAAGCCGAAGCACCCGGCCAGTGTGCGCAAGGTACCCTGCCCCGCCTGCGGAAATGACGCATCGAGCGACTCAAACACTGTGTCGTTGCCGTCCAGCAAATCCATGGAATGCTGCGCGAAGTAACCCATGCGGACGCTGGCGCCCACCGTCACTGTACCCTTGTCCGGGGTCGTGCCCAGGTCAGGGTCCGCGGCACCCGCCACCAGCTTTAGCAGCGTGGATTTTCCGGCGCCGTTTGCGCCGAGGATGCACCAGCGCTCCTTGCGGCCCAGGTGGAAATCAAAGTCCGTATAGATCGTATGGCTGCCGTATGCTTTGTGCACATTCTTGAAGCTGACGACGTCGTCGCCCGAGCGCGGCGGGCTGCGGAATTCGAACCGAAGGGACTGCCGCCGCCGGGGCGGTTCTACCCGCTCGATCTTATCCAGCTTCTTGACCCGGCTTTGCACCTGCGCGGCATGCGAGGCGCGCGCCTTGAAGCGCTCGATGAACTCGATTTCCTTGGCCAGCATCGCCTGCTGGCGCTCGAACTGCGCCTGGCGCTGCTTCTCGGTGAGCGCGCGCTGCTGCTCGTAGAAATCGTAGTTGCCTGCGTAACTCGTCAGCGACCCGCCGTCGATTTCGACAACCTTTCCGACGATCCGATTCATAAACTCGCGGTCATGCGAGGTCATGAGCAAGGCGCCATCGTAGCGTTTCAAAAAATCTTCAAGCCAAATGATGCTTTCCAGATCGAGATGGTTGCTCGGCTCATCGAGCAGCATACCGTCGGGCTGCATCAGTAGAATGCGGGCAAGCGCAACACGCATCTTCCAACCGCCCGAGAGCAAGCCAACATCGCCGTCCATTCGCTCTTCGGTGAAACTGAGACCCGCCAGCACCTCGCGCGCGCGGTCTTCCAGCGCATAGCCGCCCAACTCCTCGAAGCGCCCCTGCACCTCGCCATAGCGCGTGATCAGCGCCTCCATCTCATCGGCCTGTTCGGGATCGGCCATCGCCGCCTCGAGCGCGGCCATTTCCAGGGCCAGCGCGCTCAACGGCCCCGCCCCATCCATCACCGCCGCCACCGCACTCTGGCCCGACATCTCGCCGACATCCTGGCTGAAATAGCCGATGGTCATGCCGGCATCGACCAGCACGCGGCCATCGTCGGGCTGCTCCTGACCGGCGATCATCCGGAAGATTGTTGTTTTACCGGCCCCGTTCGGGCCGACGAGCCCTACCTTCTCTCCCTTTTGAAGAACCATCGACGCGTCGATGAACAGAATCTGGTGGCCGTTTTGCTTACTGATATTGTCGAGACGAATCATGAGGGAGTGTCGGTATCCGCTGCTGTGTGGTGAGGGGGAAAGGCGATTTCGGCCGCCGGGCAACTCTTGTCGCCTGTACTAACCGGAAGCGCGTGAACCCGCCAGCCCATTTACTTCCAACGCGGCCGATAGCCTGACCGACGTGAGATCTACGGTCGGCGGTACGGCCTTAGAGTGTCCATCTGGGGGATACACGGTTACGGCTGGTTTTGTGAATCAGTACTCCGAAAGGCGTAGATCATCCGAATTTAGGAGCATCAGAGGTATATACCTTTGTAGATGCGCCTTCCTGCACCTTCTCGCGTAGATTGTATCTGTAAATGCGGCGACAAATTCGAACGCAACAATGGAGACAATCATGAACCACACAAGCCCGCTCCATATCGACAAAAGACCTCACCGCCCCGACTTCACAAGTATCGCCGGCCTGTGGGGTATCGAGCTTGATGCCGAATTGCGAGTGAACTCTTTGACGCCGCCACACGGCCTTCAACCCAGTGACTGCCCCTGCGGACCCGATCTGGTCGGATGCAACTTCCTTGACAGCTTTATCGATCCGACATCTCCGTCAGCTGGCGAGACACTGGAAGAGAAGTTTTCTAGTCGCGAACCTATTCAAAACGTAACGCTGAGCACAAAGTGTGCGTCCGGTATTGCAACCACCTTCTTGATCAACGGCCTTCCCAGATTTCTGTCGAATAATGCTTTTGCAGGGTACAG
>JAUIGX010000279.1 GCA_030432435.1 Alphaproteobacteria bacterium
GTTGTGAGAGAGAGGGGAATGCGCATATGATCCTCGTTTCGTTGAACAGCCTTTGAAGGTCCCTGTAGGGATCGTACCGGCTGCTGCGGTTCTGTCAAAGTTTTTTCAGGGGAAACAGTGTGTTTCGGCGTGGATTTTAGGAAACCACGCTCGGATACTGTTCCTGCCGGGTTTAGAAATGTTCCGCTATCTTATAATCGCTAAGGACGAATAGAGCATGGGGTGAATTCTGACTTTTGAAGTCGAGTCCATGCTTGACGAAGAGATCCGTCGCTGGGTCTTATAGAACCACTGGAACGGGCTTTCGGAGCTTGTCTTCAGACCAATCGCACCCATAAGAAACAGTCGCTCAAACATCCTCGAGACAATGACCCGCAGCATACTGTCACCAGATTCGTTTATCGCTTTCTCCACCATTCCGGCCACGTCGTCTTTTAGGTAAGCTTCGTGTTCGAATATGGCGCTAAAAAGTCGATCCAAGGTGTCAGTCGTGTAAAATGAGGCGATTTCAAAGTGCTCTGGCCTACCTTTCAATTGCAGAATCATAGGTTCAACAGCAGGGAAGATCGGGCGCCATTCATCAATTAGTGCTGAAAGTCGATTTTCAGAGTAAATGCTTTCTGCCCGAGTTACGTTGCCCTTACCGACCTTCGGTTTTCCGGCCGCTTCATCGAGACACACATTGATGAAATTTATCGCATCTCTAGGGCGCAACATTGTTCGATCTAGAATATAGTTGATTGTTTTATCTTTATTAATTTGCTCGACGAAAATGTCTTCAAAGAAAACACTCGCTCCCGTATATTTGTAGCGGAACAAATAGTTTATACGCTTATTCACTAGCTTTTTTATCTGTTCGTTATCCCACCGAATCCTGAGGACATAATCTTCATATTTTTCGCTCTGAAATCCCTTCTCTTTGGTCTCATGGATAACTCGTTCCATTACATCAGAACGAAGTGCGACAATAACCTTTAGGTCAGAAATGCGGCGGAGGTTTTTTAAGGCTTCGATAAGGGAACGTATAAGCTGATACTTTATGCCTCCAGAAACCCAGTCTTCATCTAGGCGATCAATAAGTACGTAGCTAGTAGCTTGATGGTTGGAATCATATTCCGAAAGCAGGTTTATCACTTGTGCCAACTCCGACAGGAGATCGGCGTCAACAAATCGTTTTAGCCTCTGCTGAAGGTGGGACTTTCTTTCAACACCAAGTTTCCTCTGATAACCGGCGTCAGAGGAAAACTTTTTTATCTCAGCGGAAAAGTTTGCGCTGATTTGAGATTCGAGATTTTGCGTGATCTCCTTTATCGCTTCATCAAAGCTCACCCAAAATTTTCGCTCCCATTTTTCAAGATAATCTAGCGCTTTGCGTTTTGCCGACTGGTTTTGAAATCGATCTCTAATTCGGTCCCAAAAATTTTGCGATTTGGATTCGCTATCTACACCAAATCTTAGCTTGATATATTCAATACAGATTACATGCTTCCACAACGCCTGAAAAAAGCGATCTAGGGGCACGTCCAACGCCAAAAGAAAATTTATTACATCGCTGTTTGAGATATAACTCAGTGACAGCTCACCAAGCTCGACACTGTGACATCGCTCTTCCTGCTTGTTTATCATCCTCAGAAATGCGGTTTTTCCAATCCCAGTTGACCCCAAGAGAACCATTTTGGGCGATTTCGGCTCTCTGATCTCAGCCAAGGCAGGATGGTCCAAGAAACAATTGAACAGAAACTCATCGTCCGCTTCTGCCGCGATCTGCCCGATCGAAAAGTTTTTACGAATGATAATCGGTTCCGCCATTATTAATTATTCCCCAAAATCCCAATGAACTCCCGCCATTCTCCCTTCGACATGCCGGAGGTCTCCTGCGTCACCTCCTCACCTTTCAGCATCCGCCGCACGCAATCAAGGGCTGTGGCGGAAAGCGTCGCACCCCCCATCCGGTAATCCTCGAAGGCGCGCCAGGCAAACGGCACCCAGTCGGCCACCAGCTTGCAGATCTCCTCGGCATAGACGCGGATCTCGTATTGCGCATGCGCGTCCGCGCGCAGGCGCAGGAAATGCAGAAGGTTGTGCAGGTCGGTCTTCCAGTACCATTGCGTATAGATGTTGGCGGGCAGGTTCATCCGCGCCAGTTCGCGCGCCAGCCCCGCCTGCCCCTCCTGGCCGATCATTTCCTCGTAATGGTCGTAGGCGCGCGTCGAATCCGCCTTGAGATAGTCCAGCACGCGCTGCGCCTCCGCCCCCTCCAGCGCCGCGCCCCGGCCCTGGTTGTTGACCGCCGACTGCGCCGCCAGATGCTCGGGCGCGGGGATGTAGAATTCGCGGTCGAGGATCGAGTAGCGGGCGGAATATTCGTTGACGTTGGCGGTGCGGTGCCGGATCCACTGGCGGGCCACGAAGACCGGCAGTTTCACATGCAGCTTGATCTCGCACATCTCGAAGGGCGTGGAATGCCAGTGCCGCATCAGGTAGCGAATGAGCCCCTCGTCGTTCTGCACCGACTTGGTGCCGCGGCCATAGCTGACCCGCGCGGCCTGACAGATGGCGGCATCGTCGCCCATATAGTCGATCACCCGGACGAAACCGTGGTCGAGCACCGGATGGGCGGTGTAGAGGTGCCGCTCCATCCCGTCGGACACGGTGCGAAGGGTTTGCGTGGGCGTGCGGCGCTGCGCGTCGATTTCGGCCTGCTGCTCGGGGCTGAGGGGCATGGGCGCGGTCCTTTCCACAAGAGTGAGTCGCCCCAACTATATCTTGCGGACGCGGCGCGAGAAACTTCAATATCGGGTATAGGCGTGACTGCAACACCGGCGATTTTCCCGGATTCCGGGTGAAGGAAAGCATTGACTTCGCCCCCTAATCCCCTGATTTTCATTTCAAAACGACAAAAACACTGATTGAGGCAGTGAGCAGCATGAAACAGACAGTGGCAAGCCTGCTGGTTTGCGCCCTTCTTGCGGCGTGCGCATCGGGCAGCAATCCCTTCGCGGAGAATACCGAAACCACGGATGACGGCACTGGAACCGGCACCGATACCGGTGACGGCACCGGGACGGATACCGGCGGCGGCACCACCACGATCGACACCACGGTCTCCGTGCCCACGGAAATCGCCGGCAATGTCACCGGCGTCACCTTCGACGCGGCCAACGGCACGCTGACGGTGGAGGGGGTCAATCTGGACGACGTGCCCTTTA
>JAUIGX010000280.1 GCA_030432435.1 Alphaproteobacteria bacterium
TGACGGTGATCTTTCGAATGAAGCGGTAGACACCATTGCTCAGCGGCTCGATGTCAGTACGACCGATGTGATCAATATGAACCGGCGGTTGTCGCGCTCTGACGCTTCGCTGAATCAACCGGTGATCGAAGACGGTGATGCGGAACGTCAGGATTTGTTGGTGGACGAAACGCCTGATCAAGAAACAGTGCTGGGTGACAAGGAGGAGCGTGCCCTGGGCTCGAACTTGCTGATGCGCGCTATGGGCCGTCTAACGGATCGTGAGCAGCACATCATTAAAGAGCGCCGCTTGGCCGAAAATCCACGCACACTCGAGGAGATCGGCGAGGAGTACGGAATCAGCCGTGAACGTGTGCGTCAGATTGAAAACCGCGCATTTGAGAAGCTTCAGAAAGCAGTGCTTGCGGCGGCTTCGGCCCTTGAAGACGGAGCGGCGAAGGCAATGCCAAAGCTGCAATACGCGAGCTAATCAGCGCAGACATGAGGACAAGGAAAGGGCCGCCAGATTGAATTTGGCGGCCTTTTTCTATGGCTGCTCTCTGCTAAAGGGCTGAATGAGTAGACGGTCGAGGCGCGAGGCACCGGGGGAGCGAAAACCCGGCAGCCCTACGACCATATCTAAATACCCAGCCGCCGGAGCGGACTTATATGTTCCAAATATGCGGTCCCACCACGGAAGATTAAATCCAAAATTGCTGTCGGTTTCCGTGCGAACGATAGAATGATGCACCCGGTGCATAAGGGGTGTAACGACGATCAGTCTGAGCCAGCGATCAATGCCGGGCGGTATGCGGACGTTGCCGTGATTGAACATGGCTGTCGCATTCAGAATAATTTCAAAGACGATGACGGCAAGAATTGGTGCGCCCAGTGCCAGTACGGCTGCAGCCTTGATCAGAAGCGACAACAGTATTTCAAACGGATGAAAACGCAGCCCGGTTGTTGTGTCCAACTCCAAGTCTGCATGATGCATCCGGTGAAGGCGCCACAGGAGCGGTATGGCATGAAAGGCGCGGTGCTGTGCATAGATGAGGGCGTCTAACACCAATAGTGTGGCGCCAAATGTCAGCCAGGCCGGCAGCGCAATAAGATTAAACAGTCCCCAGCCGTTTGAGGCGGCCACCGCCGCGACACCGGCGGGAATGATAGGGGCGGCAAGCCTCGCCGCTAAGGTGCTGACGGCGGCAATACCGAGATTTCCGCTCCAGCGCAGCATGAGGCTCTGGCTGAGGGCGCGCAGGGGGGCGGCACGTTCCCATAGCATCATGGCAAGCAAAACCCCGATAAACGCTCCGAGGCGTATCTGCGGTTCGAACGTTAAAAGCCGGGCCGTGATATCGCTCATAACAGCATCATACCGGGGATGAGTGAAGTTCCCGCATCTTGCCATGCTGGGATAGCATAGGTATTTTAGATTTAACTCGAAACCAAATTAACACCGTATTTGAAGCGGTTAAGTATGGTATCCGTATTTAGGTTCGCAGACACATGCAATTTGCTCAATCAGGAAACCATATGTCGAAGACCATACTCATCGTGGAAGACAATGAGTTGAACATGAAGCTGTTCAACGATCTTCTGGAAGCGCATGGCTATAACACCCTGCAGGCGAAAGATGGGCGGTTGGTCATAGAGATGACGCGCAAGAACCGTCCGGACCTAATTCTGATGGACATTCAGCTTCCGGAGATCTCTGGGTTGGAAATCGCGAAAATGCTGAAAGCGGATGATGACCTGCGCGACATTCCGGTGGTGGCTGTAACCGCGTTCGCCATGAAGGGCGACGAGCAAAAAATTCGAGATGGCGGTTGCGACGGCTACATCGCCAAGCCCATTTCCGTCGCTAATTTTCTGCAAACAGTTTCGAAGTTTCTGGAACCGGAACCTGTTCACTAGCTGTTGATCGCGACTTAGTTTCTGAACGAAAAAAGCCCGCCGTGAGGCGGGCTTTGTTTCATCTGGAATCTGGGGCCGCGAGGCAAGATTACTTAATCTTGCCTTCCTTGAAGACCACATGCTTACGCACCACCGGGTCGTATTTTTTCATTTCCATCTTCTCGGTGATGTTACGCGGGTTCTTCTTGGTAACGTAGTAGTACCCAGTTCCCGCGGTGCTTTCCAACTTGATCTGAATAGTGGCCGGCTTCGCCATCAAACTTGTCCTATTTTCGCGGCGCCAGTGAATCGAGCATAGGCGCCTGCTTCGTCAATGAGCGGCGCACAATACACTGCCGGAAATTGGTGTCAAGGTTCGGGGAAGTCGAAAAAATATTTTGTTATCAGGGTGTTACGGCGAGTTGATCGCCGTGGTCTGGGGCCGCGACGCTTAAGAAGGCCGGATCGCTGACAATCCGACGCGCAACTTCGATATCTAGGGCGACATTTGTACGGGTTTCGGCAGGACATTCGCGCCGAAGGGACGTTACTTCTTCATCGCTGCCCCGGGGCGGGTTTTGCCATTGGGGGCGGGCGGCGACCATGGGATTGGGTGCCACAAACAGGTGCGAGATAACGGCACCGGCCGGCGAGGCCTCACCACTGAGACATATATCTGGGAGTATACCGAGCCCGTGCAGACCGACACCGCTTGGGGCGGCAACGCGGGACCACGTCAGTGCTATTTCGCCGTTATTGGGCAACCTTATGATGGTCTGGACCGAGCCTTTGCCCAGGGTAACCGTGCCAACAACGACGGCGCGATGGTTATCTTGGAGGGCGGCGGCGAGTATTTCCGCTGCCGATGCTGCGCGGCCATCAACAATGATCACTATCGGCAGACCGTCTAGGATATCTCCCCGTCCAGCCTTGTAGGATTGATTAGCGCCGGGATGCCGTCCGCGTAGTTCGGCGATGGAACCCTGTTCGAGAAAGAGGTCGGCAGTCTTTATGGCTTGGTCGAGTAGCCCGCCCGGATCACCGCGTAAGTCGAGAACGAGTCCTTTTAAATCGTTGCCCGTCTCTCTCTTAGCTTCAATGAGCGCGTTCTCGACGGCTTGTGCCGTGCGCTGATTAAAGCTATCGATTTGAATTTCGGCGATTCCGTCCACGACACGGCTCGATACTGTGTCGGGCACAATAAGATCTCGATGAGCTTTAATAATCAGATCGTTCGCTTCCCCGTTCCGCCTAACGGTTAGTTTTACGGGCCCTTTGGCGTGGCCCTCTAAACGCCGGTTGATATCGGGCAGCGATCTGTGTGCCA
>JAUIGX010000281.1 GCA_030432435.1 Alphaproteobacteria bacterium
ACAGTTTTATGAAGGCTCAGAGGAAGGGGTCTGTGCCAGCTCGGAACCCCGACCCTCGAAAAAGCAATAATTGTGCTCTTTGATGAAAAGATCGCCAGCCCTTCGCAACAGCGCAGAGGTTGGTTATAAACGGCCCCTTGATCATCAAAGCCCGCACACCGTCCAGCGGATGCGGAGAATACTAGAAACGTGAAGGAGCATGCATATGGACGGCAGCCAGAGAATTTTGGGCGTAAAAGCATGGGCGGTGGCGGCCCTTGCGCTACTGGCTATCGCCGGGTGCAGTTCTAACGACACCTACCAGCCTGCGCCCGATCGGGACAGCGCAGACAGCCGTGATTCCATTTTCAGTGAAGGCGGTCTGGGCCTAGAGCTGTTTGGCGACGAAAAGCGAGACGGAACCGGCGGCGCCGTGGCGGTGAACGCCTTCTTGTGGCGGGCGTCCCTCGACACCATCGCGTTCATGCCCCTGGCCTCGGTCGATCCCTTCGGCGGCGTCATCATCACCGATTGGTATGCGCCGCCGGAAACACCGGAAGAGCGTTTCAAAGTGAATGTTTATATTTTAGGCCGCACCTTGCGGGCTGATGGATTGCGCGTCTCTGTGTTCCGCCAGGCCCGCGACAGCGCGGGTGGATGGCAAGATGCCACCGTCGGCGTTGAAGTGCCGACCGAATTCGAAAATGCCATTCTTAGCCGTGCCCGCGACCTTCGTCTGCGCGCCGTGGCAGAGACCGAATAACGAAGAGCACATCGGCACAGTTCAGCCGATCTCATTTCAAACACACAGGGCCGCAGGATAAGCGCTGCGATGCCCAAGACTGACAAGACAGACAATGGCATTGCAGGAAGAGCGCTATAATTTCCGCGAGACGGAAACCAAGTGGCAAAGAACTTGGACCGAGCAATCGTGCTTTGAGACCGAAGCGAATTCGGCGAAGCCTAAGTATTATGTGCTCGAAATGTTTCCCTATCCGTCGGGACGCCTACACATGGGCCATGTCCGCAACTACACCCTTGGTGATGTGGTTGCCCGTTACAAGAAGGCAAAAGGCTTCAATGTATTGCACCCCATGGGCTGGGATGCTTTTGGACTGCCGGCTGAAAACGCTGCGCTGGAACGCGGCGTACATCCCGGCGCATGGACGCGGCAGAATATTGATGTCATGCGCGATCAATTTAAGCCGCTGGGTCTTTCGCTGGACTGGAGCCGCGAGATCGCCAGTTGCGAGCCCGAGTACTACAAGCACGAACAAAAAATGTTCCTCGATCTGGTTAAGGCCGGTCTGGCTTACCGCAAAGAATCTTGGGTGAACTGGGATCCTGTCGAGCACACGGTACTTGCCAACGAACAGGTGATCGACGGCAAGGGGTGGCGCTCGGGCGCCGACGTTGAACAGCGCAAGCTGAACCAATGGTTTCTTAAAATCACGCACTACGCCGATGACCTTCTAACGGCCATCGATACACTTGACCGCTGGCCCGACAAAGTGCGCCTGATGCAACGCAACTGGATCGGCCGATCTGAAGGCGCGCGCATATTCTGGCCGCTGGTGGATGCGAACGGCACAGACCGCAGCGAACCGCTGGAAGTTTATACAACCCGGCCCGATACATTGTTCGGCGCATCCTTCTGCGCGATCTCGGCGCAGCACCCTTTGGCCGCAGAGCTCGCGCAAAACGATACGGGCCTTGCCGATTTTATCGCGGAATGTGGACGCGCCGGCACTTCAACCGCCGCCGTCGAAACCGCAGAGAAGCAAGGCTACGACACGGGATTGAAAGCGCGCCATCCCTTCAAACCGGACTGGCTAGTGCCGGTCTACGTCGCCAACTTCGTGCTCATGGATTACGGTACCGGCGCCATATTTGGATGCCCCGCGCACGATCAGCGCGATATTGAATTCGCGCGCAAATATGATTTGCCCGTGCGCTGCGTTGTCGCACCGGCGGACGAAGATGCCATCGCATTTACCAAAACGCTTGAAGCGAGCAACGAAGCCTTTACCGGCGACGGCGTTGCCATAAATTCCGGGTTTCTGGACGGCCTGCGCGTTGACGATGCAAAGCGTACCGCCATTGAAAAATTAGAGAGCCTTGGCAACGGCAAGGGCACCGTACAATTTCGATTGCGCGATTGGGGCGTCTCGCGCCAGCGCTATTGGGGTTGTCCGATCCCGATGATTCATTGCGAATCCTGTGGGCCGGTTGCAGTTCCCGATAAAGACTTGCCCGTTACGCTGCCGGAGGATGTAACCTTCGATAAACCGGGCAATCCGCTCGCACGCCATCCGACATGGCGAAACGTGAAGTGCCCGTCATGCGGAAAAGACGGACTGCGCGAAACCGACACCTTCGACACTTTCTTTGAATCGTCGTGGTACTTCGCACGGTTCTGCTCGCCGCATTTGGATGAACGTGCATTCGATAAAGACGAAGCCATGAAATGGCTGCCGGTCGATCAATATATCGGCGGCGTTGAACACGCGATTTTGCATCTTCTGTATTCGCGCTTCTTCATGCGGGCGTTATCGGATTGCGGCTATATCGATGTTAAAGAACCCTTCGACGGCATGTTCACCCAGGGCATGGTGTGTCACGAAACCTACCGCACCACAGACGGCGCATGGGTTGAGCCGGGTGACGTACGCCGCGAGGGAGATAAAGCGTTTCGGATCTCCGACAATGCGCCGGTGAACGTCGGCCGGTCGGAAAAAATGTCGAAGTCGAAGAAGAACACTGTTGATCCGCACCGCATCATCGAGACCTACGGCGCCGATGCGGCACGCCTGTTCATGCTGTCCGACTCACCGCCGGAACGTGATCTGGAATGGACCGAATCCGGTATCGAAGGAGCATGGCGATATTTGAACCGGCTGTGGCGACTTGCCACGGACGCACAGAACATTCCTGAAGGACCGGTGCCTGAGAAATTAGACGCTGGCGTCCTCGCTGTCGTGCGCCAGATTCACCGTGCTATTGCGACGGTCGGAGATGATATCGAAAAGTTCCGATTCAATTCCGCAGTGGCGCGCATTCGTGAACTGACCAATGCAATCGCTACCCTTGACCGGAAGTTAGAGGGCGCTGATGCGGTATATCGTTTTGGAATTTTGAGTATCGCACAACTGATAAATCCTTTGATGCCGCATTTAGCCGAAGAAATTTGGCAGAGCCTGGGCGAGAAAACCATTCTGGCG
>JAUIGX010000282.1 GCA_030432435.1 Alphaproteobacteria bacterium
CGCTCAGGCCTTTCAGAGCATCGCGGAACACCGTGTAGTGACGGGTCAAGGTGGCGGTGGAATAACAATAAAAGGGCGTGCCCACCGCGTCGGCAATCCGAGGCAGCGCGACGTCTTCAGCGTGCAGAACGCCGTTCCGATAAATAAAATGATGCATGGTGACGCGGCCGATCTACGGACGTGGGTACTGTTGAGGATAGGTCGCGCCGTCGGGCGGAATGGGTTGCGTCTTCTTTCCGCACGCACTCATGGTGCCCGTTACGCAGAGCAACAACAAAAGACACCCGGCGGCTTTCGCGAATTTATTCATGGTGCGGCCTTTTTGTTTAAAAATCGCTCTCGCGCGGCTTTGATCTGTGCGCGCACGTTGTTCGGCGCGGTGCCGCCGAAACTGGTGCGGCTGGCAGCGGAGGCATCGACAGTAAGCACGCCGAATACAGCTTCCGTGATGCGCGGCTCAGCACTCTGCATTTCCGCAAGAGTGAGTTCGGACAGATCACATCCTTTGTCTTCTGCCAGCTTAACGATGCGCCCTGTGATGTGATGAGACTCACGGAAAGGAACATTCAGGGCTTGGGTCAGCCAGTCGGCCAGGTCGGTTGCGGTTGTAAATCCCGCCGAAGCCGCAGCACGCATGCGTTCGGGTACCGGCGTCATATCGACGACCATGCCTGTGGTTGCGGCAAGACAAAGTTCCAGGGTGTCGAACGTTGCGAACACCGCTTCTTTATCTTCCTGCATATCCTTGGAGTACGTCAGCGGCAGCGCTTTCATAACGGTCAGCAGGGTGATTAGCCCGCCGAACACGCGACCGGCCTTGGCCCGCACCAGTTCCGCAGCGTCCGGATTGCGCTTTTGCGGCATCATCGAGCTGCCGGTCGAGAAAGCATCGGTAAACCGAACAAATCCGAATTGTGCGCTCGACCATATCACCAACTCCTCGGCGAAGCGTGAAAGGTGGGTCGCAAGGATGCTGCTGGCCGCTAGAAACTCCAGCGCGAAGTCGCGGTCGGATACGGCGTCCATGGAATTTGCCATGGGTCGGTCGAAGTCTAGTTTCTCGGCGGTCAAATGCCGATCGATGGGAAACGATGTTCCCGCCAGCGCACCCGCGCCTAAAGGACATTCGTTGAGCCTGCGCCGGGCATCAATGAAACGCCCCCGGTCCCGGCCGATCATTTCTACGTAGGCGAGGAGGTGGTGGCCGAACGTCACCGGTTGGGCAGCTTGCAGATGGGTAAACCCGGGCATGATCGTGTCTGCATGCGCTTCGGCTTTGTCGATCAGAACTGACTGAAGCTTGCACAGTTCTTCGTCGATGTTATCGATTGCGGCTCGCACCCACATGCGAAAATCCGTAGCGACCTGATCGTTGCGCGACCTGGCCGTATGGAGCCGTCCGGCCGGCGCGCCGATGAGATCGGTTAGCCGGGCCTCGATATTCATGTGAACGTCTTCAAGACTGCGCTTGAAAATGAAGTTGCCTTCGGCAACGTCTTTTTCAATGCGCGTCAGCCCGCTTTGAATCGCTTCGCCGTCTTCCTTGTTGATGAGGCCCGCGCTTACAAGCATGGCGCAATGTGCCCGGCTGCCGTGCAAATCCTGCTTGGCTAGCCGCTTATCAAATCCGACGGAGGCGTTGATTTCCTCCATAATAGCGCCGGGGCCGGCTGAAAATCGTCCGCCCCAAATTTTACTTGTCATGTGTTAACCTTGACCCGCTGTTAGGTCTCCGCATTATGTCGGCCGGCCACACGGAATAACGGAGGAAATATGCCGGGCAACGGGTTAAATCGCAGGCTTATAACGCTAGCCGTAGGACTGGCAGCGGTGATTATCATTGCTGTAGTCGCTCTGGCAACCCGCCAGACCGCAGAACCGGTGTCGGCGACGGCTGAGCCCGCAGCCTCGGGGCCTCCGGCGGCGCCCGCCAAATCCAATTTTGGCGCTATTGTCTGGCATGAGAGCCCAACTCCGGCGCCTGCCACGGTGTTCAAGAACGAGGCTGGAGCCGAGATTTCCCTCGCCGATTTCAAAGGCAAGGTCCTAGTCGTTAACTTTTGGGCCACATGGTGCGCGCCGTGTGTCAAAGAAATGCCGACTCTCGATGGCCTGCAAGCCAGTCTCGGGGGTTCGGATTTTGAAGTCTTGGCCATTTCGCAAGACCGCGAGGGGGCCCAGGTCGCCGTACCGTTTATGGATACGAACGGGTGGAGCAATTTGGCGCGGTATACCGAGTCCGCGGCCCGCTTTGCCAAAGATGCAAAGCTGCGCGGCTTACCTACCTCGCTGATTATCGACAGAGCAGGAAACGAAGTTGGCCGTGTCGAGGGGGACACAGATTGGTCGAGTCCCGAAATTGAACAGAGCCTGCGCGACTTGATAGCCCGGTCCTAGACCGCGGGCTGCCCCGATGGCGCTTGCAAGATCACCGTCTCACCGCCACGTTCGAACCATCGCCGCCACAGTAGTGTGAAAGCGAATGCGATGAAAATACTGGCAACGACGTCCGATAGATAATGCGCGCCGATAATAACGCGGCTCGCGCTGATCATCACCGCCACAGGGATGAAAATGGCCCGCCCTTTCGGAAACAGGAGCGACAGGCATAACATCGCCGTCCATATCGACTGTGTGTGGCCGGATGGGAAGGCGCAGTCGGCGATGCGCAGAGCGAAGGGGTGAAAGTCGCTGGTGCCGTCCCGAAATAAAAACCGGGGTCTCTCACGTCCCACGGCAAATTTGATCGCGTTAATGAAGATGCCTGACGAGGCCATTGTCGCAATCATGAAGAGCCAGGCTCGTAATTCTTTGGTCCACCGGGTCACGTTTGGTGTGTCCGGCAGGCGCTTCCAGCGCAGATAAGCAAAGCCAATGCCAAGCACGGCAAGCCCATACCAAATTGCACCGTTCGCGAAATCCGTAATCGCGGCAAAAAAATTGGCCCAGTCGGTGTCGCGGTAAGTGTGAAAGTAAAGCGCGAGAGGAATATCCACCCACACCATGAGGACGGCGACACTCAAGGCCGTTGCAAGTCCGGCTACCCACAACCACTTGGCAAGCGGCGACATTCCGGAACCGAACGTCATGGAGTGCTTGTGCCCGCTGCGGCGGATGACGCGGAAATGAGAACCAGATTCACATCTTCCCCTTTTGAATAGTTGCGACCTTCTATTTCGGCCAGCATGTTCATC